>JBDNBB010000100.1:0-44456 GCA_039768135.1 Polaribacter sp.
CAACTAGTTATATGTGCATAACAGTATGCGTTTTTAATTAAATTTTACGGGATAACGTTACTTTTGGGTATTCAATATCCGTAGGACATTATAAATATAATTATTTTTTTTAACTTTAAAATTTAGTATAAATATCTATTATCTTTAAAATTTCTACCAACTGAAAACCTTAATATATTATGATTAAAAAATCAATTCTATTTTTATTTGCTACACTCATATTATTTTCATGCAAGCCACAAGAAAAAGAACCGGAGTTTCAATTTGAAAAATATGATGAATCTGCTGCTATTGAAGCACAGCAAAATCATCAAAATGGAAGAATGAAATTTAAACTTTTTCAGTCTAAGGTAATCGACATGAATGAGGTTTACAAACCATTTCAGTCTGACTTAGCCCAGTTTTCAGAAGAAAATTATAACAAATTAAAGCCGTTAATTTTAGAACAAGATATTCCTACTTTACAAAATCATGTAAAAGAGGGTAAGTTATCTTATGAAAAGCTGACGTTGTTCTATTTATATCGAATCAGAAAATTTGAAAGTGATTCAACTTTGTCTCTAAACTCAATCATAGCTTTGAACCCTAATGTTTTAAAAGAAGCTAGAGAAAAGGATCTAAATAAAGATACTATTTCAGAATTTTCTATGTATGGAATGCCTATTTTGTTAAAAGACAACATCAACACAAAAGAAATGCCAACAACAGCTGGTGCTTTAGCTTTAGAGAGAAATTACACTAAAACTGATGCTTTTATTGTAGAAAAGCTTAGAGAAAATGGTGCTCTAATTTTAGGAAAAGTAAGTTTAAGTGAATGGGCGTATTTCTTTTGTTCAGGCTGTCCTTTAGGTTACTCAGCAATTGGAGGTCAAACTTTAAATCCATATGGGAGAGCTGAATTCGAAACTGGAGGAAGTTCTGCAGGAAGTGGAGTAACAGTAGCTGCTAATTTTGCAGTAGCTGCAGTAGGTACTGAAACTTCGGGTTCTATTACATCACCTTCAAGTCAGAATTCTGTAGTTGGTTTAAAACCTACAATAGGTGTTTTAAGCAGATCAGGTATTGTGCCAATTTCTAGTACCTTAGATACACCTGGACCTATGACTAAGAATGTAATTGACAACGCTATTTTTATGAATGCCATGAGAGGTTATGATGAAAAAGATAGCAAATCAAAAGAGATAGATGAAGCGTATTATCAAAATGGATTACCTAATAGTTTTAAAGGCAAAAGACTTGGTGTTTTAAAACCCTTGTTAGGAGATTCTATTTATGCTTTAAACATAGAAAAGATGAGAAAAGTTGGTGTTGAAATTGTAGAAATTACACCACCTCAAATTTCATTTAATGGTTTTATTACTCTTTTAAATATCGATATGAAAAATGATTTACCTAAATACCTGGCTAGTGAAGCAGATAAATCATTATTTATTAAAAATGTAAAAGATGTAATTGAGTTTAATAAAAAAGATTCTATTTTAAGGGCACCTTATGGTCAACAATTGTTTGATGGAATTGTAAAAGATGAAACTACATTAGCTGAATTAGAAGTTATTAAAGCAAATTTAAAATTGGAAGCAGAGAAGTATTTACAAGCTCTAGAAGCAGAAAATTTAGATGCAATATTGTCTATAAATAATTATCATTCAGGTATAGCAGCTGTTTCTTTTCATCCTACATTAACAGTTCCTATGGGATATAAAACTTCTGGAGAACCAATTAGTTTAACCTTTGTGGGTAAACCATTTGATGAAAGAAATTTATTAGAATTGGGCTATGCTTTTGAGCAATTGACAAAAGCAAGAAAAATGCCTAAAAACTATCAATAGAAAGAATATCAATCACTTAAAAAGTACTATTTTTGCACTCGCTTAAATAAAAACAGAATGCGTACAAAAACCATCAAAAAAAATAAGATTAACGTAGTTACTTTAGGTTGCTCTAAAAACGTTTACGACAGTGAAGTTTTAATGGGCCAATTAAAAGCCAATGGTAAAAACGTAGTTCATGAAGATGTAAATGATGATGGAAACATTGTAGTTATTAATACTTGTGGATTTATTGGTAAAGCAAAAGAAGAATCAATAGATACTATTTTGCATTATGCACAAAGAAAAGAAGCAGGAGAAGTAGATAAAGTTTTTGTTTCCGGTTGTTTAAGTGAACGATATAAGCCAGATTTAGAAGCAGAGATACCTAATGTTGATCAATACTTTGGTACTCACGATTTGCCAAACCTATTAAAAGTTTTAGAAGCAGATTATAAACATGAATTAATTGGTGAACGTTTAACAACTACACCTAAACATTATGCATATTTAAAAATTGCTGAGGGTTGTGATAGACCTTGTTCTTTTTGTGCAATTCCTTTAATGCGTGGTAAACATGTTTCTACACCAATAGAAGATTTGGTTACAGAAGCCACTAAATTAGCTGAAAAAGGGATTAAAGAAATTATGTTAATTGCACAAGATTTAACTTATTATGGGTTAGATATCTACAAAAAACGTGCGTTAGCAGAATTATTAGAAGCGCTTGTAAAAGTAGATGGAATTGAATGGATTAGAATGCATTATGCATTTCCTACAGGTTTTCCTATGGATGTATTAGAAGTTATGAAACGTGAACCTAAGGTTTGTAACTATTTAGATATTCCTTTACAACACATAAATACAGAGTTGTTAAAGTCTATGAAAAGAGGAACAACTCATGAAAAAACAACAGCTTTAATTCATAAGTTTAGAGAGGCTGTGCCAGAAATGGCAATAAGAACAACGCTTATTGTAGGTTATCCAGGTGAAACTGAAGAAATGTTTCAAGAATTAAAAGATTGGGTAGAAGAAATGCGTTTTGAAAGATTAGGTGCTTTTGAGTATTCGCATGAAGAAAATACAGGAGCTTATGTTTTAGAGGATGATGTGCCTGCAGAAGTTAAGTTTAAAAGGGTAAACGAAATCATGGAAGTTCAGTCTCAGATTTCTTGGGAGTTAAATCAACAGAAAGTTGGAAAAACCTTTAAATGTTTATTTGACAGAAAAGATGGTGAATATTTTTATGGAAGAACAGAATCTGATTCGCCTGATGTAGATAATGATGTTTTAGTAGATGCTAGAGAACATTATATTAAAATTGGTGAGTTTATAGATGTTGAAATTTATGAAGCTGGAGATTATGATTTATATGGAACTCCAGTTAAGAAACAAGAAAAACCACAACCTTTGCATCAAAAGGTTAAAAAATAAAAAGCATAAAAAAACCACTCATTATTGAGTGGTTTTTTATTTTATTTCAATTTGTCTGAATTTAGCAGAAATACGGCATTCGCTAAGAATAGTTTTCCATTATCCCAAAAGGATCTAAATAGAGGATTGTCTACCATATAAACAAAGCTTCCTCTTCCTTTTTCATCAACACCAAATAACAGAGATTCAGGTACGTTTTGTAAAGCTGTTTTACCTGCAAAACCAGATACATTAGTAGCATCTTTTTTAAAATAACCTACATTAATACCTCCATTTAAATAATTATAAGCGCTGCCATTTAATTTTAAAGAAAAGTATTCATTGCTATACCCAAAACCTAAAGGATGTGTAGTGTCTATTGTACTTTTAAAAATAGCTCCAGTAATTAGATTGGCTACATTACTTCTTTCTTGATCTGCATAAGGCATTAAGTTATTTTCTTTTTTATCCTCAAGCTTTTTTCTACTTAAACTAAATCCTTTTTTATCGGCAAAACTATTTAAAGCAGAACCAATTGCAATTACTGTACCTCCAGATCTTGCAAATGAAGTTAATTTTTCTAAAGTATTTGTATTTAAAATACTGCTATAATATCCATTAGGTAAAATAATTACATCATATTTAGAGAAATCTGTTTTGCTAAAATAGTCTGAATTTAAAATGGTTAAAGGATATTCTAATTCAATTTCGAAAAAGTGCCATATTTCACCAAAGCTTAAAGAAGATGTGCCTTCACCAGAAAGTAAGGCTACTTTTTGCTTATTGATTGGTTGTACAGCATAAGAGCCAAAATCTACTCCTGCATCAGAAAAACCTGTAGTAACTGAAGTTAGTTGTCTTTTATTTTGATTTGCAATGGCTAAGAGTTTTGCATCGAAATTCTCATTTCTGTTGTCATTTCTTAAAATAATTAAGGTTCCTCTTTCATAAGCAATTCCATTTGCAGTAAATGGTTTTGTAGCAAATCTAGGAACAATATTATTTTTTAAGATATCAGCAAGAAATGTAGCGTCTTTTAAACTATTCCATTTAGAAATATAGGCATATGCATTCTTATTGATAGTATTTACAACTGTATTTACAGAGTTGTTTTTAGAAGAGGCAACTTTAGTTTTAGAGGCTATTGCATTAAAGCCATGTGCATAAGGTAAAGACCAAGCTGTAATATCATAGGTTAAAGAATCTACCAATTTCGCAGATGGCTCAAACAAAATATTTACCATTTTTCCTTTTGGTTGATTTGTATGAATTACCAAATCTTTATTTGATGCACTAAATTTAGTTTCATTCTGAGTTGCATAATTATAACCTTTTACAGAAATATTATTGGAATTTTCATAGGCTATTTCGTGTTTATCAAGTAATAATTTTAAACGATCTATCTTATCTTGATTTTCGTTTTTAATTACAAAACTCTTGTAGGTAATATTATCATTATTAAAATATTTTTTGAATTCTGAATTTAATTTTTCAGCATTTTTAGAAGCAATTTCAACTGTAGATAACCCTGTTGTTTTGTGATGTGTAGCTCTGTCTTTTAGCGTTAATATTTCTCCTTCATCAGTATTAATACCTAAACCAGCTCTTCCATGACCTGCTTGTTCATAAGTCATACCAATAGCACCCATAAATGTAGGGTAGGTATCACCATAACTTGGGTATAGCAAATCAAAGCTTTCTTTTGTAAAATATAACCAACCTTCTTTGTCAAAATATTTAGCATGATTTTTTCCAATCTGTGTTTGAAAATCACGTTGCCAATCTGTAATAATTTCATGAAATGGTTCTGCTGCAGGTGCAAAGTAGTATGGATTATTAATACCTTGTTCATGGAAATCTACATGAATATGAGGCATCCATTTATTGTATATTTTAATTCTTTGCTGACTTTCTACTTGTGTTGCCCAAGCCCAATCTCTATTTAAATCAAATAGATAATGGTTTGGTCTTCCTCCAGGCCAAGGTTCATGATGTTCTTTTGCATCTTGAGCAATATTAAAAGGAGTACTTTTTACTTGATTGTACCAATTTACATATCTATCTCTACCATCAGGATTTATACATGGATCTATAATTACAATTGTATTTTTTAACCACTCTTTCTTATTGGTAGCTAAATCATAAAGCGTAAGCATAGCTGCTTCAGTACTAGAAGCTTCATTTCCATGTACATTATAGCTTAACCAAACAATGGCTTTGTCATTAGTAATTGTATTACTAGATATTGTTTGCGAAAGGTTTTCTTTTCTGATGTTTTCTATATTGTCTATATTTTCTTGAGAAGAGATATAGGTTACATACAATTCTCTATGTTCATTAGTTTCACCATATTTTTCCAATTTAACATTTGGTAATGTGTTACTTACATGCTTAAAGTAATCTACTACTTGATGATGTCTTGTAAATCTAGAGCCTATTTCATAACCTAAAAATTCTGCAGGAGATTTTATTTTCTGCGAAAAAACAGCGATTGATGAAACAAAAAATAAAAGAATAAAAGCCTTAATTTTCATGAATTTAAATTTGAATTACACCAAAAGTAAGCAATATAATTTACTATTTACAGTAAGCATTTAAGGAAGGAGTTAAAAATATGTTAGAGCGTTTTACATTTTTTAACATCACTTAAAATAGTTGTATTTTTATCGAAAATTTAATCAAACTATACGATTTCTATGACAGATGCTGAGTGTTGCAAAAAAAGGAGCTTTTAATTATGAAAGTAACACACATCCCTTTTCAAGATACAGGATTTTTTTCAGAAATAATGCATCATTACTTGGAGCAGAATGAAAATTTAAAACCTTTTTATAATAATTTCCCAAATTTAGAAGGATTTCAGAATCAGATTATAGAAAAAGAAAATTCATTTTCTTTAGAAAATAGAATAATTTTAGCCAATGCTCTAACGCAACAATATGATGAGTTTAGTATCTCTGAAGCTACTAAAGAGAATATTGAGTTACTTAGAAAGAAAGAAACATTCACCATTACAACTGGGCACCAATTAAATCTTTTTACAGGCCCATTATATTTTTTATATAAAATATTTTCTACCATAAATTTATGTGAAGAATTAGCAGATAAATTCCCAGATAAAAACTTTGTACCTATTTATTGGATGGCTACAGAAGATCATGATTTTGAGGAGATTAACTATTTTAATTTTGATGGTAAAAAAGTAGCTTGGAATAGAAGTGATGGTGGAGCTGTGGGTCGATTTTCTACTGAAGGATTAGAAGAAGTGTTTCAGGTATTTTCTAATCATTTAGGCAACTCTAAGAATGCTGAATATTTAAAAAACCTTTTTTCTAAAGGCTATTTAGAGCACCAAAACTTGGCAGAAGCTACACGTTTTATAGCCAATGAAATTTTTAAAACGTATGGTTTAATTATTGTTGATGGTGATGATGTAGCTTTAAAAAATCTATTTGTACCCTTTATAAAACAAGAATTGCAAGAAGAAACTTCTTTCACTGCCGTTACAAAATCTATAGAAGAATTAGAGAAAAATTATAAAATACAAGTTAACCCAAGAGAGATTAATTTATTTTATTTGGGCGATGATTTTAGAGAACGAATCATTTTTGAAAATGATATTTATAAAGTAAACAACACAGAAATTACGTTTACGAAAGACGAAATATTGGCAGAGGTTACTAATAATCCTTTAGCATTTTCTCCTAATGTAATAATGAGACCTTTATATCAAGAAGTTATTTTACCTAATCTCTGTTATATTGGTGGAGGAGGAGAATTAGCCTATTGGTTAGAACTTAAAGCATATTTTAATAAGGTACAAGTTCCTTTTCCAATTTTATTACTTAGAAATTCAGTGCAAATAATTTCTGAAAAACAGGCTAAAAAATTAGATAAACTTACTATTTCTAAAAAGGAATTATTTTTAAATCAGTTTGATTTAATTTCTCAAAAAGTGATTACAAATACAGCTATAGAAACTGATTTTTCAGCAAAAATTGAATTTTTAAAATCGCAGTTTAAAGATTTAAAAGAGGTTGCTCAAAAAACAGATGTTACTTTTTTAAATGCGGTTAATGCACAAGAAAGAAAACAAATAAAAGGTTTAGAAAACCTTGAAAAACGATTGCTAAAAGCAGAAAAAAGACGACAAAAAGACTTAGTAGACAGAATTACGCTCTTACAAAATGAAATTTTACCTAATGCATCTTTAGAAGAACGTCATCGAAATTTTTCTAATTATTATTTAGAGTACGGAGCATCTTTCTTAGCAATATTAAAAGAGGAGTTAAAGCCTTTACAATTAGAATTTACAATCTTAGAAATTTAATGAAAAACAAAGGCCTTCATCCAAAGAACAGGTTTAATCAAGGGTATGATTTAAATCTGTTAGTAAAACAAAATTCCAATTTAAAAGAATTTGTAATTACCAATACATACGATTCTGTTACTATCGATTTTTCGAATCCAATTGCTGTAAAAGAATTAAATAAAGCTTTACTATTCTCTTATGATACTATTTCTGTTTGGGATTTTCCAGATGAAAATTTATGCCCTCCAATCCCTGGAAGATTAGATTATATTCATCATTTAAAGGATTTGTTGTTAGATGAAAAAGAGATTAAAATTTTAGACATTGGTACAGGTGCAACTTGTATTTATCCGCTTTTAGGAGTTGCAGAATACAATTGGAAATTTGTAGCAACAGATATTGATTTAGATTCATTAGATACTGCTCAAGATATCATAGATGACAATAACTTTACAGACCAAATAGAATTGCGTCAGCAGTTCAATGAAGCACATATTTTAAAAGATATTTTGGAAGATGATGATTCCTTTTCTGCTACAATGTGTAATCCTCCTTTCTATAAATCTGCAGAAGAAGCGCAAGGTGCTAATAAAAGAAAAAGTAGAAATTTAGGTAATAATGCTGTCCGTAATTTTTCTGGTAATAACAATGAGCTTTGGTATGTGGGAGGTGAAAAAGCATTTTTACACACCTATTTATATGAAAGTTCTCTTCAACCTCAAAAAAGTAAATGGTTTACTAGTTTAGTTTCTAAAAAAGATAATATAGAAAGTTTACAATCTTCTTCTAAAAAACTAGGTGTTAAAGAATTTAAGGTAATTCCTATGCAACAAGGAAATAAAGTGACAAGAATTGCTTGTTGGAGATTTTAGTGATACACAATATCGTTTATTTTATACCTCTTACATATAAAATGTAATATGCTATAGACCAACATATGCACAAAAAGTAAACACAGAAATGCATAAAAAGGCACTCCAAAAATTTGATAAGGCCAATAGTAGGTCCAAACTCCTAATTGAATTGTAATTACTTCCCCAAAGGCAGGTAGAATAAGTGCTAAAATTACAGCGAGTAGAATTTTGTTTTTTTGCGTTTGTTCTTTTAAAAGCGGAATTAAATTACGCTCTAGTTTGTACAAGAAATGAAATGCTAACATCCAAGCAAAAGGCACCCATAAAGGTATGGATTTTGTTACTTCATGATATTCCCAATATCCATTGGTAACACCCCAGGTTTCTCCAACAATTCCGCCAAAGCCAGTTAAAAGCATTCCAATAAGTAGTAGCCAGTTTTTATTTTTTTTGGGTGCTAGTATTTCATTGTAACAATTGTAGCATATTTTAACCATTAAAAGAACAGCAATAGCCAAATCATGCTTTTTAAAAAGACCAATAAAACATCCTGCAATAAAAAGTTTAAGCAGTGCTTTTAAAAGAATACTTCTAAATTTTGGGGTATTTGTAATCAAAAAAAAATATATTAAATATTGTTTAAAATATTATCTAACTGTTTTTTTATCGTCTATGTAGTAGCCTTGTTGAGTTAAATCTCCATCTACTTCACCTCCCATTTTAGCTTTTCTTCTGTCTAAATATATTTCTTCATAATCTTGAGTATAATGAGGAGAGGTAACCACGTTTAAATCGAATTTAATAGTGGTAAAAACATCCTTTTCTGTGTTGGCTTTTATGGTCACAAAAAATTCTACAAAACCAATATTTTTGGCACTGTCATAATCTAAAGTTATAAAACCAAAATCGTCTTTGGCGATAGAGGTCTCAGGAAAATCAATATCTATACAACCACATGAAGCTTGCACATCATAAATAATTAGCGGTTCATTTCCTCTATTATAAAATTTATATGCTGCAGTTATTTCAGAACCTCTTAAAATTGGGTAATAATGGCGTTCTGGGTCTACGATTTCCATTTTTGTTTTACGAACACTATCAATTCCTGGTTTCCTTAAATTACAGGATACAGTTAAGATAATAATGCTAATTAGTAAAAATATTTTTTTCATCATTGTAAATTTAGTCTTTTTAATTAAATATGATTTCATCACATGCCAACGCATTTTTTCCTTGTCTCTTACTTTTATTAATTTTTATAATAAATATTTCGGGTAAGTCTTTTTTATCAAAAGTATTGGGCAAGTTTAAGGTTATTTCCTTTGTTCCGATTTGAGTTTCATCTTTGTCTAAGGTTAACTTTTTTATTGATTTAAATTGTTCATCAAAGATTTCTATACTACTAGGAAAAAAAATATTATGAGACTGATCTTGTAAAAAATTAAATATTATTTTACTTGAATTTTCTATCGATATTTTGTTAATTTTTAGAATTAAATTATCTACAGAGGCAATGTGCCAATTGGTATTATAATCTTTTAAACCGAAAGCACCGTCATTTAATATCTTAGTGTTTTTATAGTCTTCATCTATTTTAGAAAGAATAGTAAATGGTTTTTTATAAAAATAATTCTTCTTTTTATGATTTCTATACATACTTTTTCTCCAGCTTGTAATATAATCCTCTAAAGAGAACCCAATTTCATTATATTGGTATAGTTTTGAAGATTTACTAAAGGCCGTTAAATTGTTTAATAAATCACCAACAGAGTTCTTTACAATAATTTCGTTAGCAGCATTTAAGTTGGCAAAACCATAGACTCCAAATCCATAATCTCTCATTATTTCTAATTTCAAGAAGGTTAGGGCAGTAGCCAACTTTAAAAAATCTTTATTAAATTTATTTGCTTGAACATGGGTTTCAAATTCTTTATAGAATGAGAAAAATACTTTTGGATCTAAATATTTTTTAGCGGTTTGATGAATACCACTGTAGATACTTAATTCTTTATTACTTCTATAAAATGCCTCTGTTATAAAATTATAATAATTACTCAATACACTTGCAAGTTTTTTAGAATATCTATCGTTAAAATACCCTGAAACCTCTTTATTAACATCTATATTAGGATTCCAAAGTAGTTTACTTAACACTTTAACCTTTAAGTTTTCTAGGGTGCTATAATTGTATTCACTTCCATGTAAAAAAACGCCATTAATTCCTAGTTTTCGATATAGTCTTAGGTTTTCTTGAGTTACTTTTAAACTAGGATAAAAATCAAAGTAATTATCATAATTTACTGTATAATCCCAAATATAAACATTGGGAACATAATTTTTCCATTTATTAATAGTTGTCTCAAATGTCCTAGAGTAGTTGCTTTTTGCAATAGGTATTCCTTTTTGAATTGCTATTGTACTATAAAAAACACCTGTATTTTTTTCAGCTTTCTCTCGAGGTATTTTTTTTACAGTGGTATATGCAGCTGTAAAAAATGTTGCTTTTCGATTGGTTTTAGCCAGCTTATTTAAAAAATTAAAAACAGCGGGAGCTGCATCTTTAGATGTATTTCCTAAAGCGGAACAGGTGCTGCAGGTACAAACAATTTCATTGTCGTTTGGTAAAATCATAAATTTATTTAGCGCATGATCGCTATCATAAATTTGTTGAACACGTTCTTTGGTGAACTTTAATAAACTATCACTAGTAAAACAAAACTGACTAGCTACTCTTTTTTTACCAACTTTTGCATATGCAGTTTCTGGTAATTTATATTCATTTAAAATTTTTGGCAGATTATGTCCCCAAATACCCCATTCTAGTTCTAAGTAATTGGTTTTATTCCAATGCCTAAAATTAGGGTTAAAGTTGTTGCTGAAATATGGTTCTCTATATGAAAAAGTAGGAGATGTGCAATGATTGAAAACTTCTGGAATTTTTATTTCTTCGTCAATATTAACTTCTTCAGTAATATTTTCTAGAAGATTGTATGTTAAACTGGTATACCTTTTAAAAAAATCGCTAATTGCATATTGTAAATTCTGAGCATTTGTTGCTTGTATGGTTATGTTTCTATCTCTTTTGTAAACACAAAAAGCATCTCTTTGAGTTGGGTTTATGCGTAGTAAGATATAGTTATTGTTCTTATTTAAGCTATTACTTCTTTCAATTTGTAATAGCTGGCCAGTAATGGTTTTAAATTTGGTGTTAAAATCATTGGCAGCGTTTGTAACTAGAATATCTGCTGCTAATGGTATACTAATTTTTGGAGCTATATTCTGTTGTTTAGAATACAAAGTAACTGTGCTCTGCGCACAAGAAATTAAGCTTAAAAAATAGACAGTTAAAAAAATATATTTTTTAAACATTTTTTTTTCTTTTAGATCTATATTTAGAACCTTGTTATAAACGAAACAGACAAGTTATATTGGTTTGTATAAATTTCATCTAGTATAACTGAATTACTAGTGGTTTGATTACTTAAAAAGTTAATCCATGTCCCGTTTACCAATAAGGAAGATTTTGGTGTCATGTGATACATGTAACCAGCACCAACCATTACGTTCGTAAAGTTTAAAAAAGTGTTGTCTTGAAACTCTAATTGCTGATCAAAAGGAGCACTACCTCCTGAGACAATTACAGAAAAATAATCTTTTCTAGCGTTTACATTTATTCTCGCTTGTACCATTAAATTCGTGTAGAAAAAACTTTCGAAAGTTGTTGTAGATGGTATGGTTGAGTTATCTACAAAAGGAACAGAGGTTGGCGATAAAGATAACCTTGCATTTACCCAAATATCTTCCCAGGTTTTTGTACCTCCTAAACTTAATGTAAAATAGTTTTGATTGTTCTGCAACCTAGCATAGCTTAAACCCACTTGTGCTTCATAACCCGATTTAAATCCTTTGTATGCGTTCCCATAAAGTTTTAATTTAGGGAAAAATCGAGAACCAATTAAAAGACCAGCATCAGCATAAATCGTTTCTGTAAAAATACGAGATACATTTATACCTCCTTGTGCTCCAATTCCAGATGTTCTTGCAGCGTAATTTATGTCTGCTCCATAGGTCATTTTAGTATATGTTCTACTATAACTTAGACTAGCTAATGAAGTGCTAAAGGCAATAGAATCTGAGGTTGCTTGAAGGTAAGTAGCTGCAAATTGATTTTTAAGTTTTGCTGCTCTTAGTGTTTCTAAGGCTAAATTCCACTCTTGTTTTTCAAAAGGGTTGTCTATTTCTCTAAACTTTTGGTAATAATAAGCAGAGTCGTATTCTTTTAATAGTTCATAAACAATTCCTTTTTTGTATTTTAAAAAATTGTCATCTGGTTTTTTTGCAATTTGTTTGTTGATAAACGCTAAAGACTCATCGCTTGGTTTTTGTACAATATGTAAATTCACCATTCGCATTAAAGATCCTTTATCTTCCGGGTTTAAAGATACAGCAGAATCGTAGTTTACCAATGCCTCTTCTACTAAACCCTCTTCTTCTTGAGCTTTGGCTTTATAAAATAAAACTTCTGCTAAGGCATTTTTAATTTTACGATCATAGATATAGGTTGTTCTTAAAGTATCTAAGACTCCTTTTGCTTTTGTATACTCCTTATTTTGAGAGTATAGGTTAGAAAGCTTTAATTTAAAATTTTTATTATTTGGGTAAAAGCTTAATGCACTTAACCCATAATTGATACCTTTTTGATAGTCAGGTATTGCAGATGCCGCATTTATTGCAATATCTAATAATCTTTTGTTATTATTTTCTCTAGATAAACCGTCTTCTACTACCGGAATTACAGCCCTATATCTTTGCTCTCTCATTAAATAGATTGCATATGCTTCAATCTGGTCTACATATAATGCAGGATATGTTTGGTTTAATGGATAGTCTTCTTCTAGACTTCTAGTAATTTCTAGTGCATCATCAAACAACTCCATTTCTTGATATAAAGTAGATTTTCTTCTTAAAAACTCAGGATTACTAGGATCTAATCCAATTAATTTATCAATTTGATCTGTAGCTTCATCATATTTTTTTTGCGAAATGTAAATCCCGTAGATCTGTTGTTCAGCTTCTTTTTGAAAGTCTGGAGATGAAACCAGTTCAATAAATATTGGTAAAGCTAATTCTTCTTGGTTATTAACTACATAGTCTTTAGCAGTATCATACATTAATTTATTATAAGCATAGGTAATGTCTGAATCTGTTGGGAATTTATCGTGCAAGGTAAGTACAGCTTTATTGTATTCTTCTGTATTTAAAGTAGCTCTATAAAGTTCCATTTGTTTAATTAAATACTTTTTAGAGTTTGGGCTCCTTTTCAATGCTTTATTAATCCAATATTCAGCATCAATATAATATCCTTTACCTAAAGAATTATTAATTACATAATCTAAGGCTACTGAATTGCCACCAGCTTCTGCTAATTTCTTATTAATTTCGTAAGGATCGTTATATTCATTAAAATCTGCTGATTGTTGCATTAAATAAGGAAGTGTACTTTTATAAATATCAGGAAAAGCTTCTTTAATTTTTGGTGATTGTATATATACAATCGCCTCTTCATGTCTTCCTAAAGTTTCTAATAATCCAATTTTTTTCTCTACCAATTCTCTATCTAAAGGTAATTGAAGCAGTGATCTATTGGTATATTGCAAAGCGGCTTCTGGATTTCCTTTTTGCAGTTCATTTCTAATAATACCTATATATGCATCCTTATTATCTGGAGTATTGGTAATTATAGTTTTATAAATGGTATTGGCATCTTCAAAATTTTTATTTTGTATTGCCTCATCTCCATCTCCAATCATTATAAAATTATATTTCTCTTTAAGTTCTGTGTCGTTTGGATAAATCTGATAGATACGTTTTAAGGCTCTTTCTGCTTCTTCAAAATTCCCCATTTCTTTATAAATGGCAATTTTACGCATGTGCCATCCTCTAGAATAAGGTGTTATTTCTAGTAATTCATTAACAAAACAAATGGCATCTGAGTATCTTTTAGTTGTTTGTTCAATATTAACTAGATACTTTAGTATTGAAGGGTTTTTCTTTCTTTCTTCATAAACTTCTCTTAATACCCATCTTGCAGTGTCATATTTACCTAACTGAAGGTTAGCTGCACCAAGTAATGTTTTTAAGTCTAAGTCGTTTGGAGCTAATTGAAGCCCTCGCCAACTTAATTTTGCTGCTCTAGAAAAATTTTCTTCTGCAATACTCGATTTAGCTTCTTTAAAATATAAATCGGAAGAGTCGAATATATCTTGAGCATTAGCGCTAAAATGTGAAAGGATTAGCACAATAATTAGAGGTATATATTTTATTGTTTTCATTGTGTTTTTTCTATTTGACTTATGCCTTAATTGTTTCAAAATCATTGGAGCTATTTTTAGTTCCTGAATTATTTGAATTTCCATCAGGTTTTTTATTTTGATCATCATTTTCAAAACCTTTTCGAGTCATTGTACCCCAAGCAAGTTCTTGAGATGTAATGTAACTAAAATATCCTTTTAATGAAAAAAACATAATTAAAGGGTGGTAAATAATTGGTTCTATAAAAGCAGTAAAAAATAAAGAAAGTACTTCTCTTGTTGTATTATAATATTTAAATGTCATTTGATCCCAAATGATTACAATAGATGAAATCATGATAGCAAATGTATATGAGTATAAAAGTATTAAAGGCGCAAAAGACCAGTTAACATATCCATTAAAAATTAAATAGATAGAAAATAAAATACCAAAGGCTTCTATAATTGGTGCTAAAAATTCAAAAATAAAGATGTAAGGTAATGTTACCATACCTAACCTTTTATAAGTTGGATTAAATAATATTTTTCGATGTTCACTAAATAGTTGAAATAATCCACTTGCCCATCTTGTTCTTTGTCTTCCCAAAATTTTTAAGTTTGGTGGTCCTTCAGTCCAACAACAAGATAAAGGAATATAATCAATTTTATATTCTTTTCTATTATTCATCATATGAGCAGCCATACGTGTCATCATATCCATGTCTTCTGCATGCGAATCTGCACCATAGCCACCGGCCTTAATAGCTATTTCTTTATCAAACATTCCTAATCCACCAGAAACGTTAGGCACAGAATTAATAAGTTGCCATCCCATTTTTCCTAGTAAATAAGATCGTATGTATTCTAATTCTTGAAAACGAGGAATTAAAGCCTTAGGTGGTCTTACTCTTGTTATTACACCTTCTTCAATTTCACAGTTATTAGACATTCTTAATGTTGCTCCAACAGCAATTACTCTAACTTTTGCATCAAGAATTGGTTTAATCATTTTAGTTAGTGTATTTCTTGCTAAAATACAGTCTACATCTGTATTTAAATAGTAAGGAAATACAGAAGCATTAAGGCCAGCGTTAAAAGCATCTGCTTTTGTACCTCCATTTTCTTTATCTATTACTGTTAATATGTCGTATTTTGGATTGGTAGACTTAAATGTTCTCTTATAAGGTTTTGTTTTTATTTTTTCAATGTAGGCAAAAGGAGCCTCTATCAAATCAAACTCTTCAATTAATAAATCTAATGTTTTGTCTTTACTACCATCATTTACAATAATCACTTCAAATAATGGATAGTTTAAAGTTAGTAAAGATTTTACATTAATTATAATTGTCTTTTCTTCATTGTAAGCAGGCGCAATTACAGAAATACCAGGAGCTAAATGAGACCCTAATAGTTCTTCATCATCCATATCTGTATTATAACTTTTATATCTATTAATAGCTATAAAAGAGAATATAGCTAATACGATGTAACTTAAAATAAGTGCTGTAGCGTAGAAGAAAATGAAATACTCATATATTTTTACAAAAATTTCAAATATATCTATTTAAATTTTATTAAAGGAGTTTCAATATGGTTTAAGATACTTAATTCAAAACCTTTAAGAGTATTTTTAAGGTTTTGAAAAGCAATTTTACCTTCGTAGCTATAATTCAATATCGATTCTGCAATTACTTTTTTTGTTTCTGTATTGTTAGATTCTTTAAAAATTTCTTCTAAAAAACGTAGCGATTTTCCAGTATTGAATTTTTTTATTGTTTTAACAATCGCTACTTGACAAATTTCTGGCTCTGTATAATACCTATCAATTAAACTTTGTTCGGTATCTTTAATTTGTAATTCTCCTAGTGTTAAAATTGCTTCCGCTCTAATCAGAGCATTTTCGTCATCTATCTTATCTAAAAGAATTTCATCAATTCCTCTTTGATTAAAATAACCAACCATTTTAATTAGAAATACAACTAAAGAATTATTTTTTGAGTAATTGATCCATTTACCAAGACCTTCTAAATTACCTCTTTCTTTTTGAAGTTTTAAGTACTGCATTAACTCAATTTCATCCCACTTGCTTAAATCTCTATCAAATTCATTGAAGAAACGATATGGATCATTTGAACTCAAAGCTAAATGTGAGTTTCTGGCTTCTTTTCTTATTTGTTTATTTTTACTGTAAGCATAACGTAACACTTTAGAATCAAATTTATTTAAATCTAATACAAAAGCTTCTTGGAATGCGTCAATTTTTTGCTTGTTAGAACGCGAATCAAATTTACGTTCTAAATGTCCTACAATACCTAACCCACTAATAATTAAAGGGTATTTGTCAGATTTTTTTTGATCATTTTTAAAGTCAACTAAAACACTAACAGCAATATCTAAAGATTCTCTATTAACTTCATTTACAATTTCTTCAAACTCAGAAAAGACTCTTTGTTGTGAAAATACTCTTTCTGTAAATAAAATTTCTTTGAAAAGTTCAACAACCTCAGAAACACTTTTTTTAAGTTTTTTCTGTAGTTTATTATGTCTTCTTCTTATTGTACCAATTGTAATCATAAGTGCTATGGTTGCAATTATGAATACAATTGTAAGTACAATAGTAATTTGTATAATTAAAGGGTAAGTTTTTATCTTATAAATAAAAGAAATAAACCACTCAACAAAACCCATTTTTAATTTTTTTAATTAAACTTAATCGTTTTTGTGGGGGAATTTACTTCTTCAAAAATACAGTGATAATTCTTTTAAGATTATTTTTTTCTTTGAACTGTCAAAATCTATAGATGAATAACTTCATCATAGGCATCAGCAACTGCTTCCATAACTGCCTCACTCATAGTTGGGTGGGGGTGTATTGTTTTTAATACTTCATGCCCTGTTGTTTCTAGTTTTCTTCCTAGTACAGCTTCTGCAATCATGTCTGTTACACCAGCGCCAATCATATGGCAACCAAGCCATTCTCCGTACTTTGCATCAAAAATTACTTTTACAAAACCATCAGGAGTTCCTGCAGCTTTTGCTTTTCCTGAGGCAGAAAAAGGAAATTTACCAACCTTTAAATCGTACCCAGCTTCTTTTGCTTTTGCTTCTGTTAAGCCAACAGATGCAATTTCTGGAGTAGCATAAGTACATCCAGGAACATTTCCATAATCAATTGGTTCTACATGTAAACCTGCTAATTTTTCTACACAAGTAATACCTTCTGCAGAGGCAACATGTGCTAGAGCTTGTCCAGGAACAACATCTCCAATAGCATAATAACCTGGAATATTTGTTTGGTAGTAATCGTTCACTAAAATTTTATCTCTATCTACGATAATACCTACATCTTCTAATCCTATATTTTCTATATTCGATTTTATTCCAACTGCAGATAATAAAACATCAGCCTCAAGTTTTTCTTCACCCTTTTTTGTCTTTACAGTTGCAACAACACCCTTTCCACTAGTGTCTACAGATTCAACTGAAGAATTGGTCATTACTTTTACTCCAGATTTCTTTATAGAGCGCTCAAATTGTTTAGAAATATCAATATCCTCAACTGGTACTAGGTTTGGCATGTACTCTACTATTGTAACTTCTGTTCCCATAGTGTTGTAAAAATGAGCAAACTCTACACCAATTGCACCAGAACCAACTACAATCATTGATTTTGGTTGTTTAGGCAATGTCATCGCCTTTCTATACCCAATTACTTTTTCACCATCTTGTGGAAGGTTTGGTAACTCTCTAGAGCGTGCTCCAGTAGCAATAATTATATTATCTGCAGAGTATTCTTTAACACTACCATCTTCTCCAGTAACAGCTACTTTTTTTCCAGTTTTTATTTTACCAAAACCGTTTATTATATCAATCTTATTTTTTTTCATTAAGAATTGCACACCTTTACTCATACCGTCTGCAACACCTCTACTTCTTTTTATTACGGCATTAAAATCTTTATCTATAGCTTCAGCTTTTAAGCCATACTCATCTACGTGCTTTAAGTAGTCGTAAACTTGAGCAGATTTTAACAATGCTTTTGTAGGGATACAACCCCAGTTTAAACAAATACCTCCTAAAGATTCTTTTTCTACTATTGCTACTTTAAAACCTAGTTGAGATGCTCTAATGCCTGTTACATATCCTCCAGGTCCACTTCCAATAATGATGATGTCGTATTTCATTTTATATTTTTTCTTATTTGGTCTTTATAACGTGACAAAATTAAACAATGATTGTTGAATTAAAAAGTTTTACTTTTTATTGTTACATTCTTTCAGGAACTTGAATTCCTAATAATGAGAATGCAATTTTTATAGTTGCTGCTACTTTATTAGAAAGTTGTACTCTAAATATTTTTTTATCCTTGTTTTCTTCTCCCAATATAGACACATTTTGATAAAAAGAATTGAATTCTTTTACCAAATCATACGTGTAGTTTGCAATAACTGCTGGAGAGTAGTTTGTTGCTGCTTGTTGAATAGTTTCAGTAAATAATGCCAATTGCTTTAATAATTCTTTTTCTTTTTCATGCAATTGAACAGAAACATTACTAGAAAAATCAAAGTTTGCTTTTCTAATTATAGATTGAATTCTAGCATAAGTATACTGAATAAAAGGGCCAGTATTTCCTTGAAAATCTACTGAAGATTTAGGGTCAAACAAGATTCTTTTTTTAGGGTCTACTTTTAAGATAAAATATTTTAAAGCACCTAGTCCAATGGTCTTATACAAATCTTCTTTTTCTTGATTAGAATACCCATCTAGTTTTCCAAGTTCTTCAGAAATTTCTTTTGCAGTAGCAGTCATTTCTAACATTAAATCGTCTGCATCAACTACAGTACCCTCTCTAGATTTCATTTTACCAGAAGGTAAATCTACCATTCCATAACTTAAATGGTGCAATTGTTTTGCCCAATCAAAACCTAGTTTTTTTAATATCAAAAATAACACCTGAAAATGATAATCTTGCTCATTACCAACAGTATAAACCATACCACCAACATCTTCAAAATCTTTTACACGTTGTATAGCAGTACCAATATCTTGTGTCATGTAAACTGCTGTGCCATCTGAACGTAAAACAATTTTTTCATCCAAACCTTCATCAGTTAAATCACACCAAACAGAACCATCTTCCTTTTTAAAAAACACTCCTTTTTCTATGCCTTGTGCAACAACATCTTTACCTAACAAATAGGTTTCACTTTCGTAATAAAGGGTATCAAAATCTACACCCATGTTTTTATAGGTAGTATCAAAACCATCATAAACCCAACCATTCATCTCTTTCCAAAGTGAAACTATAGCTTCATCTCCTGCTTCCCATTTTCTCAGCATTTCTTGAGCTTCTACTAATAAAGGAGCTTCTTTTTTAGCCTCATCTTCAGTTTTTCCATTAGCAAGTAAAGCTGCTATTTCTTTTTTATACTCTTGGTCAAATTTCACATAGTAATTTCCTACTAATTTGTCTCCTTTTAGACCAGTAGAGGAAGGTGTCTCTCCATTTCCAAATTTCTGCCAAGCCAACATGGATTTGCAAATGTGAATTCCTCTATCATTTATGATTTGAGTTTTGTATACTTTTTTTCCAGCAGCTTTTATAATTTCTGCAACAGAAAAGCCGAGTAAATTATTTCTTACGTGACCTAGATGTAGCGGTTTGTTGGTGTTTGGAGAAGAATACTCTACCATTACCGCTTTTTCATCATCTTTTGGGCTAGCGGTTCCAAAATTTGCTTCATTATAAATAGAATTGAAAAAATCTAAATAAAAAGCATCTGAAATTACAAGGTTTAAGAAGCCTTTTACTACATTATAATTGTTGATTTCTGTAACATTCTCTACTAGGTATTTTCCTAAATCTTCTCCTATTTGAACAGGGTTACCTTTCTTGAAACGTAACATTGGAAATACAACAACAGTAATATCACCATCAAATTCTTTATGAGTTGCCTGAAACTCTACAGTTGGTAATTCTATATTATATAAGGTAAAAAAGCCCTTTTTAACATTGCTTTCTATTACATTCTGAATATTCATAAACTCCTAAAAAATTAAGATGCGAAAATACACAAATTAACCCTATTTTTAAAGGGAATTATTGTAATTTTCGCGAATGCAAAAACAACTAGAAGAATTACCCAATTTAGCTAAAGAAGCTCATAAAGAGAATAAAAAATATTTTGCAAATTTAAGAAAGCGTACTCCAAAGAATTTAGATTATGTGATGCAAGAACTGCATGACAAAGAGTTTAAAAAAACGGATTGTTTGGCCTGTGGTAATTGTTGTAAAACCACTAGTCCTATTTTTACAGTAAAGGATATAGAAAGGATTGCAAAGCATTTAAAAATGAAGGTTGCTGATTTTACAAATCAATACCTTGAGAGAGATACAGATGATTTTATGGTACTAAAATCGTCTCCTTGTACTTTTTTAGATGAATCTGATAATACATGTTTTATTTACGATGTTCGTCCGAAAGCTTGTTCAGAGTATCCTCATACGAATCGAAAGAAATTTATACAGATTACCGATTTAACTATTGCAAATACATTTGTTTGTCCTGCAACCTACGCAATAGTAGAAAACTTGAAAAAAGCTTTACCATACGACTATAATGAAAAGAAAAAAAGAAAATAAATTACTTGTAAATTAAGTATTTACTTCTAATTTTTTTGAATTCCTCTAAATCTTTCTGCCAACTTTTATGAATTTCTTTTGCAGAAATTCCTTTTTCTAATTGTTCTTGTAGTTTTGTGTTACCTGCATGTATGGTAAAAGTATTTCCAAAGAATTTTTGGTTTTTTGGTGTTTTTTGATAAGCATCCATTAACCATTCTAAATTTATAGCTGATAATTTTTTAACATCAGATAAATCGACTCCATAACAATGTTTGTTTTGGTGTTTTGGGTATTTAGCACCAAAATTTGATTGAGGAGTATAGTTAAAGTCTGTTTTTGGAAAATAAGGAGCCCCATATCGTTGGAATTGAAATTCAGTTCCTCTACCAGCGTTTATAGTTGTCCCTTCGAAAAAACCTAAACTAGGGTAAAGGTTTATAGACTTGTCATTTGGTAAATTTGGTGATGGTCTAATTGTTAAACTGTATTCAGAATTATGATTGTAATTTTTTACTGGAATCACTAATAGATCGCATTGAATTCCGTTTTTTAACCATTTTTCTCCATTTATCATTTGTCCATATTCACCTATGGTCATTCCATAAACAACAGGCACAGGATGTTTACCTACAAAACTTGTATGTTCTTTTTCTAAGATTGGCCCATCAATATAATGTGCATTAGGATTTGGTCTGTCTAAAATAAGTAAAGGAATATTTGATCCTGCACAAGCTTCCATTACATAATGTAAAGTTGATATATACGTATAAAAACGCACACCCACATCTTGAATGTCAAAAACAACTAGATCAATGTCTTTAAGTTGATTTGCAGTTGGTTTTTTATTTTTTCCATACAGTGATAGTATTGGTAAACCTGTCTTATGATCTTTAGCATCTTTTATCAATACAGCTGCATCTGCTTCTCCTCTAAAACCGTGCTCTGGTGCAAAAACTTTTTGAATGTTAATTTTTAAGGATAAGAGAGAATCAATTAGATGGGTATTCTTATAAGCGAACTGTTTTAAACCATTTTTTTTAGTTTTATGTTTTTGAAAGTATTTGGTATCTGTTTTTTTATAGATAACAGAGGTTTGATTGGCTACAACACCAATTTTTTTTCCCTTTAAAATGCTAATATAGGCTTCTATATTTTCTGCTCCAGTAATAATTCTTTGAGTTTGTTTTTTGGAATTTGTTAAAGTATTTTTATTTTTAATTTGTTTTCCTTGACAAGAAAACAGCTGAAAATTCATCAGTAAAAACAAAAATAAATAGGTACTTTTACAAGGGTTTAAAAGAGTCATTAGTTTGAATTACGAGTTATTTATTGCCAAACGTATTATTGCTGGTAAAAAGTATAAAAATACCATTTCATCGCCAATTATAAAAATTGCCATTACTGCAATTACTTTAGGTATAGTTATTATGCTTATTGCTGTTGCAACTGGCGCAGGATTACAGCATAAAATTAGAGATAAAATGGCTGGTTTTAAAGGCCATGTTCAAATTGTAAATTATGATACCAATCAGTCTGATGTTTCCACAACGCCAATTTTAAAAGAACAATTTTTTTATCCAAAATTCAATGATATTAATGGAATAAAAAATGTACAAATATTTGCAAATAAAGTTGGTATTTTAAGAACTGATAAGGATTTTGAAGGTATTGTTTTTAAAGGTGTTTCTACAGATTATGATTGGTCATTTTTTAGAGAATACCTTGTGGAAGGAGTTTTTCCAGATTTTAGTCTATCGAGAACAAAAGGTGTTTTGCTTTCAGAAACAATTACTAATAGGCTAAACTTAAAATTAAATGACACTATTACAGCCACTTTTCTAAAAACAGCGAAAAGCAAACTCCCTTCTAACAGAAAATACATAATTAAAGGGATTTATAATTCAGGTTTTGCTCAGTTTGACAAAAATATGATGATTGGTGATATTAGAGAGGTTCAAAAATTAAACAAATGGACTCAAAACCAGGTAGGAGGTTTTGAAGTAATTTTAAATAATTTTGACGATATTGATACGAAAGGGAAGGAGATTAATGCAGAAATAGGTAGTATGTTAAATAGTAAAACAATTAAACAAAGTTACCCGAATGTATTTGATTGGATTGCGCTTTTTGATAATAATGTATGGTTTATCATCGCGATTATGATTTTTATTGCTGGCATAAATATGATTACTGCTCTTTTGGTATTAATTTTAGAAAAGGTGCAAATGATTGGAATTTTAAAGGCGTTAGGAAGTCAAAACACAAGTATCCGAAAAATATTCTTATACAATGCGTCCTATTTAATTTTAAAGGGTTTGTTTTGGGGTAACCTTATTGGTTTAGGGATTTTATTAATACAGTATTATTTTCAGGTTATTACACTTGATCCAGAAACATATTATGTAACAACACTTCCTGTTTATATTTCTTTTTGGTCTGTCTTGTTACTTAATTTAGGTACTTTATTGTTATGCTTTTTAATGTTAATAATCCCCTCTTATATTATTACTAAAATTAAGCCTTCTTCATCTATAAAATTTGCTTAACTAACTAATTATTTAATCGATTTGAAATTGTTTTTTAATTATTTCATCTTTATTATTAGCAATATAGTCTCTAAAAGCCTTTGCAACATTAGACAAGTTTTTAGACTTTAACCAAATTAGATTCCAGTTAGTTTCTATAGGTAATCCTTTAATATTTAAAATTTGTAATTCACCATTTTTTAGTGCTTGTTGTATTCCTATTATAGGCATAATCGAAATTCCTAACCCAGCTATTACAGCTTGTTTTACTGCTTCATTAGAGGTGAGTTCAATTTTCTTAAGAATTTCTATTTTATGTTTAACTAAAAATCGTTCCATGGCCAAACGAGTTGCTGAACCATTTTCTCGAAACAAAAAGATAGATTTACTTAAAGTTTTAATATTAATCTCGTTTTTATCTATTTTAAAGTCTCTACCTACAACAAAAAACATCTGATTTTTCATCAGTTCAATTCTCTCTATTTTTAATTTTTTTGGAATAGTAGAAACCATAGCAAAATCACATTCATTATTTTCTAATGCTCTAATCACAGACATTTTATTGGTTACGTCCATAACTACATCTACGCTGTCGTTATTTTTAATAAATCCATTCAAAAAATAGGGCATTGCATACTTAGCTGTAGAAACTATAGATAAATTTAGTTTTCCTGCAAGTTTACCTTCATAAAGATTGCATTTGTAATTAATAGCCAATACTTCCTCTAAGATTTTTTAGCAGCAATAGCTATTTCTTCACCAAATTCTGTGATGTATAACTTTCTACCAACAATTTCAAATAATGGTATTTTAAATTGGTCTTGAAAGTTTTTTAATTGAATAGATACTGCTGGTTGAGACATAAAAAGTTGTTCAGAAGCTTTTGTAACACTTTTTAGTTCCGCAACTATTTTAAAAATTTCTAATTGATGTAAGGTATAATTCATAAGATATTTTTATATATAATATAATAAATATAAATAAAAATATATTAAAAATGTGTTGCACCTTTGTAAAAATATAAATGATGAGGGGAGTAATCTTAAATATAGCAACAAAAGAAAAAAGTTCTCATAATGAAGTGATTTTTAAAATCACTAAGCGTCAATTAAATAGGTTTTTAAAATTCATATCGGTGCTATTTTTTATTTTTTTTACAGTATTAGCAATTCAATTAAACTCTGTCTTCATTAAAGATTTACTAATATCTGAATCCCTCATTTTAATGATTCTTTTTATAAGACAGACTAAATCCAACAAAATAAAAAAAAACAAAACATGAACAAAGCTTTAGAAACCAAAAAACAAGTAGAAGAAAAGAGTATTGAGCTCATAGATGGAACTTTTACTAAAGGAGAAGCATTACACATTATTAATGATATTTTAAATGTAAAAATTAATTTCCATAAAATACAAAGATTATCAAAAACAGAAGGGAATAGTAATGATGAGTGTTTGTTTGATAATTCTAGGATTTCTGAGTTAATAACTGATAAAAAAGAAACTAAGGCATTTTTAAGAGCATTAAAAAGCAATGGTCAGAATATAAAAATTTCGAGTACTATAAATATTACTTTAGAAGAATAACAGTATATTATAATTTAATGAAGAGAGTAGGAAATTAGACTTTTATTAGTCTTTCCTGCTTTTTTTATGTCAATTTTTTAGTTATGGATTTACATTATTTAATAGACAATTTAACAAACCCTGCCTTACTTTTTTTCTTTTTGGGCCTTGTTGCTGTAAACATAAAAAGTGATTTAAGAATTCCAGAAAACTCATCAAAGTTTATTTCATTATACCTTTTATTAGCTATTGGTTTTAAAGGAGGTCAGGAATTGGCACATAGTATTATAACCTCAGAGATTATTTATTCATTACTTTTTGGAATTCTATTGGCAATTATTGTACCTATTTATTGTTATTTTGTATTAAGAGTAAAATTAAGTGTAGAAAATTCAGGAGCAATAGCTTCTGCTTATGGATCTGTAAGTGCGGTAACTTTTGTAACTACTATTTCATTTTTAGAAATGTCACAAATACCATTTGGAGGGCATATGGTTGCAGTTATGGCTTTAATGGAAGCACCATCAATTATAGTAGGGGTTATGTTGATTGCCATTTTTAGTTCAGAGAAAAAAAATAAACATTCATTTAAAGATGTTATACATCATTCTTTAACTAATGGTAGTGTAGTACTTATAATTGGTAGTTTAGTGGTTGGTTATTTTACAAATGATGCACAAGCAGAAGGTATTAAGCCTTTTACTACAGATATTTTTAAAGGATTTTTAGCAGTTTTCTTATTAGATATGGGTATTGTGAGTGGCCAAAAGTTAAAGGCGCTATTAAAAAAAGGATGGTTTACACTTTCTTTTTCGATTTTTATCCCCTTAATAAATGGTTGTTTGGTAGCAATTTTAAGTGTTTTTTTTATAGAGGAAATAGGGAATCGATTACTGATGTCTATTTTAGCAGCAAGTGCTTCTTATATTGCAGTTCCTGCTGCAATGAAGTTGGCAGCACCAAAAGCCAATCCTGGTTTGTACATCCCTATGGCTTTAGCCATTACCTTTCCTTTTAATATTACAATTGGTATGCCTTTATATTTATGTATCATAGAAATATGTTAATTATCAATTTCTAAGTGAATAATGATTTCTTTTATTAAAATTATATTTTAAGTAGGGAAAACTTTTAAAAAGTAAGGATTAATCAATATTTCTTTTATCTCGTTTCTTGAACGCATAAAAAATAATTTACCTTTGTTCCATAAATGAATAAGATGAATTACGCAGAAAATATATTAGAAACTATAGGTAACACTCCACTAGTAAAGTTGAATAAACTTACTAAAGAATTACCATGTCTAGTTTTGTCAAAATACGAAACATTTAACCCAGGAAATTCTGTGAAAGATAGAATGGCGTTACAAATGATTTTAGATGCTGAAGCAGATGGAAGATTACAACCTGGAGGCACTATTATAGAAGGTACTTCTGGAAATACAGGAATGGGATTGGCATTAGCAGCAATTGTTAAAGGCTATAAATGTATTTTTGTAATGTCTGATAAGCAATCTAAAGAAAAAATGGACATTTTAAGAGCGGTAGGAGCAAAAGTTGTAGTTTGTCCTACAAATGTAGATCCTATAGACCCAAGATCTTATTATTCTGTTTCTAAAAGATTGGGAGAAGAAACTCCTAATTCATGGTATGTAAATCAATATGACAATCCAAGTAATTGTAAAGCACATTTTCAGAGCACAGGACCTGAAATTTGGGAGCAAACAAAAGGAAAAGTTACTCATTTTGTAGTTGGTGTTGGTACTGGAGGTACAATTTCTGGAGTTGGTTCTTACTTAAAAATGAAAGCAAAAGAGACAGGAACTTCTGTTAAGGTATGGGGAATAGATACCTACGGCTCTGTATTTAAGAAATATCATGAAACAGGTATCTTTGATGAAAATGAAATTTATCCATACATTACAGAAGGTATTGGTGAAGATATTTTACCCAAAAATGTAAATTTTTCGGTAATTGATGGGTTTACAAAAGTAACAGATAAAGATGCTGCTATTTATACTCAAAAACTAGCCAAAGAAGAAGGTATGTTTTTAGGTAATTCTGCAGGTGCTGCTATAAAAGGACTATTACAATTAAAAGAACATTTTACAAAAGATGATGTGGTTGTTGTTTTATTTCATGATCATGGGAGCAGGTATGTTGGAAAAATGTTTAATGATGATTGGATGAAAGAAAGAGGTTTTATTGAAGACCAAGTAACAACTGCTGCAGACTTAATCGAAAAGCATTCAAATACTACTTTAATAACGGCTCAAACTGAAGAGTTAGTTTCTCATGCAATTGAACGAATGAAAAGGTTTAAAATTTCTCAAATACCAGTTAGAGATACCCAAGGTTTTGTTGGTTCTATAGATGAAACTGATTTGTTAAGAGGCTTTATCATAGACAAAGAATTAGGAGATAAGCCAATTAAAGAAGTCATGGGGAAACCTTATCCAATTATTCAAAAATCAACTAAAATTGATGCTATTACTAATTTAATATCTTCAAAAAATGAAGCTGTTTTAGTAGATTTAGGAAATGGAACACATAGTATTGTTACAAAATATGATATTATTAGTTCTATTTAGTTTTTAGAGAATTGTAAGTTATGTCTAAAAGGTTTTAACTTTTATTTTTTACCATTCGTCAATAATTTTTCAAGCATTCGTCGAAAAACTATTTTTTATTGTTTAAAATATTGTTTCTTGAATTTGGAAAATTATTATGAATTGGGGGATTCTTAATAAACAATCCTTAACTCGCCTAAATTAAATATTTAGGCGTTTTTCTTTTTAAACATTTATCGGAATTAAAATGTCATTCATCGATACTAAAGTGTTATTCATCGACAAATAAAAATTAAAACTCAATAAATTCATTTCTTTATAGTCAAATAACTATTACGAATTGGGGGATTTATAATAAGTTATCAGATTGTTTAAATTTATTAAACAATTTTTTGCTAAGAATGTATTAAAAAACCATCTTTTAAAGGTGGTTTTTTTTATTCAGTTAATTCAATTTGAAATCTTATTGTTCACGCGTTTTTTTCTGGTTTAACATTTATCGGAATTAAAATGTCATTCAACGACACTTAAGCGCTATTCATCGACAAATAAAAAAATAAACTTAACAAATTCCTTTCTTTACAGTTATATAACTATTACGAATTGGGGGATTTATAATAAGTTATCAGATTGTTTAAATTCATTGAACAGTTTTTTACTAAGAATGTATAAAAAACCACCTTTTTTAAAGGTGGTTTTTTTCTAATTCAAATAATTTACACAATGAAAACAGTTTACTACGTTGTCTTCATATACTATTTATCAAAACTTGTGCCAAAGTTTATTTAACCGTGTTTTTATTTAGCATGTTTGTGTGCTTTGTAAGAGGAACGGACTAGAGCACCACTTTCTACGAACATAAAGCCCATTTCTAAACCTAAGGTTTCGTATTTCTTAAATTGTTCTGGCGTTATAAACTCTTTAACAGGTAAGTGCTTTTTTGTGGGCTGCAAGTATTGTCCAATCGTAATAATATCGCATCCTACAGCTCTTAAGTCTTTCATGGTTTGTATTACTTCTTCTTCTAATTCTCCTAAACCTAGCATTAAGCCAGTTTTAGTCCGCATTCCATTCTCTTTAAGATACTTTAAGACATCTAAACTTCTATCGTATTTTGCTTGGATTCTAACTTCTCTAGTTAATCTTCTTACTGTTTCCATATTATGCGAAACTACTTCTGGAGCAACTTCAATAATACGATCTATCTGTTTTGTTTTACCTTGAAAATCTGGAATTAAAGTTTCTAAAGTAGTATTTGGATTTGCTCTTCTAATAGCATCTACTGTTTCTGCCCAAATAATAGAACCACCGTCTTTTAAATCATCTCTATCTACAGAGGTAATTACGGCGTGTTTTATACCCATTATTTTAATAGATCTTGCTACTTTTTCTGGTTCATCCCATTCTACAGTATCTGGCCTTCCTGTTTTAACACCACAAAACCCACAAGAACGAGTACATATATTTCCTAGTATCATAAAAGTAGCTGTTCCTTCCCCCCAACATTCGCCCATATTAGGACAACTACCACTTGTACAAATTGTATTCAACTTGTATTTATCTACAAGCCCTCTTAGTTCTGTATATTTTTTACCAACAGGTAGTTTTACACGTAACCATTTTGGTTTTTTCGGTCTTTCTGGAAGTATTGCTGTTTCTATTGCCATTTTATCCTAGATTTATATGCAAATTTACGAAGAAAAGATTTAAATATTCGTTAAAAACCAAATGCTAAATCCAATTAAAAAAACGATACCCATAAGACTTAAAATTTTAGTGATTATTTTAGGTTGGTATTCTTTTGGAGTTTGTTTTCCAGTAATTAAAATAAAGTTTAAAATAGCATAAAATGGTGCTGTCAAAAATGAGAGAATAGTAGCGATTTTTACCAGATCGCCCATATTTGCAATATAAAATTGTAAAATAGCTAAAGTGCCTAAGAATAGTAGTATTATCCAGAATTGATATCCGAATTTATTTTTTTTTCCAACTATTAATTCACTGCTTTTATTCATTGCTCTTGGAGATGCGTCTAATGTAGTAATGGTAGTGCTAAACATTGTTGTAAAAGCTGCTGCTGCAATAAAAATATAAGAAAAGTTACCTAGATTTTTAGTGTAAAGTTGTATCAGCTGCGCTGCAAATTCTCCTCCTTTGTTAGAAAAAGTTGTTGAAGACTTGTACATAACTAAAGCACCTAACAATACAAAACAAACTCCTAGAACTAAGGTGCCTATATAACCAACATTAAAATCAAAAACGGCATCTCTTGGATGTATAGTTGTTCTGCTTTGCTTTCTTTTTTCGACTGACCATATTGAGTGCCAAATAGAAACATCTAATGGTGCTGGCATCCAACCTAAAAAGGCAATTAAAAATGTTATTTCTACAGATCCAGATGGTATTATCTGACTTACATCAAAAGTATAAGAAGAATTATTAAATGCAATAATTACTGCAGTAACTGTACTTATTGCCAGAATTATAATGATAAACTTCATAACACTATCTAGTAATTTATAACGACCAATAGCAAGAAAAATAATACTAATTAAAAGAATGATAAAAGACCATAGTACTAGATTTTCTGAGATCCCAAAAAGTTGAGAAGCCAAACCAGCGGTTACTATAGTTACAGCTGCTTGTATAGTAAACATGGTTGCAAAATTTATTAAAAAATAAACTGGTAATACCCATTTTCCAATTTTTTTGTATCCTTCAAGTAATGTTTCTCCTGTAGCAGCAGCATACCTTGGCCCAAACTGAAAGAAAGGATATTTAAATACATGTACTATTAATAAAGCCCATAACAACCCAAAACCAAATTCTGCACCAGCTCTTGTAGATTGTACTAAATGCGATACGCCAATGGCTGCACCAGCAAATAAAAGTCCAGGACCTAAAGATTTTAGGGAAGGTTTTTTCACTAGTTTTCTTTTTTGATAATCTCTGACAACAATTTTTTTGCTCTTAACAATTTTACTTTAATATTATTTATAGGTTCATTAGTTTGTAGTGCAATTTCTTTATAACTTAATTCTTGAAAGTATCTTAGGTTAATGACTTGTTGGTATTTAGGTTTTAATTGCCTTATGTTTTTTTGAAGCTTTGCTAAATTCTGTTCTTTAATTATGTAATCTTCAGGTGTAGGATTTTCGTCAGCAACTAAATAAACTTTTTCTTCTTGATCTTTTGTGGTTTCTGTGGTTATAGATATTTTTTTCTTTCGAATCAAATCGATATGAACATTTTTTGATATTGTAATTAACCAAGTTTTAAAGGTGTAATTTTCATCAAAAGTGGCTATTTTATCAAAAGCTTTTGAAAAGCCTTGTATGGCTATGTCCTCTGCCTCATTTTCATTTTGTGTTCTTTTTAATAAAAAGTGATAGACCTCCTGCCAATATAAGTTTAGTAAAAAACGAAATGCACTTTGATTTCCTTCTTTTGCTTTTGAAATGTTGTCTTTTAGGATTAAATTTTCTTTATTCAACGATCTGTTTTTGAAAATGATTTAGCAATAAATATACTAATTTGAATCAATATTAAAGAAATCTCTAGAATTGGTAAAAAGAAAATTAAATCAAAATCTTTTAATTTCTTTGCTGATAAACCAACAACAACAAATTGGATTAAAAAGTAAAAAAATATTAAAGGTATAGTAATTTGCCAAGAAAAAAAGAAAAGAGAAATTATACCAACCACATAGAACAGTACTTTGGTTAAGCTAAATACAGATAAAAGAAAACGTTGTTTGAATTTATAATGTTTTTGAAGCGATTTTTTAGATTTAAGTGATGTAAACCAACTAGATATAGAGTTTGGTGATTCGTTTTCTACAAAACTTTCAGGACATAATGTGTATGTAATATTATCTTTTGTAGCGGCATCTCTAATAAAAAGATCATCTTCTCCATTTGCAACTTTAATATGGTAAATAAAACCTTTTACATTAAAAAACGCTGTTTTATTGAAGGCTAAATTATCTCCAAAAGCCTTAAAAGGACTGTTTATTTTAATAAACGAAAAACATTGAATACCTGTAATTAAATTTTCAAAACGAACTAATAAATTTAAGAAAGAATCATTTTTTGAAAGTTTTTGATAACCTATGTTTATGGTTTTAGATTTGGAAAAATTTGAACTCATTTTAGTAATCCAGTCCTTAGAAAGTATTTTGGTCTTTGCATTTGTAAATAACAAATGATCGTATTGAGCAGCCTTAATACCTAAGGTTAATGCGTACTTTTTATTACCCCAAAAAGCTTCGTTATTTTCTACTTTTATAATTTTAAGGTTATTATATTTAATTAAAAAATCAGCAATAAGTTCTTTAGTGTAACTATCTGTGCCGCTATCTACAATAAGAATCTCGAATTTAGAATACTCTTGATTTAAAAGAACGGAAAGATTATTTCTTAAATAATCTTCATTATTTTTATTGTATACAATAACTGAAATAGGATATTCAGTAGTAGTTATAACCTCTTTTTTATTTTTAACAAGAATAGATGAAAATAAGAGATAATAAATAATTTGAATACCTGTAACAACTACAAAAGTGTAGAAAAGTACAGTTAATAGCATACTAGGGAAAGCTTAATTATGTTCAGGTTCAGCACAATTATCAAATTGATCTGGAGTTTTTCCACAAAAACCACAGGCTTCACCTTCTGTATTTAACATTGGGTTTTGACTAGCACATGTACCTGCAAATTCGCCATCTTTTTTAGCCCAGATTTTAATTGCGATACCAGCTATGCCCAAAGCTAGAAGTCCTAATGTAAGTAATAATAATTTCATATTGCAAAGTTACAAATTATAGAATTAAAAGTGAAATAGATTTGTATTGTAGTTCTTCGTTTTAGCTTACTTTTTTTTAATAAAAAATTAAGATATATAAGGCAACGTAAGAAAAAACAATTTAAATTACATTTACTTCAATCTCTAAATCAATATTAAATTGATTTAAAATGTGTGTTTGAATTTTTTTGGCAAGTCCATGAATATCTTTACCTGAAGCATTTGCATAATTTACTAAAACTAAGGCTTGTTTCTCATGAACTCCACAAGCTCCAAAACGTTTGCCTTTAAAACCTGCTGTTTCTATAAGCCAACCTGCAGGTACTTTTATTTCATTTTCAGAAATTGTATAACTAGGAATGTTAGGATAATCTTTCTGTAAGTTTATAAATGCTGATTTTTTTATAACAGGGTTTTTAAAAAAACTACCACTATTGCCTATTTCTTTAGGATCTGGAAGTTTAGTTTGTCTTATGGCTATAACAGCATCAGAGATGTCTTTTAAAGTTGGGCTAATTATGTTTTTAGATGATAATTCAGTTTCAATTGCGCCATAAGAAGTATTCAATTTGTGATTTTGTTTCGTCAATTTAAAAGCAACAGAAGTAATTACAAATTCGCCTTTTACTTTGTTTTTAAATATTGAATTTCTATACCCAAAATTACAATTATCATTTGAAAAGGTGTGCAACTTCGTAGTTTCTATATTTATAGCTTCCAACTTGGTAATGGTGTCTTTTACTTCTACACCATAGGCACCTATATTTTGTATAGGACATGTACCAACATTTCCAGGAATTAAGGATAAATTTTCTAAACCACCATAATTCTGAGCCACGCAATAAAGTACAAAATCATGCCAGTTTTCACCTGCGTTTACCGAAAGATAAACAAAGTTATCGTCTTCTTTATCTATAGAAATTCCTTTAATATCAATATATACAACTAACTTATCAATGTCTTTTGTAAGCAACATATTGCTTCCTCCAGAAATTAAAAAAACATCTTTTTCAATGTTTAAAAGTTGTTGTAATTGGTAAACAGAATCTACACGAATAAATCGTTTTGCATTTACATTTATACCAAAAGTATTGTATGCTTTAAGTGATATGTTTTCTTGAATCTTCAACTATGCTTTATAAGCTACTAATGCATTCTTTAGAATTTCTACAGATTTAATTAAATCTTCTTTTTTTAAAACGTAAGCCATTCTAATTTGATTTTTTCCTTCACCTTCAGTAGAATAAAACCCACTTGCAGGTGCAACCATAACAGTTTCATTGTTATAGTTATAACTTTCTAGCATCCACTTTGCAAAATCGTCTGTGTCATTTACTGGTAATTCAGCCACACAATAAAAAGCTCCTTTTGGGTTAGCCACTTTTACACCTTCTATTTTTTTAAGTTCAGAAACTAAAGTATCTCTTCTTTCTACATATTCTGTTTTTACGTCATCAAAATAACTTTGTGGTGTGTCTAAGGCAGCTTCACTTGCTATTAATGCATAAGTTGGTGGACTTAATCTTGCTTGCGCAAATTTAATGGCTGTTGCTATAAATGCTTCATTCTTAGAAACGATACAACCAATTCTTGCTCCACACATACTATATCTTTTCGAAACAGAATCTATAACAATGGCATTGTTTTCTAGGCCATCAATAGACATTACTGAAGTGTGTTTTAAGCCATCGTATGCAAATTCTCTATATACCTCATCAGCAATTAAAAATAAATCATGTTTTAAAACTATTTCTTTTAATTTTTGAATTTCTTCTTGAGAGTACATGTATCCTGTTGGATTTCCAGGATTACAAATTAAAATTGCTTTTGTATTTTTTGTGATTAGCTTTTCGAAATCCTCAATCTTTGGTAGCGCAAAATTATCTTCAATTTTAGAAATAACTGGTACAACAGTTACTCCAGAAGCCGTTGAAAACCCGTTATAGTTTGCGTAAAAAGGTTCAGGGATAATAATTTCATCTCCTGCATCTGTAATACTACCCATTGTAAAAAGTAAAGCTTCAGAACCACCTGTAGTTACAATAATATTATCTGAAATTACATTTATATTATGTTTAGCATAGTAATTAGCTAGTTTAGTTCTATACTCTTCAGAACCTTCAGAGCGAGCATAAGATAGCGTTTCTATAGTGTTATTTCTGACAGCATCTAAAGCTATTTGAGGTGTTTTAATATCTGGCTGACCAATATTTAAATGGTAAACTTTAGTTCCTCTTTTTTTTGCATTTTCTGCAAATGGCACCAATTTTCTAATTGGTGATTCTGGCATATGAAGTCCTTTTATAGATATTGAAGGCATAATAATTTTTTGCTTAAAATTCTACGCAAATTTGCGAAATTAATTTTAAAAGTCCTTTAAAATTTCGCAATCTTTAAGAGTAAGATTTTACATCAAACAAAATTTTTCCTTACAATCTATATCAAATAACAAGTAGTTAAATATTTTGTTTTAAAACAGTAAAATAAATTAAAAGTCCATAAAGTAAATTATCAATTTATTTAGTTGCGTGTTAAAGAAAAAAATAAGTTGAATTAATTAGAATCAGAGATCATGCTTTTTTCTTTTTCTAGAACAACACCTTTAGTTACAATACCTTTAATTCTAATTATTTTTCTTGGTATTATGGCGTTAGAAAAAATGGTTATCGATTTCGAAAAGCCACCAACTCTATTGGTGTCATAAGAAACTTTAATTTCTCCTTTTTCACCTGGCATAATTGGTTGCTCTGGTTTTTTAGGCACTGTACAACCACAAGAAGACTTCACATCTTTTATAATCAAAGGTGCTTCTCCAGTATTTGTAAATACAAACGTTCTCTCTCCATTACTCCCTTTTTGTACTTTTCCGTAATCTATTGTTTCTTTTTGAAACTTAAATTCTTGAGCATTTAAAGAAAAAGAGATACAAAAAATAATTAAAAATGTTCCAAATACCTTCATAATTGTAAATTTAATAGAGTAAAATTAGGGTTTATATTTTATTTTAAAAAATCAATGGCTAATTTTCTCTACAAAAAAAGGAATTGTATTTTTGCGACCTATATATAAAAAATATTCCCAAAGTATGGCAATTCCATCTAAATATGACGCAAGTAAGGTAGAAGATAAGTGGTATTCTTATTGGATGAAAAACAATTATTTTCATTCAACACCAGATGAAAGAGAACCTTACACCATTGTAATTCCACCTCCAAATGTAACCGGAGTTTTACATATGGGTCATATGTTAAACAATACCATACAAGATGTATTAATTAGACGTGCACGTTTACAAGGTAAAAACGCATGTTGGGTGCCAGGTACAGACCATGCATCTATTGCAACAGAAGCAAAAGTTGTGGCTAAATTAAAAGAACAAGGTATTGCTAAAAGCGATTTAACTCGTGAGGAATTTTTGCAGCACGCCTTTGATTGGAAAGATGAATATGGAGGAATAATTTTAGAGCAGTTGAAGAAGTTAGGTGCTTCTTGTGATTGGGAAAGAACTGCTTTTACGATGGATCCAGAAATGTCTGAATCTGTAATTAAAGTATTTGTTGATTTATACAACAAAGGGCTTATCTACAGAGGTTATAGAATGGTAAATTGGGATCCTGAAGCAAAAACTACCTTATCTGATGAAGAAGTAATTCATGAAGAAAGACAGGGGAACTTATATTATTTAGAGTATAAAATAGAAGGGTCTGAAGATACTCTAACAATTGCAACTACAAGACCAGAAACCATTTTTGGAGATACTGCAATTTGTATCAATCCAAATGATGAACGTTTTACACATTTAAAAGGAAAAAAAGCAATTGTGCCTTTGTGTGGCAGGGTAATTCCTATTATTGAAGATGAATACGTAGACTTAGAATTTGGTACAGGTTGTTTAAAAGTAACACCTGCTCATGATGAAAATGATAAGAATTTAGGTGATAAACACAACATAGAAGTTATTGATATTTTTAATGATGATGCTACTTTAAACTCTTTTGGATTGCATTATGAAGGTAAAGATCGCTTTGTGGTTCGTAAAGAAATCGCCAAAGAATTAGAAGAAAAAGGTGTTTTAGTAAAAACTGAAGTGCATACCAATAAAGTAGGTACATCAGAAAGAACAAAAGCTGTTATAGAACCAAGATTGTCTGATCAGTGGTTTTTAAAGATGGAAGAATTAGCTAAACCTGCAATTAAAGCAGTTTTAGGTGATGATACAGACATCAATTTATATCCAAAAAAATTCGAGAATACATATCGTCATTGGATGGAAAATGTTCGTGATTGGAACATTTCTCGTCAACTTTGGTGGGGTCAGCAAATTCCTGCTTTTTTCTATGGAGATGGAAAAGAAGATTTTGTTGTAGCCGAAACTATTAAAGAAGCTTTGGTTTTAGCCAAAGAAAAAACAGGTAAATCGGATTTAAAAACAACCGACTTAAAGCAAGATGAAGATGCTTTAGATACTTGGTTTTCTTCTTGGTTATGGCCAATGTCAGTTTTTGATGGAATTAGAAATCCTGAAAACGAAGAAATTAAATACTATTACCCAACCAACGATTTAGTTACTGGTCCAGATATTTTATTTTTCTGGGTAGCTAGAATGATTGTTGCTGGTTATGAATACAAAGATGAAAAACCTTTTGAAAATGTTTATTTAACAGGTTTAGTTAGAGATAAACAAAGGCGTAAAATGTCTAAATCTCTAGGGAATTCACCAAATGCTTTAAAATTAATTGAAGAGTTTGGTGCAGATGGAGTAAGAGTAGGATTATTATTAAGTGCGCCAGCAGGAAACGATATACTATTTGATGAAGATTTATGTCAGCAAGGAAAAGGTTTTGCAAATAAGATTTGGAATGCTTTTCGTTTAATTAAAGGTTGGGAAGTTGATGCAAGTTTAGCTCAACCAGAGACAGCTAAAATAGGTTTAGATTGGTATTAAGCTAAATTTCAGAAAACCATTGTATAAATAGAAGATCATTTTTCTAAATACAGATTGTCTGATGCTTTAATGGCCATATATAAATTAATTAATGATGATTTTTCTTCTTGGCTATTAGAAATCGTAAAACCAGCTTATCAGCATCCAATTGATAAAATTACATTTGATGCTGTTATTGAAGTTTTAGAAAATAATTTGAAAATTCTGCATCCATTCATGCCTTTCTTAACAGAGGAAATATGGCAGTTTATTTCAGAAAGAACACCAGAAGAGGCTTTAATTGTGGCTAAATATCCTACTCAGAAAGAGTTTGATTCAGCAATAATAAATGAGTTTGAATTTGCAACAGGTGTAATTTCTGGTATTAGAACCATCAGAAAAGATAAAAATATTGCTTTTAAAGATGCTGTTGAATTGTTTGTAGTAAACAATACTGATTCTTCATCAAAGTTTGATGGTATTATTCAAAAATTGACAAATACTTCAACTATAAGTTATGTTTCAGATAAAGTAGATGGTGCTTCTTTTAGAGTAAAATCTAACGAATATTTTGTGCCAATTTCTGCAGCTAATATTGATGTTGAAGCTGAGTTAGTTAAATTAAATACTGAGTTAAAGAGAGCAGAGGGCTTTTTATTCGGCATTCAGAAAAAACTATCTAACGAACGTTTTGTGGCAAATGCACCAGAACAGGTTATTTCTTTAGAACGTAAAAAAGAAGCAGATACATTAGCTAAAATAGAGACTATAATTGGTAGTTTAAATTCATTAAAATAAAATAGCTGTTATCATCTAGTTAAATTTTAATAAAACACTGTTATACAAAAACAAAAATTCGGTGCTGAAGATGTTTTAAGAAGCTTAATAGCAAATTGATTAATTTATTACTTAGCTTCTTTAATGTTTATTTTATTGATTAATTAATAGTGTTTTTAATAACTTTTCTAAAACCAATTGTAGCTAATAAACCAATGATTGGTATTATTGTAAATGCACTAAACAAATTCTGATATTCAATGACTGTAGGATTTTCTCCTAACATATAACCATTAAATAAAGACATAAAAATATCTGGAGTAAAGCCTACAATAGATATAATACCAACTAAAGTACCTGTGAATTGAATTGGTGTTTTGGTTTCTTCTATAACAGCAAAATACAGTCCTCTTAAAGAATAAGTACCTAAAGCCATAAACATAAATGTGCTATACGATAAAGCTATTGGTAATGTCTTAAATAAGCCTAACCCTAAAATAATAGAGGTTAGAATTAATAAAGAAAAACTAGGAATAATAATTTTTGAAGGAACAAATTTATCAGCAATCCAACCTATAGAAATTGCAGTAATTGGCCTTATGTACTGAATTAGAACAGCAAAATAAGTAGCTTCTTCTAAACTATAGTTCCATACATCTTTGGCATATGTGCCATAAACACCTGTTAGTTTGTAAGAACAATATGCACAAAATATAATAATTGAGTGGTAAATGACTTTTTTCTGTTTCATTAAATCAAACCCTTTCTTAAAATCGAACTGAAACTCTTTACTGTTTTTAAATTTTGATTTCCCTTTAGGAATAAAAGTCCAAACTACTACTGCAATTAAAAATACAATAGCAGTAATAGAACCAATAATGTATTGTAGAGTTTCTACCTTGTTTTTAAATGTGATTTCTTCACCTTCTTTAGGAAAAAAAAAGGTTAGAATTCCTGCTCCAGATAAAGCAATTGTAGCTGCAAAAAACCCTCTTCCTCCATCTAATAATCCAAAAGAAATACCTTGATTTTTTTCATTCCCCCATTGTCTGGTTGCTTTTATTAAAGAAGCCCAAAAAAGTAGAATAGTTGAAATTCCCCAAAATGCATACAATACTTTTAAACCATTAATAGTCGGAATTAAAGTCATCCAAAAACCACCTAAAGCTGTAAGAATTAGTGATATGGTTAATAGCTTTCTAGGCTCGTATTTATCTGCTATAAATCCACCAAAAAAATAAGAAAATACAGCAGTAATGCCATATAACGCTTGAGCTTCACCAATTTGTGCATCAGAAATTAAAAATGCATCTCTTATTACTGGCTTAAAAACTCGCATTAAAATAAAGGGTAATAAAAAAATAGCTTCTCCTGCAATTATTAAGGAGAACATAGATGCAATTTTGTTTTTTTGTATCAAAGTTTTCGATGTTAGACTTTAAAAATACAAAAACAAAAATAGTATCAACTTTTATTATACTAAAGCTTCCTTTAAAATGGTAATTGGGTGTTTTGCTATTCTTTCTGTTCCATCAAAAATTTGATGTCTACAGCTGGTTCCAGCAGCTACAATTTCTGTATCTGGACTGCATTTTCTAACCTTAGGGAATAAAGTGTCTTCACCAACTTGCATAGAAACATCATAATGCTCTTTTTCGTAACCAAATGAACCAGCCATTCCACAACAGCCTGTATTCATAATTGTAACTTTATAGTTTTTAGGTAAATTCATTATTTGAAAACTAGAACTTGTACCTGATAAAGCTTTTTGATGACAATGTCCGTGAATTTTTAATTCCTTTTCTTCCTTAGTAAAAAGTAGATCATCTATGGCACCCTCTTTAATTTCGTTGGCTAAAAATTCTTCGAAAGTAAAGGTGTTCTTTGCTAATTGTTCAGCAGCATTTTTGTTATCTGCTAAACGTAAATACTCATCTCTAAAGGTTAAAATGGCTGAAGGTTCAACACCAATTAAAGGAGTCTCTTCGCTAATAATGTCTTTAAAAATTTCAATATTTAGATTACAAACAGCTTTTGCTTCATTTAAAAATCCTTTAGAAATAAAACTTCTACCTGATTCCTCGTGATTCACAATTTTTAAATCGTACCCTAATTTTTCTAAAAGAATAAAAACATCTTTACCAATTTCTACATCATAATAATTGGTGAACTCATCACAAAAAAGATACACAGTTTTTTTTGTATTCTTTGATGTTTTATTTCGATTAGCATACCATTTTTTTAAAGTCTTTGGTGCTAATTTTGGGACACTTCTTTTTTGAGCAACTCCCATAACTGCTTTCGTTAAAGAAGTGTTTAAAACTAGATTTGTAATTGCAGGAGCAATACTACCTAACTTGTTATACTTTACATTATTTGCAAAAAGTTTATTTCTAAAAGAATACCCATTTTCTTCTTGATACTGATACAAAAACTCTGCCTTCATAGTAGCAACATCCACATTACTTGGGCATTCAGAAGCACACGCTTTACAACTTAAACATAAACTTAAAACCTCTTTTAATTCAGTTGAATTAAATTTATTTTGCTCTTTGTTGTTGGTTAAAACTTCACGCAAAGTATTTGCTCTAGCTCTAGTTGTATCTTTTTCATCTTTGGTAGCTCTGTAACTAGGACACATAGTTCCACCAGCTTCAACAGGTTTTCTACAATCACCAGAACCATTGCATTTTTCAGCCATTCTTAAAATACCTTGGCTGTCAGAAAAATCTTGAATTGTTTCAATTTCTGGTTCATTACGATTTATTTCATATCGTAAGTTTTCATCCATTGCAAAAGCATCAGTAACTTTACCTTTATTAAAAACATTGTTAGGGTCAAAAGCCTTTTTAATTCGTCTTAATAATTGATAATTTTTATCACCTATCATTAAAGGAATAAATTCAGCTCTAACAATTCCATCTCCATGTTCGCCAGAAAATGATCCTTTGTATTTTTTTACTAGCTCTGCAGTTTCTGTTGTAATTTTTCTAAACAAAATAACATCTGCTTTTTTCTTTAGATTTAAAATTGGTCTTAAATGCAATTCTCCAGCTCCTGCATGTGCATAATACACAGCATTTTGCTGATATTTTGCCATAATTTGAGTGAACTCCTCAATATAATTTGGTAAATCTTCTAAAGCAACAGCTGTGTCTTCTATACAAGCTACTGCTTTTTGATCTCCAACCATATTTCCTAAAGCACCCAAACCAGCTTTTCTTAAATAATGCACTTTAGCAATGTCTTTACCATATACTTTTGGATGATGATATCCGAAATTATTTTTCTCTAAATCAGCTATTAGTTCATCTGCCAATAACTTTGCCTCTGGTAAAGTATTTGCAGAAACCTCTAACATTAAAACAGCTTCAGGATCTCCTTGTAAAAAAAATCTATTCTTGGCTAATTCTCTATTATTTTTTGTGCAATCTAGTATGGTTTTATCCATCAATTCACAATTGTACAAATTATGATTCATTGCAACAACAGTTGCTTTTAAACTTTCATTTATACTTTTAAAATGTGTACAAACCATAATACTTTCAGTAGGAGGTAAGTCATCTAACTGGAAAGTAATTTCTGTCGAAAAAGCCAAAGTACCTTCACTACCCGTTAAAAACTTAGCTACATTAATGGTTTTTTCTTTACCCCCAAATAGGTCTGAACTTAAAAATTCATCTACTGCATACCCTGTATTCCTTCTGTGTATTTCAGGTTTTGGAAATTGTTTGTGAATCTCATTTTGGTTTTCTTGGTTGGAAAGTTCATCAAAAATAGACTTATAAATTTTGCCTTCTAAAGTATCTAGCTTGGTTTTCTGTATAAATTTCTCTGAAGAAATCTCTTTGAAAATTGCTGAACTGCCATCACTTAAAATAGCGTTGATTTGTAACACTTTATCTCTAGTAACTCCATATTTTATTGATGTACTTCCAGATGAATTGTTACCAACCATTCCACCAACCATACATCTATTAGAAGTTGATGTGTTTGGGCCAAAAAATAAGCCATAAGGTTTTAGAAACTCATTTAAGGAATCTCTTACTATTCCTGGTTGTAGGGTAATGGTTTTAGAAAGTTCATCAAAAGCAAGAATATTGGTAAAATGTTTAGAAACATCTACTACAATTCCATCTCCTACACATTGCCCAGCCAAAGATGTACCTGCAGTTCTAGGTATTAGGGTAATATTGTTACTTATTGCAAAATCAATTAGAATCTTTAAATCATTTTCATTTTTAGGATAGGCAACTGCTAGTGGTATTTTTCTATATACAGAAGCATCTGTTGCATATAATGTTTTATGTAAATTATCGTACAAAACATCACCAGAAAGTGAGTTATCTAAGGTGTCTAAAGTTGTATTTGAAATCATTGAATAAGGTGAACTATCTTATTTACAAATATCTGAATAATATTATCAAATACAGCAACTAGAAAAAAGGTTTCAATATTTTTATTAATTTCATAAAATGATGCATTTCTGAACCTTAAAAATGAATTAAGTTGAAAAATAGTTGGTAATTGCTGTTAATTAGTGCGCAATATTTATCAATTTAGACTCATTTAGGCCTCTGTCATTTGTAAAACGAATAAGGTAAATTCCGTTAGAAATTTTACTTGTATCTAAAGTAATATCTGTTTTAAGGTTAGGTGTTTTTTTAGATAAAATCAATTTACCATCCAAACTAAAAACTGCTATATTATTAATACCAAATTTTGAAGATATTGATAATTTATAATTAGCAGGAATTGGATATATTGAAATTGTATTTTTATAAAAATTATCTGTTGTTAAGCTTGTAGATTCTCCATAAAATTCTACCTCAGTAATATTTGTCCAGATACTTCTACGTGAATTTCCATCAGTATTAAAACGCCCAAAACCAATTAATTTTACATAACGTGCATTTACCGAAACCTGGTAGGAATCATAATCAGTTCTTGTACCAGTTGTGGTTGTAATCAATAAATCATTTGAAGTTGGTAGTAATTTAACAAAATCTGATGAATTTGTTCCTGTGCTTGAAATCCAAATTTGCAAACCATAGGCATCTGATTTATCATCTGTAGCAATCTGAATTAAATCTAGTTGATATTCATTAGCCAAATCAAATATTACAAATTCTCCATCACCTTTATAGTCTCCAGTGATTAAATCACCATCATCTGCTGTCCATTGAGTTGAAAAATTTTTGTCTAATGTATTGGCTGCATAATTAGTTTTTCCTCCAGTATCTTGTTGTTTCGAGTATGAATGTATGCTTACTGGGGCTCCATTTTCGCCAGAATTAATAAGTGTATATAAATCTGATAAACGAGCACCTTCTTGATTTACGGTTAACGTTCTAACAATGTCATCTCCACCAGCAATTTGAGAGAAAGTAACAGAACCTGTTCTAGAAGTTGTTTCTGTATTTTCAGAAACGCTAACAGTAACTGTAGCATTTCCAGTACCAGAAGTTGTGTTTATAGAAATCCAATTATCATTAGCAATTGCTGTCCAACTTACATTAGCAGTAACATTAACCTCTTTGCTAGATGCAGCAGCTGTGTAGCTTTCTAAACTACTAACAGTTAAACTTTCTGAAACTTCTATAGTACAATCTCCATCAGTAATTTCTTCCCCTAAATTGTTGGTAAAACAAGCACCAATTCCATAACCAACCATAGTATCTGTGGTTGCAGTGTAAGAGCCTAGATTTGCACCTTTGTTAGTGGCTGCATTGCCAGAAAAACGAAACAACTCTCCATTTGCAGTTGCTGTAATGCCTAATTCTTCAGAGAAACCTACATTTGTAAACGGACATTTAATGTATAATAAAGGAGAATTTAACGATACAATTAAGGGAAAACGTTTAATTTTTAATCGATAATGAAAGTATTTTATTTCTTATTCATGGTTTTTTTAATTTTTAGTTGCACTGATAAAGTGAACTATGAGAAGCCGGAAGACCTTATTGGCAAGGAGGAGATGATTAATCTTC
>JBDNBB010000101.1:0-4294 GCA_039768135.1 Polaribacter sp.
GAAATATATTTAACTTAAACAATGCAATTTATTTAATTTACACCTCACTATTAATATTTAATGATTAAAAACCTTTTTTATAGGTCTAAATACTATAAAGTATCGATAAATGGTCTCGTAAATTTAACTAGTCAGGCTATAAATATACTCAAAAATTTCTCCCTTATCTATACTACTTCCTTTTTCTATTAAATCAAAAATTTCTATATTTCGAGATGTTGTATAGGGTTTTGTTCCTTTAAATATTTCTACAGAATTATCCATCGGATTTTGTATGAGCCATTCAAAACCTTTTTGTTCTAGTAAATTAATATCCCAATTTACTTTTATAGCTATTCTATGTATTTCATTTTCATCACATTTAAATAGATTAGCTGATGTTTTAGAAAAGTGTGACACATATTTAGTTTTTGTTAAAACATCTTCCCAGACGATATCTGAAAAAATATTCATTACTTCCTCAGCTTTTGTAAGACTTTTTTCTTTTATTTGATTCCATTCCTCTACATCAATACTTTGTGTCGCTAAGAATTGTGCAAATTCAGAATGCAAACTTTCAAATTGTTCTTTTGTGAGTTGTCTATATTTCATATTCTAAAATTAAAAAACCGCTTAACATTAATGTTAAGCGGTTCAAATATCTATTTAATTATTTGGTTTAAAAAATATAACGTAAACCAATTTGTGCTTGCCATCTAGATAGCAAACTACTGTCAAAAGCAAAAGTATCTGTTAATGTCTCATCAAAAGTATATGTAGGTACTTGAGTAGTTGGGTCTACAGAAACTCCTAATGGTTGTACATTTCTTGGTTGCTGTACAACTCCCCAGTCAGAATTTATTAAATTCCCTAAGTTTAGGACATCTAAACTTAACTGAATTGTATTTTTTTTACCATTTGCAACAGTAAAGTTAAAATCTTGTAAAACTTTTAAATCCCAACGACCTCTCCAAGGTGCTAAAGCCCCATAACGCTCTACATACTGACCTCTTCTACCATTTAAATACTCATCTTGTTGAATAAAAGATTCAAATGCAGCAGCTTGTCCTGTTCCTGTAAATTGCATTGTATTTAATTCTGATGCTGTTGGCACATATAATAAATCATTTACAGATGAGCCATCATTATTTATGTCACCACCATAGGTATAATTAAATCGACCACCTTTAGCATACTCAAAAAATGTTGTAAATGTAGTTGGAGATTTTTCTCCAAAAAAGTTAAACTTTTTTGAAGCAACACCAATAACTCTGTGAGTATCTCCATATTTTGAGAATGCTAAAATATCATTGTTTGCATTACCTACTACTGGGTTAAAAGCAAATGCATCTCCTGTAATTTCAGCTTCAATAGAGTTAACGTCCTTAGAATTTAAGTAACTATAAGCAATATTTGTATACAAGCCATTATCAAAAGTTTTTTCTATTTTAGTCGTAAAATTGTAAGTTCTTCCTCTATTTGAGTTTGTAAAAACGTAACCATTATTTCCTTTATCTGAATTTAAATAATACGCTCTATTATCAGCTCCTGATAGATTTCCTGTAGGATTTCTTAATCCCCAGTTTTGTACGTGTGCACCATTTATGTCTTTACTATAAGAAAGATCTGTAGATATTACATAATTACTTTCTAATTTATAGTCTACACCAATATTTGTTCTCCATACTTGTGGAAATTGGAAATCTGGATCAACAGCTTGATAAAAGAATGATTCTGGATTAGCTATTTGATTTCCTATCCATACAAATGGCAATCTACCTGTAAAGATTCCTGTTCCACCTCTTACTTGTAATTTTCCTTCACCATTAGCATCCCAATTAAATCCTATTCTTGGAGAAATTAACCACTTGTCTGTTGGCATTTTTCTGTTATCTAATTTAACTTCCTGTTGAGTATTTGGATTATAATAAGAAATTGAAGGATCAAAACAACATGCATTATCAATAACTTCTTGCGCTTTTTGATTTGTATCAAAAAATAAAGGCTTATCGAAACGCACACCGTAAGTAATTTTTAAATCATCATTTGCATTCCATTCATCTTGCAGATAGAAAGCAAGTTGTCCAACGTTTGTTTCAGCTAAGGCATAACCTCCTGCATTTCCAGATCCATTAGACAATCTTCCATTATTAGCTGCAATTGCAGCATCAAATTGTGCCTGATAATTAGCAACTAAAGCAGCCTCAGCAGTTGGGTTACCTACTGTATTTCTAAAATCTGCAATATCTCCTGAAGGAAAAAATACACCTTGTCCACCAAAAGCACCTAAGTTAAAAGAGTTATCGAACATGAATTTTTCAAGAGAAAAACCTACGGTATATGTATGGTCTCCTTTAAAAAAGCTCATGTTATTTGTAATTTGTAATACTTTCTGATCTAATTTATTATTTATAGAGAATGGCTCATGACCAGCAATAATATAGTTAGAACCTCCATTTAATAAAGTAATTGAAGGAGCTGGACTAGATAGAGGACTTCTAAAATCGTCAAAATGAGTATAACCAACTTGAAGTTTATTTGAAGTTTCTTCATTGAATGAAGAATTTAATTCTACTAAAAAAGAATTAATATTATTGTTTATTTCATAACCTGCGTTTTCAAACTGCAAAGTAGTTGCATTTGGTCCTCTAAAGCCTAAAGCTGTTGGATGTGCTGGCTTTTCTTTAGACGCTGTTAAAAAATTATATACAAATGCTAATCTATGGTTGTCATTTATATTCCAATCTAATTTGAATAATCCTTTTGTTGAGTTTGCATCATAAGTAAAACCTTCATATGCTCCTGGGTTATACATTTGACCGTTTCCAATACTTACTTGACTTAAAATACTACTTACTAATTGTAAGTCAGATTCTAAAACTCTTGATTCATTTAATGCTCCAGAACCTGTGTTTGGAACAAATGAAGACCCTAATTCAGTTACTTCATCTTTTTCAAAATTTGCGAAAAAGAACAACTTATTTTTTATAATTGGCCCTCCAATACTAACTCCATATTGGTTTTGAGTTAAACTTGGTTTAAAAACATCTTGACCATTAATTTTACCTCCTGTTAAATCTTCATTTCTGTAAAAACCATAAACAGTTCCACGAAATTCATTAGTACCACTTTTTGTTACAGCATCTACAGAAGCACCTGTAAATCCTGATTGTGTAACATCGTAAGGTGCAACAGAGACAGAAATTTGCTCAATAGCATCTAAAGATATTGGCTGTGAATTTGTTTGTCCTCCTGGAGTTGCAGCATCTAATCCAAATGGGTTGTTAAAAATTGAACCATCTAATGAAAAGTTATTGAATTGATCGTTTCTTCCACCAAAAGAACCATTACTTGCTGTAGGTTCTAATCTAGTAAAATCTGCTGCAGATCTAGAAATTGTTGGTAATACTTTTAATTGAGTAGCAGAAACACTTGTTTGAGCACCTGTTCTATCATTATTAAAGATTTTATTCTTTGCGGATGAGATTACAATCTCATTTAAAGCCTGACCTTCTTCTACAAGCTGTGCATCTATATTCGTTGTTTTACCTAATGTTAAAAAGACATCATTAATTACCTGTTCTTTAAACCCTAAATAACTAAAAGTTACTTTATAAGGACCACCAACTCTTAAGTTTAAAACAGTATATCTACCATTGTCTTGTGCAGTTGCCCCTCTTAATGTTCCAGTAGGAATATGTAAAACTGACACTGTTGCTCCAAAAAGAGCTTCTCCAGAATCATCTGTTACTGTACCTTTAATCTTAGAGGTAGTAACTTGCGCTATTAATACAAAATTTGCAAATAGCGTAATCATTGTAAAAAATAATTTTTTTTTCATTTTTGTGTATTTGTGTATTTGTGTATTTGTGTGTTTGTGTGTTTGTGTGTGTGAAATTAAATGAAAAAAAGCGTTTACTAATTAAAGTAAACGCCTTTATAATAACGATTAATTAACAATTTGTTAACTACTCAGCAATAACTTCAAAGTTAATTTCAGCAACTACTTCTCTGTGTAATCTTACAGATGCTTCATAAACACCTAATCTTTTTACAGAACCTCCAACAACTTTAATAAATTTCTTGTCAATTTCTGTACCTGCTTTAACTAAAGCTGCAGCTAAATCTATGTTGTTTACAGAACCAAATAATTTGTCTCCTGAACCGGTTTTAGATGCAATTTTAATTTCATATCCTTTAACTGTTTCAGCAACTTTATTTGCATCTTCAATTAATTTAGCTTCTTTATAAGCACGTTGTTTTAAATTCTCTGCTAAAACTTTCTTTGCAGATGAAGTAGCTAAAACTGCTTGTC
>JBDNBB010000102.1:0-3284 GCA_039768135.1 Polaribacter sp.
TCTCAATAAAAAATTAAACCTTTTTTAAAACATCAACTCAAATCACTCTAAACATGAAACTTATAACACCAAAAAAAAATAAAAAAATGGGAAGAAATAATCGACTTTAAGAATTTACAGGCCACTTAGATTACTACGAGAAAGATACACCTAGTTTAATTGGCTTTATTTAGAATATAAGTATACATATATATTGTATTAAAATTTGTTTTCTAATACCTTTGCAAATCAAATATTAAATATTCATGATTAAGATTACGTTACCAGACGGAAGTATTAAGGAGTTTAAAGTAAATAGTACTCCTTTTGATGTTGCTAAAAGCATTAGTGAAGGATTGGCTAGAAATATTATATCGGCAAGTTTTAATGGAACAACTATTGAAACCACAACTCCATTAACCACAGATGGTTCGTTAATCTTATACTCTTTTAATGACAATGAAGGTAAAAAAGCTTTCTGGCATTCATCTGCACACGTATTGGCTGAAGCAATTTTAAGTTTTTACCCAGATGCAAAACTAACTATTGGACCTGCTATTGATAATGGATTCTACTATGATTTGGATTTAGGAGAAAAAACAATATCAGAAAAAGATTTTCCAAGTATCGAAAAAAAGTTCCTAGAAATTGCAAGAGGGAAGTATGAATTTAAAATGAGAGAAGTATCTAAAGCAGATGCTCTGTCATTATATAAGGAAGAAAACAACCCTTATAAAGTTGAGTTAATAGAAAACTTAACAGATGGGGATATTACTTTTTGTGATCATAGCAATTTTACAGATTTATGTAGAGGAGGACACATTCCGAATACAGGTATCATTAAAGCAATCAAAATAATGAATGTTGCTGGTGCCTATTGGAGAGGTGATGAAAAAAACAATCAGTTAACTCGTGTTTACGGAATAAGCTTCCCAAAACAAAAAATGTTAACTGAATACTTAGAGTTATTAGAAGAAGCAAAAAAACGTGATCATCGAAAACTCGGTAAAGAATTAGAATTGTTTACCTTTTCTCAAAAAGTCGGTGCTGGTTTACCTTTATGGTTACCAAAAGGTGCTGCTTTAAGAGAACGTTTACAAAACTTTTTAAAAGCGGCTCAGAAAAAAGCAGGATACGAAATGGTAATGACACCACATATTGGTCAGAAAGAATTATATGTTACTTCTGGTCATTATGAAAAATATGGTGAAGATAGTTTCCAAGCAATAAAAACACCAAAAATGGATGAGGAGTTTTTATTAAAACCTATGAATTGCCCACATCATTGTGAAGTATACAATTTTAAGCCTTATTCATATAAAGATTTACCAAAACGTTTTGCAGAATTTGGTACCGTATATAGGTATGAACAAAGTGGAGAATTACATGGTTTAACAAGAGTAAGAGGATTTACACAAGATGATGCTCATATTTTTTGTACTCCTGAACAATTAGATCAGGAATTTAAAGAAGTAATAGACTTAGTTCTTTATGTTTTTGGTTCTTTAGGCTTTGAAGATTTTACAGCACAAGTTTCTATTAGAGATATGGAAAACCTAGATAAATATATAGGTGATGTTGAAACTTGGGAAATTGCAGAAAAGGCAATTATTTCTGCAGCAAAAGATAAAGGACTAGATTATATAATTGAAGAAGGTGAAGCTGCTTTTTACGGACCTAAATTAGATTTTATGGTTAAAGATGCTTTAGGAAGAAGCTGGCAGTTAGGTACTATTCAAGTTGATTACAATTTACCTAAGCGTTTTGATTTAACCTATACAGGATCTGACAATCAATCTCACAGACCAGTAATGATTCATAGAGCACCGTTTGGTTCTATGGAACGCTTTATTGCTGTATTGCTAGAACATACAGGTGGTAATTTTCCTCTTTGGTTAACTCCGGATCAAGTTATAATACTGCCAATCAGCGATAAATATCAAAAATATACCGAAAAAGTTTTAGAATCGTTAGAAAATTCCGAAATTCGCGCCCTCGTAGATGACAGAAGTGAAAAAACTGGTCGAAAAATACGAGATGCTGAAGTGAGCAAAATACCTTTTATGGTTATTGTTGGTGAGAAAGAAGAGCAAGACGGCACAGTTTCTGTAAGAAAACACGGAGAGGGTGATATTGGAACATTTACAATTGAAGCATTTAAATCTTTAATTAAAGAAGAAGAAAGTAAAACATTAAAGAAATTTAAGTAAATTTGAATTTCATCAAAAAATTAAAACTGGAAAGCAGTTATACGTTAAATTTAAAACTATAAGTCATAGCAATTAGAAGAAGCAGGTCTAGAAGACCACTAAGAGTAATCAAAGAAGATCAACACAGAATTAACGACAAAATTAAATATGTTGATGAAGTTCGTGTGGTTGGAGACAACGTAGAAGTTGGTGTATATCCTTTAGAAAAAGCTAAAGAGATGGCAAAGGAACAAGAGTTAGATTTAGTTGAAATTTCACCTAAAGCTAAACCTCCTGTTTGTAAAATTATTGATTACAAGAAGTTCTTGTATGAGCAGAAAAAACGTGAAAAAGCTTTAAAATCTAAAGCTACTAAAGTTACCATAAAGGAAATACGTTTTGGACCTCAAACTGATGAGCATGATTATGAATTTAAAAAGAAACATGCTATTAAGTTCTTACAAGATGGAGCCAAGTTAAAAGCATTTGTATTTTTTAAAGGACGTTCTATCATCTTTAAAGAACAAGGACAAATTTTATTATTAAAATTAGCTCAGGAATTAGAAGATTATGGTAAAGTAGAGCAATTACCAAAACTAGAGGGTAAACGTATGATTATGTTTATCGCTCCAAAAAAATCAAAATAAAAAGATTCTTGAATAATCAAAGATTTAAAGGTTAAAGGTTTTATTAAAAATTTTTAAATCTTCATAATTTAAGAAAAACAATATTAAGCAAGTTAAAACGAAGGAGAGATGCCTAAAATGAAAACCAAATCTAGTGCTAAAAAACGATTTAAAGTTACAGGTACTGGTAAAATCAAAAGAAAGCACGCGTTTAAAAGTCACATCTTAACAAAGAAGTCTAAAAAACGTAAGTTAAAGCTAACTCATGATACTTTAGTTCATAAGTCTGATGAGCCTAGCATTAAGCAAATGTTAAACTTAAAATAACAAGTTTAACAAAGGGAATTTAATTATTAACCATGGAGTTAGGCCAAAATAAAAAGTATTCATAAATTGAATCGCCTACTACAAAACACATTGAAATTATGCCAAGATCAGTAAATTCAGTAGCCTCAAGAAATAGAAGAAAAAAAATCTTGAAGGCAGCAAA
>JBDNBB010000103.1:0-8545 GCA_039768135.1 Polaribacter sp.
GATTTTAACGCTTTTCCTGGTTTAGATTTAGGAATTCAACTTTCAGATAATTTCAAAGCCTATGGTAATATAGGATATACGTATAGGGTGCCAACTTATACAGATTTGTATTATTCAGATCCTGCAACTTCTGGGAATCCTAATTTAGAACCAGAAAGTGCGTTTGCGCAAGAAATAGGTGTAAAGTTTACTAGTGGTAACTTTTTAGCAACATTTGCAGTATTTAATAGAGATTCAGATAATTTGATTGATTTTATAAGGCCAGACACCGCAACAGGTATTTTTACAGCTACTAATATTGCAGAAGTAAATACTAAAGGTTTAGAGTTTGATGCTACTTATATGTTTAAACTAAATGACTTTAATCAAAGCTTAAAAATTGGGTATTCTTATTTAGACGACGATATTTTAGATCAAAATCCAGATTTATCTCGTTACTCTTTAAATACATTAAGACATCAATTTATTACACAATTTTCGAGTTCTTTTTTAAAGAACATAAGACAAAACATTATGTATAAGCATGCAGAAAGAACTACAGGACAAAGTTATATTGTTTGGGATGCTTCACTTATTATAGACGTTCAAAAGTTTAGTTTTACAATGACAGCAAACAATATTTTTGATGCAGAATATATAGAATCTGGTTTTGTACCAATGCCAGGTACTTCTGTTTTATTTGGTTTACGTTATAATCTTTAGAGGAATATTTAGGTATAAATATTCATTTAACCATTGCACTATTTTTTAGCGCAATGGTTTTTTTACGAATTATAATTAAACATTTTTAGCACCACTGCTATCAAATAGATTTGTTTTAAAGAACAAGAAATAGTTGAAAAAAGTTGACTAAAAACTGTTTAGTGTAATAATTTTCGCTCTATATAAGTATAAAAAAACCTTACTAGAAGTAAGGTTTTTCTTATTTGTTGAATTTACTTTAGTAACCTAAATAAATCATTTCCGTTTGCAAATAGAAGTAGTGCTATTAATAAAACAAAACCTACTAACTGTGCGTATTCTAAAAATTTATCTCCTGGTTTTTTTCCAGTAATCATTTCCCAAAGTGTAAACACAACATGACCACCATCTAAAGCAGGTATTGGTAATAAATTCATAAAACCTAACATAATGGATAAGAAAGCGGTTATGTTCCAAAAAGATACTGCACTCCATTCATCTGGAAAAATACTTCCTATAGAAATAAAACCACCTAAGCCTTTGTAAGCTCCTGTGCTAGGATTAAATATTTTCTTTAATTGTTTTACATAGTCAGTTAAGGTTTTCCATGATTTATTAAATCCTGCTGGAATTGCTTCTCCAAATGAATATTCAATATCGGCTAGGTCATAATATCCTAATTTTTCTAAATCAGATAATGGAACAGCAGTAAAAACAACTCCCAAAGTTCCTCGCTCTGTAACTTGTAAATTAAGTTCTTTACTTGTATTGTTTCTTATTACAGAGGCAGTTACTTCTTGGCCTTTATACATATCTAAAATACGCTTAGCTTCGTCATAATATTTTAAAGGTGTTCCGTTTATGCTTGTTAAGATGTCCTTAGCTTCTAGTGTGCTTTCTATATTTGGTGAATCTTCAGAAATTTGACCTATAACAAAAGGGTAGCGTGGGTATAAAAAAGGGCCTGCATTTTTACCTCTGTCCATTAATTGAGAAATAAAATCTGTAGGTATATCTTGCTGTAGTATTTCTCCATTTCTTTCAACTTCAAAACTATTTCCATTAATAAATTCTAAAGATAAATTGGCAAATTTTTTAATCTTTTGTCCATCTATTGTTAAAATTTTATCACCAGTTTGTAATCCTAAATTCATAGCTAAAGAGTCTTGTACCCAGATTCCATCTTTTACATTATCGTTTGGTAAATATTGTTCACCATATGAATACATTAACATGATGTAGATAAAGATACCTAGGACAAAGTTTACGAAAACACCACCTAACATGATAATTAAACGTTGCCATGCTGGTTTTGATCTAAACTCCCAAGGCTGAGCAGGTTGTTTCATTTGTTCGGTATCCATGCTTTCATCAATCATTCCAGAGATTTTCACATAACCCCCTAAAGGAATCCAACCAATACCGTAAACGGTTTCCCCAACTTTTTTCTTTAGAATAGAAAATTTGTAATCGAAGAATAAATAAAATTTTTCTACTCTTGTTTTAAATAATTTTGCAGGGATAAAATGCCCCAATTCGTGCAAAACAATTAATAGTGATAAGCTTAAAATGAATTGTGATGCTTTTATTATGATTTCCATTTGGTGTCTCCTCTAATTTATAAAAGCTACAAAGGTACATTTTTAATGAGAGTTTAAAAAGTAAACTTAAACCCCGTATTTGTAAATTAACAGTCTTTTAAGTTACAAAGACATATGACCGCTTTTTTCTGATTTTTTTAAACCGTAAATTTGTATAATATTATATGTGTTATGGATGTTACCTTTTTTAAAAAAAGTAAGGCTACTTTAATTTTTTTAGTCATTTTTTCTGCAATAACTGTCCCTGTGTTTTATCACTTATTAAAAGTAGATAAGAAGTTAAAAGTATACAGTCCTTCAGATGTAAACCCAAGTTTGGTGCACGAATCTATGAAGCACATAACTAAAGACCATACCATTGCAAATTTTGAATTGATTAATCAGAAAGGAGAAACCATAACTCAAAAAAACTATAAAGATAAAATTTACATCGCTGATTTCTTTTTTACAAGATGTACAAACATTTGTTTAACAATGGCGTATCACATGAACGAGCTTCAAGAATATTATAAAGATGATAATGATATTATGTTTCTAAGCCATTCTGTTACTCCAGTTATGGATAGTGTTCCTATATTAAAAGAATATGCTAAAAATAAAGGTGTTATTGACGGTAAATGGAATGTAACCACAGGTGCTAAAAAACACATTTACGACCTAGCAAGAAAAAGTTATTTTGCTGTTATTGAAGATGGTGATGGAGGAGAAGATGATTTTATTCATACAGAGCAATTTGTCTTAGTAGATAAAGAAAGACGCATACGTGGTTATTATGATGGTACTAACAAAGAAGACATGCAAAAGTTGAAAGATGATCTAGTTTTGTTAAAAGAAGAATATGAACGTAAATAACTTGTTTAGACTCATTCTAAAGTATTATCTTTGCTAACCAAATAAAAAATCTTTTGAATACAATTGCATCTTTAAATATTGGGGAAATTGGTTATATATCTGAAGAGTCTTTAGAGATAATTCCTTTAAAATTGTTAGAAATGGGTTGTTTGCCTGGGGCAGAAGTAGAATTAATACAGCATGCACCTCTAAAAGATCCAATTTATATATGCGTAAATGGTAGTCATTTAGCTATTAGAAAAGAGACTGCAGCAATTATTCAAATCCTTAAAAGCGAAATTTAATGTCTAAAAACGATATCAAAATTGCTTTAATAGGTAATCCAAATACAGGTAAAACTTCATTATTTAATCAACTAACAGGTTTAAATCAAAAGGTTGGTAATTATCCTGGTGTTACTGTCGATAAAAAGTTAGGTAAAAGTAAACTGTCTGCTACACAAAATGCAATCATTACAGATTTACCTGGTACATACAGTATAAATCCAACTTCATTAGATGAAAGTATTGTTTTAAAAACATTACTTAAAAAAGACATTGCAGCATCTCCAGATGTAATTTTAGTAGTTGCAGATGTAGAAAATTTAAAACGTAATCTTTTACTTTTTTCGCAAATTAAAGATTTAGAAATACCAACAGTATTAGCCATAAATATGGTAGATCAAATGAATAGAAAAGGTATTTCTATTGATTTATCACTCTTAAAAAAAGAGTTAAATACAGAGGTTGTTTTAATAAGTGCAAGAAAAAATGAAGGTATTCAAGAAGTTAAAGAAGCAATAATTCGTTGTCATGTTGCAGCAAAAGCATCACCTTTATGTGGTATCAATTCTAAGATAGATCCAGATTATTTTGAGAATCTTAAGAAAATAAGCCCAAATTACTCTTTGTATGAATTGTGGTTAATGGTAACTCAAAATAATTATCCAGATACTATTACAAAAGAGGAGAAAGAAAAGTTGTTGTCTTTTAAACAAGATGTACCAAAATTAAAGAAATATCAGCATAAAGAAACGATTTACAGATATCAAGAAATAAATAAAATTTTAAAGAAAACCTATATTGTAGATAAATCTAAAGCCAAAGATTTACGAAGTAAGTTAGATAAAATCTTTACACACAAGATTTTTGGTTATGCTATTTTCTTTTTGATTTTACTCATCATTTTTCAATCTATATTTGATATAGCTTCTGTACCAATGGATTTCATTGATGGTGTTTTTGCAGAATTAGCAAACTTTACTAGAAATAGTTTGCCTGAAGGCGTCTTTACAGATTTATTATCAGAAGGTATTATTCCAGGAATTGGAGGGGTTGTAATTTTTATTCCACAAATAGCTATATTATTTCTATTTATAGCGATTTTAGAGGAAACTGGTTATATGAGTCGAGTTGTGTTTTTAATGGATAAAATCATGAGACGGTTTGGTATGAATGGTAAAAGTGTAATTCCTTTAATTTCAGGAACTGCTTGTGCGATACCTGCAATTATGGCTACAAGGACTATTTCTAGTTGGAAAGAGCGTTTAATTACCATTTTAGTTACACCTTTTACTACTTGTTCTGCTCGGTTACCAGTTTACGCAATTCTTATAGCACTAATTATTCCTGATACTAAAATACTAGGGTTCTTAAATTTACAAGGTTTGGTTTTATTGTTGTTGTATGCACTCGGTTTTGCTTCTGCAATTTTAGGAGCATACATTTTAAATAAAACTTTAAAAATAAAGGCAAGGTCGTTTTTCGTCATAGAAATGCCAAATTATAAATTACCATCCTTTAAAAATGTATTTTATGAAGTTGTAGAAAAAACAAAAGCATTTGTCTTTGGCGCTGGTAAAATAATATTAGCATTATCTGTAATTCTTTGGTTTTTGGCTTCTAATGGAGGTGATGAGTTTAAGAATGCAGAACAAACGGTTATAGCTAAATTTGAAAATCAGAATTTAAATCAAGAAGAGATTCAGCAAAGAATAGCATCAACCAAATTAGAGAAATCTTACATTGGTATGTTAGGTAAATCTATAGAACCAGCTATAAAACCTTTGGGTTACGACTGGAAAATTGGTATTGCATTAATAGCATCTTTTGCAGCTCGTGAAGTTTTTGTAGGTACTTTAGCTACTATTTATAGTGTACAAGCAGATGATGAAGATATTACTACCATAAAGCAAAAAATGGCTTCAGAGATAAACCCAGATACAGGTAAAAAACGATTTAATTTTCCTGTAGGTATGTCTTTAATGGTTTTTTATGCGTTTGCGATGCAATGTATGGCAACATTAGCAATTGTGAAACGTGAAACCAAAACTTGGAAATGGCCTTTAATTCAATTATTTGGAATGGCATTTTTAGCTTATGTTTCCTCTTTATTAACCTACCAAATATTAAGTTAATGCAAGAAATTATTGTTTATATTTTGTTAGCATTTGCACTATTTTTTTTAGTTAAAAAGTATGTGTTGCCAACAAAACTATCTAAAGGTTGTAGTTCAGACTGCAATTGTCATTAAAAAATAAGTCGCTTTTGTGCAAGGTTTTATAACTTTGGATGACAGAGATACAACAAAAATTAAAATTTAATAAACATGAAAAAAGCAATTTTATCAATCGCAATTTTTACAATCGCCTTAATTTCATCAACCGAAGTTACTGCTCAAGAATTTCCTAAAATTGATGTAAGTCCTATGGATGCTGCATCTTACCCAACTAATTGGAGAGAAGCAGATAAACTTGTAAAGGTGATTTATAGTAGGCCACAATTAAAAGGGAGGTCTTTAGACAAATTAGCTCCAAATGGAAAAGTGTGGAGAACTGGCGCAAATGAAGCAGCAGAAATTACATTTTATAAAAATGTAATGTTTGGAGATAAAAAAGTAAAAGCAGGTACCTATACTTTATTTACAATTCCTACAGATGGAAATTGGATTGTAATTTTAAGTAACCAAAAAAATGTTTGGGGTTCTTATTTTTATGATGAAAAAGAAGATGTTGCAAGAGTAGTGGCAGAGGTTTCTCAAGCTAAAAATAGTCTAGAAGCTTTTTCTATTGTTTTTGATGCTGAAAAAGGAGAAGTAATGATGCATTTAGGCTGGGGAAAAACTAGAGTTGCTCTTCCTGTTAAAGGATAATTGAAATTTGCTTCAATAAAAAAAACCTCAAAAACATATGGTGTTTTTGAGGTTTTTTTGTTTTTAAACAGATTGTTTCTGTTGCCATTGCCAAGCAGAACGTAAGGCTTCATCTAGCCCAATTTCTGTTTTCCAGTTCAATTCTTTATTTGCAATTGTAGTATCTGCATAGCAAGACATTACATCTCCATCTCTTCTACCTACAATTTTATAGTTCAATTTTAAGTCGTTTACTTTTTCGAAAGTATGAATTACTTCTAATACAGAAGTTCCTTTACCTGTTCCAATGTTAAAGAATTCAAAAGACTCTTTATTATTTTTGTTGAGTAATCTTTTTAAAGCAGCAATATGAGCTTTTGCTAAATCTACAACGTGAATATAATCACGAATTGCAGTACCATCTTCTGTAGGATAATCATCTCCAAAAACAGATAACTGCTCACGAATTCCAGCAGCTGTCTGCGTAACAAAAGGTATTAAGTTCTGAGGAACACCTAAAGGTAATTCACCTATTTTAGCAGAAGCATGAGCACCAATTGGATTAAAATAACGTAAAGCAATTGCATTAATGTTATATGCTTTACTTGTATCTCTTATAATTTCTTCACCAATTTTTTTAGTGTTTCCGTAAACAGATTCAGCCTTTTTAACAGGAGCATTTTCTGTTATAGGTAAGTGGTTTGGTTCTCCATAAACAGTAGCAGAAGATGAGAAAATAAAGTTGTCTAACTTTCTATTTTTTAGTTCTTGCAACATGTAAATTAAAGAACTTAAATTATTTTCGTAATAGTCTAAAGGCTTGGCTATACTCTCACCAACAGCTTTAAAAGCAGCAAAATGAATTACACCATCTATATCATGAGTGTCAAATACAGCTTTAACATCACTTTTAATACGAACATCTGCTTTGTGAAATGTTGGTTTTATACCTGTAATATCTGTAATGCTGTCTAAAACTGATAAGGTTGTGTTAGATAGGTCATCTATAATAACAACTTCAAAGCCTTCGTTTTGCAGTTCAACTACTGTATGAGAACCTATAAAGCCTAGACCTCCTGTTACTAAAATCTTTTTCATCGGTTAATTATATAAAGGTATTATTAATATGTGATGAATTTAGTTTAAAAAATCCAAAATTGTGTTAGTAATAAATTGCAACTGATCTTCCTCTAATTCTGTGTGCATAGGTAATGAAATAACCGTTTTTATCAGTTCATTAGTTACAGGAAAATCTGCTTCATCATATCTATCATCTTTATATGCTTTTTGGGCATGTAAAGCTACAGGATAATATATAGCATTTGGTATTTCTTTGCTTAACAAATGTTTATGTAAAGCATCTCTTTGCCCGTTTGTTATTTGTAAAGTATATTGATGAAATACATGGCAATCGCAAACATCGCAAATTTGGCCACAGTTGGCTGTCTTGTTAGATTGTGCAGTTGGTGTTACAATTGCAGGGTGATTTGCAAATGCATTATTGTAAAAACGAGCTGCATTTCTTCTCGCATTACAATACGTATCTAAATGAGGTAATTTTGCCTTTAAAACTCCAGCTTGTATAGAGTCTAATCTCGAATTTACACCTACAACATCATGATAATAACGCTCATACATTCCATGATTTACAATTCCACGAATGGTATGTGCTAACTCATTATTATTGGTAAAAATAGCACCTCCATCACCATAACAACCTAGGTTTTTAGATGGAAAAAAAGAAGTAGTACCTACATCTCCTATAGTACCTGCTTTTTGTTGAGAACCGTCTTTAAAGGTGTAATTCGCTCCAATTGCTTGTGCATTATCTTCAATAACAAATAGATTGTGTTCTTTTGCAATTTCTAAAATGGCATCCATATTTGCAACTTGCCCAAATAAATGCACGGGAACTATTGCTTTTGTTTTTGGTGTTATTGCCTTTTTTAATGCTTCTATATCTATATTAAATGTTTCTTTGTCAACATCAACCAAAACAGGTGTTAATTTTAACAACGCAATTACTTCTACAGTTGCTGCAAATGTAAAATCTACAGTAATAACTTCATCACCTTGCTCTAATCCTAAGCCCATCATTGCTATTTGCAAAGCGTCTGTTCCATTTGCACAAGGAATTACATGTTTTACATTTAAATAAGCCTCTAAATCTTTCTGAAAATCTTTAACTAAAGGGCCATTTATATAAGAAGATGAGTTTAAAACATCTTGTATTGAGTTGTCTACAGTTTCTTTTATGTGTTGATATTGTTTTTGCAAATCAACCATTTGAATTTTATTCATAA
>JBDNBB010000104.1:0-15373 GCA_039768135.1 Polaribacter sp.
CTTTGCGAATTGCACAATGGATCATTGATTGTTTTAAGACAGAAGAAGATTTAAATAACAAATAACGTAATTATGAAAAATATAGCTGTAATAGGTGCTGGAACCATGGGAAATGGTATAGCACACACTTTTGCTCAATTTGATTATAATGTTCAACTAATAGATGTATCTCAAAAAGCACTAGACAAGGGAATAGCGACCATTACTAAAAACTTAGGCAGAATGGTTGCTAAAGAAAAAATTAGTGAAGAAGATAAAAAGAAAACTCTTGCTAATATAACTACCTATACCTCAATAAAAGAAGGAGTTAAATATGCAAGCTTAGTTGTAGAAGCTGCAACTGAAAACCTAGTTCTAAAATCAAAAATTTTTAGGGAGTTAGATGAAGTTTGTGCTGAAGACACCATTTTAGCAACAAACACATCTTCTATATCAATAACTCAAATTGCGGCAGAAACTAATAGGGCTGATAAAGTAATTGGAATGCACTTTATGAATCCTGTACCTGTTATGAAACTTGTAGAAATTATTAGAGGATACAATACCTCTGATGAAGTAACTAATTTTATCGTAGACCTTAGTAAAAAGATACAAAAAACTCCAGTAGAAGTTAATGATTATCCTGGTTTTGTGGCCAATAGAATTTTAATGCCAATGATTAACGAATCTATAGAAACATTATATAATGGTGTTGCCGGTGTTGCTGAGATTGATACTGTTATGAAATTAGGTATGGCACACCCTATGGGACCACTTCAATTAGCAGATTTTATTGGTTTAGATGTTTGTCTATCTATTTTAAACGTTATGCACACAGGGTTTAAAAATCCAAAGTACGCCCCTTGTCCACTTCTAGTGAATATGGTGATGGCTGGTAAGTTGGGTGTAAAATCTGGTGAAGGTTTTTACGACTATTCAGAAAATAGAAAAGCCGAAAAAGTAGCTAAAATGTTTAGCTAAATAATTATGAAAAATAATTTACTAATTCTTTTTATCGCATTAATCTCCTTTAAAAGTATTAGTCAAAATTCTAATATAAATAAATTAAAGCCTATGAAAATAGGCTTTTTATATGCCTTTGGTTCAAATGAACGTTTCTTTCATGATGATCCAGATTATACGTATACAGCAAAAATTGTAAAAGGACAAGCTTTCTATAATTTAGGAAGTTGGAAATCTCTAGACTTTGAATTAATTGTTCAACCTCAAGTACAATTTTTAGAACATCAACTAATAAATAGTTTTTACGTAACTCCAGATCAAGAGAACTTTCGAGAAAAAATAGCAGAGTTTACTAAAAATAAAAACATGAATTTGTATGCTTTGGAATTTAGCTTTTCTGTTAATAAAAATATTTTAAAAAAACTAGATATTCAAGCAGCTATAAGTATCGGGTTTTCTTATGTTAATACTCGTTCAGAACGTTTGGCAAAAGGATTTACATTTATTGAAAACTTTTCTCTAGGATTAAATTACAAAGTATTTAAGAATCAAATTGTGCATTTGGGATCTTATATTGGTCATGTATCTAATCTAAATTTTCAAAAACCTAATGATGGATACAACCTTTTGGGTTTTCAATTGGGTTATGCAATTGAATTAAACTAGAAAGAGGACCATTGGGCCCTCTTTTTAATAGTTTTTTATCTATTCTTATTTGCCTAACCAAGAATTTAACATCCAAATTGTTTTTTCTTGCGCTGCTATAAAATCGCTCATCATTGAGTTGGTTCCTTCATCCTCTAATTCGTCAGATAATGATAGAATAACTCTTTCTATTTTTAAAAGCTCAGATAACGAATTTACAACTAGTTTAACCGCTTGCTCATCATTAGAAATATCTTTACCAACAGGAACACTACTATTTGCGATATAGTCTGTAAAGGTGTGTAAAGGTTTACCTTGTAATGTTAAAATGCGTTCTGCAATCTCGTCAATTTTAACTTGACTGTCTGTGTAAAACTCCTCAAACTTAAGATGCAAATCAAAGAAATTTTTTCCTTTAATATTCCAATGTAAACCTCTTAAGTTTTGATAGTAAATCTGAAAATTCGCCAATAAACCATTTAAATGCGCTACAGATTTTTTTGTACTAGCTTCCTCTAATCCTAATATATTTTTATTCATTTATTATGTTTTTTCAAAGTTATTAAAAAAAACAAACGATTAACTATAATTAATATTGATAGATTTAATATCTTTATCAAAAATTACTATATATGACAATTACACAACTTAAATATGTTTTATCTGTTGCCGAGTACCAAAACTTTACTGTTGCTGCAGAGCACAGTTTTGTGACACAGCCTACGCTTAGTATGCAAATTCAAAAGTTAGAAGACGAACTTAACGTAAAAATATTTAATCGATCTAAAAAACCTATTGAACTTACAGACGTAGGAAAAAAGATTGTTGAGCAGGCTAAAGTGGTTGTCGATGAAAGTAATCGAATTCTAGATATTGTTCATCAACAAAAAGGATTTATTGGAGGCGAATTTAAACTTGGAATAATACCTACTATTATGCCAACATTATTGCCTATGTTTTTAAATAACTTTACAAAGAAATATCCAAAAGTTAAACTTATTGTTGAAGAACTTACTACAGAAGAAATTATTAGAAAATTAACCGATGGGCATATTGATGCTGCTATTGCTGCTACTCCTCTAGAAAATGAAGCCATTAAAGAAAAGCCTTTATACTATGAACCATTTGTAGGTTTAATTCCTCAAAATCATAGACTTTTTAAAAACAAGTTTATTGACGTAAATGAATTAGAAATGGAAGACATTCTTTTACTAGAAGATGGACATTGTTTTAAAGATAATATCTTAAACTTATGTAGAGCTCATAAAATTGATAATAAAAAAGGGTTTCAATTACAAAGTGGAAGTTTCGATACGTTAATAAAACTATCAAAAGAAGGTTTAGGAATGACACTTCTACCCTACTTACATACATTAGACTTAAACGAAAGTGATACAAAATACCTTCGTGAATTTAACAACCCACCTCCTGCAAGAGAAGTGAGTTTAATCTATCATAAGTCGCAACTAAAAATGCAATTAATAGAAGCTTTAAAGAAAACTATAGACGGAGTTGTACGAGGAGCAATTTCTTTTTCTGATGTAAAAATCATAAGCCCTTTGCAGAAAAAATAAAATCATAAAAACCTGAATTTCAAATACTAAAAAGCCATTATGTAAACATTTAGTTTACATAATGGCTTTTTAATTTAAATTATAAATGTTATAATTAAGAATACATAGTATCTCTTAATTCTTTAATTTTTGGATCTGATAAATAATCATCGAAAGTTGCATATCTATCAATAGCTCCTTTAGGTGTTAACTCAATAATTCTATTCGCTACAGTTTGTGCAAATTCATGATCATGTGTAGAAAATAAAATTGTTCCTTTAAAATTGATTAATGAATTATTTAATGCTTGTATAGATTCTAAGTCCAAATGGTTTGTTGGTTCATCTAACATTAAAATATTAGCTCTTTTCATCATCATTTTAGATAACATACATCTTACTTTTTCACCTCCAGAAAGCACATTACTTTTCTTTAAAGCTTCTTCACCAGAAAAAATCATTTTACCTAAAAATCCTCTTAAATAAACTTCTTCTCTCTCTTCTTCAGTTTGTGCATATTGTCTTAACCAATCTACTAAATTTAAATCTCCATTCTGAAAATACTCGGAATTATCTAATGGTAAATATGATTGAGTTGTGGTAACTCCCCAAGAATATTTACCAGCATCAGCGGGCTCATTTCCTGAAATAACTTGATAAAATGCTGTAATAGCTCTCGAGTTTTTAGAAATGATAGCAACTTTATCCCCTTTATTTAAATTGATGTGAATATTATCGAACAATTTTTCACCTTCAAAATTCTTACTTAAACCTTCTACATTTAAAATTTGATCTCCTGCTTCTCTATCTCTATCAAATATAATTGCGGGATAACGTCTACTTGAAGGTTTTATATCTTCTACGTTTAATTTATCAATCATTTTTTTACGAGAAGTAGCTTGCTTAGATTTTGCTACGTTTGCAGAGAATCTACGAATGAATTCCTCTAATTCTTTCTTTTTATCTTCTGCTTTTTTGTTTTGTTGTGCTCTTTGTTTTGCTGCTAACTGACTAGATTCATACCAAAATGTATAATTACCTGAATAATGATTAATCTTACTAAAATCAATATCAGAAATATGAGTACAAACAGCGTCTAAAAAGTGTCTATCATGAGATACAACAATTACACAGTTATCAAAATTAGCAATAAAGTTTTCTAACCAAGCAATAGTTTCGAAATCTAAATCATTGGTAGGTTCATCCATTATTAAAACATCAGGATTACCAAAAAGTGCTTGTGCAATTAACACACGTACTTTTTGTTTACCATCTAAATCTTTCATTAAAGTGTAATGTAAATCTTCAGATATTCCTAAGTTAGATAACATTGCTGCTGCATCAGAATCTGCATTCCAACCATTCATCTCTTCAAAAACAATTTGAAGTTCCCCTATCTTTTCTGCATTTTCATCTGTATAGTCTGCATAAAGCGCATCAATCTCTTTTTTTATTTTAAAAAGATCTTTGTTACCCATAACCACAGTTTCTAAAACTGGGTACTCATCATAAGCATAGTGATCTTGTGTAAGTACAGACATTCTTTTACCTGATTCTAAATGAACCTGACCAGAAGTAGGATCCATCTTTCCAGAAATTATTTTTAAAAATGTAGACTTACCTGCACCATTGGCACCAATAATTCCATAACAATTCCCTGTTTGAAATTTGGTATTTACTTCATCAAACAAAACACGTTTACCAAACTGGACAGATAAATTAGATACTGATAACATAAGACTTTTTTAGTTTTTGCAAAAGTAGTAAATTGATTTCTTTTTATAGAAACATAGCAAGTATTTTTAATCTAGAAATCATTTGTAAAACGTATTAATACTATTATTATTTTTAACAACGTATTAACAAGAGCGACACTCTTGAATAACTATTTTTGTATAATCTATACTTTATAATTTTTATGTACAAAAAATTAGTATTCTTATTACAAATATGTATGATATCAATTTTTATCAGCTGCGAAACAACTGATAAAGAAAGAGCAACTTATTTTGGTGGAAAAATTGTAAATCCAAAATCTAATAATGTTGTGCTTTATTCTATGGAAAAAGTAATTGATACTTTTCTATTAGACGAGGACCATAAATTTATTGGAAAGATTAGAAATGCAAAAGAAGGCTTATATTATTTTGTTCATGGTAATGAGAATCAATACATCTATTTAGAACCAAAGGACAGTTTAATGCTTAGATTAAATACTTGGGACTTTGACGAATCTTTGGTTTTTGCAGGATCTGGAGCAGAGAGAAATAACATACTAATTGATTGTTTTTTAGAGGATGAAAAAGAAAAGCAAAAATTTTATGAATTAAATAAAAAAGAACCTCAAGCATTTAAAAGAAGTACCGATTCTTTGTTAGAAACAAAACAAGTAATCTTTAATGAGTACGTTACTAATCATCCAAATGAAACAAAAGGTTTTTTTGACATTTTAAAAATTGCACTTACCTTCCCTATTTATTCACGTTTCGAAAGGTATCCAATACTACATGCTAAATACAATGAAGATGGTAAATTTCCAAAAATTACAAACGATTTTTATGAATTTCGGAATAGTTTAGACATCAACAAAGACACTTTAATGTATTTCCCTCCATACTCTAGGTATATTAAAAATTATGTTTACAATGAAACGTATGCATTAGGTCATAAACCTATGAAACGGAAGTACACACAAAATTTTACTCTAGATTTATTACAAATTATAGATGATAAAATTAGTTCTGAAAGCACAAAAAATGCCTTCTTAAAACAAACTTTAGTGAGTCATTTTTATAACAAATCTTCTGATCAAATAAACTTAAAAGCTTTTCAAATATTTTTAAAATCTTCTACTAATGATAAGGATAGAAGTACAATACAAAGTTTATTAAATGATTCTAAAGCTATACAACTCGGAAATAAATTACCGAATTTTGAAGTCACAGATTTTAACAATACCAAACATTCAATCCAAAAGTTAATAAGAAGAAGAAAATCCTTTTTATTGTTTTGGAACCCAGAATATGTATCTAAATCTTATATTTCATCTCGTTTATTATACTTATCAAGTAACTATCCTAATATTACCTTCCTTGTTATTAAAACCAATGGTTCAGATGATGAAAAAATAGAAAAATTAGATATTAAAAATCAATTTTATATTGATTCAGATAATTTTGCTCAATCATTTTTAAGTAGTAGAATGACTAGAACTATACTTTTAGATCGAAATTCAACCGTTATAAATGGCTTTGCTTCATTGTATTCTAACAACCTAATACCTTATCTAGAAGAATTGAATAAAAATTAAAAAACGTATTACTCTTCTAATTCATTTATTTTGTACTACATTTGCACGATTTTATTTTTGAGTGTAACTCATTTAAAATCAGGTCGAAATTAATAATCAGATTTACAGGTGGGCGTTCTGTGAATCTACAAAATCACAGAAATGTCAACATTTAAAGAAATAGGGCTAAAAGCACCTATAATCAAAGCGTTAACAGATTTAGGTTACGAAAAACCAACTGTTATACAAGAAAAAGCAATTCCACAAATAATATCTTCTGATACAGATTTAAAAGCATTTGCACAAACTGGTACAGGTAAAACTGCTGCCTTTAGTTTACCAATATTAGAGCTTTTAGAAGAAGATAATAACAATGTACAAGCAATTATATTATCACCAACAAGAGAACTTGCAGTTCAAATTGGTAATAATATTAAAGACTTTTGCAAATATTTAAAGAATGTAAAAGTAACTACTGTTTATGGAGGCTCTAGTATGGAAGATCAAATTAGATCTTTAAAAAGAGGCTCTCAAATTGTTGTTGGAACTCCAGGTAGAACCGTAGATTTAATTAACAGAAGAGCTTTAAAGTTAGGTAACGTAAGATGGTTAGTTTTAGATGAAGCTGATGAAATGCTTAACATGGGTTTTAAAGAAGAGCTAGATAAAGTATTAGAAGCTACTCCAGAAACTAAACAAACCTTATTATTTTCTGCAACTTTCCCTAGAGAAGTAGAAGCAATTGCCAAAAATTACATGACAACTCCTGTAGAAATTACTTCTGGAGAAAAGAACTCAGGTTCAGAAAATGTAAGTCATGAGTTTTATGCAGTTACAGAAAGAACACGTTATCCTGCATTAAAAAGAATTGCAGATTTAAATCCAGATATTTATGCAATTATCTTCTGTAGAACTAGAAGAGAAACTCAAGAAGTTGCAGATAACTTAATTAAAGATGGTTATAATGCAGATTCTTTACATGGAGATTTATCTCAAGCACAGAGAGATTCTGTTATGGGTAAATTCAGAAAGAAAACCATTCAGATTTTAGTAGCAACAGATGTTGCAGCTCGTGGTTTAGATGTAAATGAATTAACGCATGTAATTAATCATAAATTACCAGATCAAATAGAAAACTACACACATAGAAGTGGTAGAACTGGTAGAGCAGGTAATAAAGGTGTATCTATTGTTTTAGTAAATAATAGAGAAAAAGGTAAATTACGTGTAATAGAACGTATCATTAAGCAAAAATTTGTTGAAGGTAAAGTTCCTACAGGAAAAGAAATTGTAGAAAATCAATTAATGAATTTAATTGATAAAGTAAATGATACTAAGGTTAATGAATCTGAAATTACAGAGTTTTTACCTAGCATTTATGACAAATTAAAAGACCTAGATAGAGAACAATTAATACAGAAGTTTGTTTCTTTGGAATTCAACACAATGTTGGCGTACTACGAAAACTCTAAAGATTTAAATGACTTAGGCAGAGAAAATTCTAGGTCTAGAGAAACTGCAGATAACATGACTCGTTTCTTTATCAATATTGGTAGAAAAGATAGTTTAAATCCCGCTAAACTAATTGGTTTAATTAATGACCAAAATATTGGTGATAAGATAGAAATTGGTGCTATAGATATATTAGATACTTTTTCTTTCTTTGAGATTGATAAAAACTTTGAAAACCAAACTTTAGATGCTTTTGCTTCTAATCAGCCAGATTTTGACGGTAGATCTGTAAATGTAGAGATTACCAAAAAAGAACGTTCTGGAGGAGGAAGAAGAGGAAAAAAGAAATCTTTTGGTAAAAAAGACGGAGGTTTTGGACGCAGAAGAAGCGCAGAAGGTTCATCATCTAGAAGAAGTTCTGATAATGGTGGTGGAAGAAATAGAAGTGATAGAAGTGACAGAGGATCTTCATCATCTAGATCAGATAGAAAACCTGGAGGATTTGGAAGAAAAAGAAGAGATTCTTAGAAAAAATAAAAAAGCTCAAGATTTATTTCTTGAGCTTTTTACTTTTATATTATTTCGTTTTTAAATAACTAACTACAGCTTTTCGAATATCATAAGCCATTTCATCTTCTTTAGGGTGATAAACTGAGTAGACCTCTTTGTTTTCTGGAGATAAAAATGGAATATCAAATCCTTTTAATAAATAATCAGAAAAAGCAGCAATATAGATTTTATTTAAATTAATTTTTTGATTGTTGATGTACCAAGTACCCCCTACTTTATTTGTATTAAATCTCTGTAAGTAAGCTCCCGTACCTGAGGCTAACTCTCCATAATCCAAAACTCGTTTTAATAATCTACCTTTAATTTTAACTTTTACAATTGCGCCACCAAATGGTAAAACCCTAAAAATATCCATTGGAGTAATGGCACCAACTAGTTGATCATCAATACGAATAGAACCACCGTTAACCAAAGCACAATCTACCTTATTATCAAATACAAACGACATAGATTCTGTGATTACTTCCCCTAAATTTGTTTGCTCACTTCTTATAGGAGTATCTCTTCCATCTAAAGGAATAGTAGAGGAATAAATCACTTCATTTGGTTTAGAAATTACTTTGCTAATTTCAGTAGTTAAAATAGATTGCCATTTACCAACAATAGAATCAACCTTTTTATCAGGTTTAATGGAATTATTAATTTCTTTAAGTTCAGAGTTTATAGTAATTTCTTTTGTTTCTTTATCAAACAAAATTCGATGTATATAAGTAGTTTTTGCATTGGCATCTGCTTTAGTAATTACTCCGTTTTCAGTCTCAATCCGCATATTAGTATGCTCATGGCCACCCATTATTAATGGAATTTCTGGCAACAGTTTTGCAATTCTTTTATCATTGGTAATTTTTACGTGTGTTAATCCAAAAACGACATCCACAGAATCTTTAAGTGCCTCATAATTAGCTTTTACTTTTTTGAACATATGATCATAAACAACATAATCTTTTGGATTTGATGGAATACAAACACTTACAAAGCCAATTTTAATAGATGTTCCATCATTATCAGTCAACTTTTTAATAAATGTTTCTGGAATGTACTCTATTTGTGAATTTACTTTTTTATGAAAAGGACGTTTTAAGCTATCATTATGAGAGACATTTCCTGCAACCCAGGAAAAAGTACTTTCATTTAATCTTTTTTGAAAGTCTTTATAAGGTAAATCGAACTCATGATTCCCAAAAGCTACTAAATCAAAATTCATAGCATTCATAACTTCTATCATTTGTTTACCTCTAATTCTTTCTCCGTTTACTTTTAAGGAACCAATTAACGAGGGGTTCAAAAAATCACCTGCCATAAACAGTAATGTATTTTTATTTTCTTTTAAGAGTGTTTTATGAACAGACTCTACTCGTGCTAAACCTCCAAATTTACCTCCCTGAATTGGTGCTATTTCATAAACATCATTTAATTGTAAAAATGTGAAAGAAATTTTTTTGTCATCCTTTTTACAAGATATTATTAAAAAAAACATACAACACATTAGTGCTAATTGCCTTAAATTCAATTTTTTGAATGGATTTTTCATAACTATTAATTAATGATTAAATACCTCCAGTGCTTTATTGTAAGCACTTTCAAAACTCATGGGCTTAATATTAGTTTCTACTTTTTCTGAAGTAAAATAACTTAATAATTTTTCTGTAGGCATATTACCTGTAAGCTCATCTTTAGCCATTGGACAACCTCCATAACCTTTTATGGCACCATCAAATCGTAAACAACCCGCTTTATAGGCAGCATCTACTTTTTCGAACCATTTATCTGGAGTTGTATGTAAATGAGCACCAAATTCTATATTACTAAACTGAGGAATTAAGTTAGAAAACAAATACGCTATAACATCTGGTGTAGATGTACCTACAGTATCTGAAAGTGACAAAATTTTCACCCCCATATTTGCAAGTTTTTCGGTCCACTCCCCTACTATTTCAACATTCCATGGGTCTCCATAAGGATTTCCAAAACCCATTGACAAATAGGCTACAACTTCCTTTTTAGATTTATCAGCTAAGTTTAAAATTTTATCGAGTGTAATTATAGATTCTTTAATTGTTTTATGAGTATTTCTCATCTGAAAATTTTCAGAAATAGAAAACGGATACCCTAAATAATTAATTTCCTCAAACTGAACTGCGTCCTCTGCTCCTCTATAATTTGCAATTATAGCTAGTAATTTACTTTTTGTAGTATTTATTTCTAATTGAGACAATACAGCTGCTGTATCTCTCATTTGAGGTATTGCTTTTGGTGAAACAAAACTCCCAAAATCAATAGTGTCAAAACCAACTTTTAATAAAGAATTTATATACAATGCCTTTCTATCAGTAGCTATAAAGTGAGACTTTATACCCTGCATAGCATCTCTTGGACATTCTATTATTTTGACATTTTTCATTAATCCAAATATAGATAAAGTAATGATGATTAGAAATTTTTCTAGTTGATTATTCTCTAATTTATACTAATTTCGTTGCGTAATGATTACAAAAAAACACATACTACCTGTTATTGTAATTTCTCAATTTTGCTGCACTTCTTTATGGTTTGCAACAAATGGTGTAATGAGTGCTTTAGTTTTAGAATATCAGTTAGAAAGCGATGCAATTGGCTGGTTAACTTCTGCTGTGCAATTTGGTTTCATTACGGGAACTTTACTTTTTGCTCTTTTTACAGTTAGTGATCGAGTTTCTCCTTCTAAAGTATTTTTTACGAGTGCTTTATGTGCTGCCTTTTTCAATTTCTGTTTTATACTAGAAGCCGAAAATTCTTATTACTTGTTGATATTTAAGTTTTTAACAGGTTTTTTTTTAGCAGGGATTTATCCTGTAGGAATGAAAATTGCTACGGATTATTTTGATAAAGGGTTGGGTAAATCTTTAGGTTTCTTAGTAGGTGCGTTAGTTTTAGGTACAGCACTTCCTCATTTAATAAAAGATTTCTTTATTGATACTTCTTGGAAATTTGTAATTATTTTAACCTCTATACTATCTGTTATTGGTGGTTTTCTTATTCTATTTTTCGTCAAAGATGGTCCATATAGGAAACGAAATAATCGTTTTGACTTAACAACAATTACAACTGTTTTTAAAAAAAATGAATTTAGAAAAGCAGCTTTTGGTTATTTTGGCCATATGTGGGAGCTCTACACATTTTGGGCCTTTGTACCTATTATGTTATCTTCATACAATAATATACATTCAAATTTAACCATTGATATTTCTCTACTGTCTTTTCTAATTATCGGTATTGGTAGTTTATCTTGTATTTTTACAGGCTACATTTCTCAAAATTTAGGAGTAAACAAAACAGCTTTTAATTTTTTATTAGGATCATTCCTATGTTGTTTAATAGCTCCTTTTTGTTTTCTTATTGATAGCCAAACTCTATTTATAGTATTTTTATTGGTATGGAGCTTTTTAGTTATTGGAGATTCACCCATGTTTTCCACCTTAGTGGCCCAAAATGTAGCCTCTAAAAACAAAGGTTCCGCTCTAACCATAGTAAACTGTTTAGGATATTCTATAACTATTTTAAGTATCTTAATTATTACAGAGTTAAATTTTACTTTTCAATCTAATTTCATATATATGTTATTAGGCATTGGGCCTGCATTAGGACTTTTTACCTTTCGTAAAAAAAGGGATAACAAAACTGATATAGAAATTTAATAGGTATTAAAATTTATTGATGGCTTTGTTTATTTAAAAAAAATAAATAAGATAAAAGTGATTATAATTATGTTGATCATAAAAAGAGCCTAGATTAATAATCTAGGCTCTTTTTACTATTAAATAAAATGAAAATCTAACCTACTAACTGTTTTGTAGAAGGCTTAAACTTTGTTAAAACAATACCATCTACAGCAGCTTGATACTCTTCAATAGTTGGTGTTCTTCCTAAAATTGTTGATAGAACTACTACTGGTGTAGAAGATAATAATGATTCTCCTTTTTTCTCTTCAGAATCTCTTACTACTCTTCCTTGAAATAAACGAGTAGAAGTAGCCATTACAGTATCACCTGCTTCAGCTTTTTCTTGGTTACCCATACACAAGTTACATCCAGGGCGCTCTAAGTATAACATATTTTCATACTTGGTACGTGCCAAACCTTTTGGAGCATTATCGTCAAATTCAAAACCAGAATATTTTACTAAAACATCCCAATCTCCTTCTGCTTTTAACTCGTCAACAATATTATATGTAGGAGGCGCAACAACTAAAGGAGCATTAAATTTAACTTCTCCTTTTTGTGCTTCAATATTCTTCAACATTTGTGCTAATATTTTCATATCTCCTTTATGAATCATACAAGAACCTATGAAACCTAGATCTACTTTCTTGGTTCCTCCATAGAAAGATAATGGTTGAATATTATCGTGTGTATAACGCTTAGAAACATCTTCATTATTAACATCAGGATCAGCAATCATTGGCTCTACAATCTTGTCTAAATCAATAACTACTTCTTGATAATATTTAGCGTCAGCGTCTGGTTTTAAGGCAGATTTAGTTCCTGTCTTAATTTCTATGATTCGTGTATTTGCTTTATCAACTAATCCTTTTAAATCCTGTTTTGGATTATCCATTCCTTTATCAATCATAATTTGAATACGATCTCTAGAAATTTCTAATGATTCTATTAATGTTTCATCTTCAGAAATACAAATAGAAGCTTTTGCCTTCATTTCAGCTGTCCAATCTGTAAATGTGAACGCTTGATCTGAAGTTAATGTTCCAATATGTACTTCAATAATTTTTCCTTGAAAAACATTTTCTCCATCAAACTGATTCAACATTTGTTGTTGTGTAGCATGAACTACATCTCTAAAATCCATATAAGATTTCATTTCACCTTTAAAAGTAACTTTTACTGATTCTGGAATTGGCATAGTAGCTTCACCTGTGGCTAATGCTAGTGCAACTGTTCCTGAATCTGCTCCAAAGGCAACTCCTTTGGCCATACGTGTATGTGAATCTCCACCTATAATCACATCCCAATCATCTACAGCAAGATCATTTAATACCTTATGAATAACATCAGTCATTGCATGGTATTTGCCTTCTGGATGACGAGCTGTAACCAAACCAAAATCATTCATAAATTTCATTAACCTTGGAATGTTAGCTTTAGATTTATCATCCCAAACAGAAGCTGTATGACAACCTGATTGGTAACCACAATCTACAATTGGAGAAATTACGGTTGCAGCCATATTCTCTAATTCTTGAGAAGTCATTAAACCTGTAGTATCCTGTGAACCTACAATATTTACTTCTACTCTAACATTTGAGCCTGCATGTAATGTTTTACCTGGAGTAGTACCTACTGCATTTCTATTGAATATTTTTTCAACTGCTGTCAATCCTTGTCCATCAATAGAAACTTCTTTAGCAGCTGCATAGACTTGAGGAACATCAACACCTAAAACTTTACAAGCAAAAGTTTGTAATTTTTTACCAAAAACAACAGCATAAGATCCCCCTGCTTTTATAAACTCCTTTTTAGGTGGTGTTAAGGCTTCAGAAATATCTTTAACTTCTTTTCCGTCTTTATATAACTTTTTTGTTTTTGTATTTATAGTAAGAACAGTTCCTGTTTTTACAGAATATTCTTCCTTTAAGATTGGTTCTCCTTCTTCATCTACAATCGTATTACCTTCTGCATCTTTTTGCTTTACCCAGTTTTTTAAGTCGATACCAATTCCACCAGTTACACCTACAGTAGTTAAGAAAATTGGTGCTATACCATTAGTACCCGCAATTACTGGAGCAATATTTATGAAAGGAACATAAGGACTCGATGGTATACCTGTCCATAATGCAACATTATTTACACCAGACATTCTAGATGAACCAACACCCATAGTACCTTTATCTGCAATTAACATTACACGCTTATTTGGATGCTTTTCTTTTAATGCCAATAATTCATTTTGCATTTCTTTATTATGCTCAAACATACACTGACCGTGTAATTCACGATCTGATCTTGAATGTGCATCTGCTCCTGGAGATAATAAATCTGTAGAAATATCTCCAATACCAGCAACAAATGTTACAATTTCTATTTCCTCTTCTATTGCTGGCAATTTTGTAAAGAATTCAGCCTGAGCATAACTCTCTATTAAATCTTTAGCTATTGCATTTCCTGATTGGTATGCATTTTCTAATTGTGTGGTATCTGCTTCATATAAAAATACTTGAGTTTTTAATACTTTTGCAGCCTCTTTTGCTATTTCAATATCATTTCCTAATGCTAGATCTAATAAAACCTTTACAGAAGGGCCACCTTTCATATGAGATAATTGCTCGAAAGCAAAACTTGGTGTAATTTCCTTTACAACTTCTTCTTTTAAAATAATTTCTTTTAAGAATTTAGCCTTTACTACTGCAGCACTTGTAGTTCCTGGTAATACATTATAAATAAAGAAATTTAATGAATCTTCCCTGAATTTATTTTCTAAGTCTTTTATTTGTTCAATAATTGTACTTAATAATTCCGCACCATCAATTGGCTTAGGATTAAGCCCAGTAAGTTTTCTCTCTTCAATTTCCTTTAGGTAATCGTTGTAAATATTCATAAAATTATGTAATAGAAATTTTTGGTTTATTAATTTTACCACTCTATAATAATTAATTAAAAAAATTAAACAAATAGATTAGTAATTTTTGCAATTTAACAAAGTTAAAGTATTAAAATTAAATTTGAAAGATAAATAATAGATTCGAGTAATTAATAAATAAAAAAATGCTATTCTTTAGTTTTATAGAATTATTCGAAATAAAAATAAAGAAAAAAGGAGTATTTTTAAATTAAACATAAAAAGCAGACTAATAAGCCGAATTCTGTTCCAATAAAATTGGTTCTTATCATTTATCTAGTTTTAAAATTACTTTTAAAATCTATCTGCCTACC
>JBDNBB010000105.1:0-6440 GCA_039768135.1 Polaribacter sp.
ATCCTTCTCATAAAGCTAAAATACAACACTATTTAAAAGATAAATCTTCTTTAAGTAGTAAGGCTTTAAACATGCGTTTTAATCAAATAAATGAAATAGAGTTTACAGTAAAGTCGATTTTAAAATATGCGAAATTTGTAAGAAATATATTTATTGTTACAGACAATCAAATTCCAGATTTTTTAAAAAACAAAAACGACCCTACGTTAAAATATCAAAATGTTCATGTAGTGGATCACAAAGTTATTTTTAAAGAATTTACTAATTATCTGCCAACATTTAATTCTTTAGCCATAGAAACAATGCTTCATAAAATACCTAATTTAGCAGAACAATTTATTTATTTTAATGATGATTTTATTTTAGCAAATGAAACTACTCTAGAAGATTTTTTTATTAATAAAACTCCAGTTCTTAGAGGTAGTTGGCGTATGTTTTATGATAATATTTGGCATAAAAAAATTAAAAATTTTTATAATCAATACTTTAAAAAACAAATAAATTCTGAATATAAGCATAATAAGGGTTTGCAAAAGCCTGCGGAGCTTTTAAACTTTAAAACCTATTTTTTTTCACCACATGTACCATCACCACAATTAAAGTTAGATTTAAAACTGTTTTTTGAAATGAATACAGATCTGTTAGTTACTAATATTAAATTTAAATTTAGGTATGCAGGACAGTTTGTTACTTCTTCACTTTCCAACCATCTTCAAATTAAAAAAGAGAATTATATTCATCAAAAAAACGAACAACTGATTTATTTTCAGAATTATAACAAACCATTATGGTGGCTTATGTATAAGTTTAATAAAATTGAAAAGAATAAAAATATTAAGTTTTTGTGCCTTCAAAGTTTAGACCAATGTCCAAACCATAAGTTAGAAGTCGTAAAAAAATGGCTTCATAATAGATATAACTAATGCAACTAATTTAGCATATTAATTAGTGGTTTCAATTTTGTTGAACGTTATAATAAAACTAAATTTGCATTTTTCTATACTAAAATGAATTTTAAAGAAGCGTTATCTTCAGATATATTTAAGTTTATTGCTCAGGCAGCTAATCACCTTGGTTCAAACACCTATGTCATTGGTGGTTTTGTGCGTGATTTTATGTTAAAAAGAGGTAATGCAAAAGATATAGATATTGTTACTGTAGGAAGTGGTATTGACTTAGCATTAGAAGTTTCTAAACGTTTACCTAATAAACCAAAAGTTCAGGTATTTAAAACATATGGCACTGCCATGTTGCGTTACAAAGATGTGGAAATTGAATTTGTAGGCGCAAGAAAAGAATCGTATTCAAAAGAAAGTAGAAATCCAGAAGTTTCTGTAGGTACTTTACAAGACGATCAAAATAGAAGAGATTTTACGATAAACGCTTTGGCTTTAAGCTTAAATGAATCTAATTATGGAGATTTGTTAGATCCTTTTAATGGTATTCAAGATTTAACAGATAAGACAATTAGAACCCCTTTAAATCCAGATATTACTTACTCTGACGATCCTCTTAGAATGATGCGTGCTATTCGTTTTGCAACACAATTAAATTTTAAAATTGAAGCATCTTCTTTGACTGCAATTTCTAAAAATTCCCATCGTCTCAAAATTATTACAAAAGAACGTATTGTAGTAGAATTGAATAAAATATTGGCTTCTTCAGAACCATCTATAGGTTTTTTATTGCTTGAAAACACAAAATTATTACCTCAAATTTTACCAGAATTAATAGCTTTAAAAGGAGTAGAGGAAGTAGAAGGACAAAAACATAAAGACAATTTCTATCATACTCTAGAAGTGGTTGATAATATTTCTAGGAGTACAGAAGATGTTTGGTTACGTTGGGCTGCTTTGTTACATGATATTGGAAAAGCACCTACAAAGCGTTTTAGCAAAAAAGTTGGATGGACGTTTCATGCTCATGAATTTGTAGGTTCTAAAATGGTACATAAAATTTTTAAGAGATTAAAAATGCCATTGAACAGTAAAATGAAATTTGTTCAGAAAATGGTATTGTTAAGTTCAAGACCCATTGTATTGGCAAGCGATGTTACAGATTCAGCTGTAAGACGTTTGGTTTTTGATGCGGGAGATGAAATTAATGATTTAATGACACTTTGTGAAGCAGATATCACTACGAAAAATCCAAGGAAATTTAAAAAATACCATAAAAATTTCGAGTTAGTAAGAACCAAAATTAAAGAAGTAGAAGAAAGAGATCGTATCAGAAACTTTCAACCTCCAGTTACTGGAGAAGAAATTATGAAAGCATTTAATTTGACTCCTTGTAGAGAAATAGGTCAAATAAAGGAGGCTATAAAAGAAGCTATTTTAGATGGAGAAATATCTAATGATCATAAAGCTTCTTATAATTTTATGATTCAAAAAGGTTTAGATTTAGGGCTGAAATTAGCTTAAAGATTGCATATTAACCAATTTAAAATACTCTCCTTTTCTTTCAAGTAATTCCTCATGTTTTCCTTGTTCTACAATTTGTCCTTTTTTCATAACGACTATAGTGTCTGCTTTTTGAATGGTAGATAATCTGTGAGCAATAACTAGAGACGTTCTGTTTTGCATCATGTTTTCTAAAGCTACTTGAACTAATTGTTCAGACTCTGTATCTAAAGCAGAAGTTGCTTCATCCAATATCATAATTGGCGGATTTTTTAATACAGCTCTTGCTATAGACAACCGTTGTTTTTGACCTCCAGATAAAGTACCTCCACTATCACCAATATTTGTCTGAAATTTTTCTGGTAGATTTTGGATGAATTCATTTGCATTTGCAATTTCAGAAGCTTTCAAAATCTCGTCATTGCTCGCATTTTCTGTGCCTAGTTTTATATTATTTTCTACAGTATCGTTAAATAAAATTGATTCTTGAGTTACAATACCCATTAAGTCCCTTAACGATTTTTTAGTGATATTTTTAATACTTTCTTCATCAATGAGAATATCACCTGAATTCACATCGTAAAAACGTGTAATTAAATTGGCTAAAGTAGACTTTCCACTTCCTGACTGACCAACCAAAGCAACGGTTTCTCCTTTATTAATAGTTAAAGAAAAATCTTTTAAAACATAATCTTTTTTATATTTAAAAGAGATGTTTTTAAACTCAATTTTACTTTTAAATTCACTTTTTATAGTAGCATTTGGTTTATCCTTAATATGGTTTTCTGTGTTAAGAACTTGCATAATTCGTTCTGCAGAAGCTTCTCCTTTTTGGATATTATAGTAAGATGTTGTTATTAATTTAATAGGGTTTAAAACTGTATAAAACAAAACAATATATCCCATAAATTCATCTGGTTGTAAAGAACTAGTATTAGATAAAACTTCTCTACCTCCAAACCACAAAATTGCTATAATTGTAGCAGAGCCTAGAAACTCACTCATTGGTGACGCTAGTGTTTGCCTATGAAAAACACTCGTCATTAAATTTTTAAAAGTACTAGTAGATGAATTGAATTTTTCTTCAATAATTCTTTCTGAATTAAAACCCTTAATTACTCTTAAGCCAGATAGTGTTTCTTCGATAAACGATAAAAATGTACCTGTTTCTTGTTGTGCTTTTATAGATTTAGCTTTTAATTTTTTACTAATAGATGAAATAATAAAGCCAGATACAGGCAGTAATATAAAGACAAAGAGTGTAAGTTTTACACTCATAAACAACATAATAGATATTGCAATAATTACGGTTAAAGGTTCTCTAACAATAGTTTCTATAGAGGTTAAAATAGAGATTTCTACTTCTTGTACATCTGCAGTCATTCTGGCAATAATATCTCCTTTTCTTTTTTCAGTGAAATAAGAGATAGGCAATTCTACGATTTTGTGGTACAACTTATCTCTAATATCTTTTACAATACCTGTTCTTAAAAATGTAATTACGTAAGAGGCTAAATACCTAAAGAAATTTTTTAAAAAGAATAATGACAGTGATAGTAAACAAATGAATAAAAGGGTTTGTATTTGACCGTCATTTTCTATTTTTTCTGAAATGAAAAAATAAAAACTTTCTTTTAAATACGAGCCCAAATTACTAATACCGTTGTAAGTAGGTTTTAGTACAACTTCTTTATCTGTTTCAAATAATATACCTAGAACAGGAATAAAAGCCAATACAGAAAGAACATTAAAAATGGCATAAAAAATATTAAAAACTACATTTAGTAGTGTGAACTTTCTATACTTTTTCTCGTATTTAAGAATATCTTTAAAATAACCCATTAATTCAATTTCATCTCTTTTATGATTCTTTGTATTTTAGCATCTAATTCGCTTTCAACTTTTTCTGCATTTTCAACTTTATCTAAAGAAGTATTCACACTAAAGTAAAATTTTATTTTAGGCTCTGTTCCACTTGGCCTTGCTGCAATTCTAGCTCCAGATACAGTTTGATAAATAAGGACGTTAGATTTAGGTATATTCATTCTAGTAACCTCTCCAGTTATTAAATTCTTTTTTGTTGATGCTTGATAATCGGACAGAAATTCAATTTTTTCTCCATCAATTTCAGTTAATGGATTGTTTCTCATTTCACTTAACATTTCTTGTATTTCTGCAGCACCATCCATCCCTTTTTTGGTAATTGAAATTAAATGTTCTTTGTAAAAACCATTCTCTGCATATAATTTAAGTAATTCCTGATAAAATGAACTTCCATTTTGTTTTGCGTATGCTGCAATTTCACAAGCTAGTAAAGTTGCTGTAACAGCATCTTTATCTCTTACAAAATCTCCAACCATGTATCCAAAGCTTTCTTCTCCACCACCAATAAAGTCTAACTCTGGATAATCTACTACCATTTTTGCAATCCATTTAAACCCTGTTAAACCAACTTTAGTTTCAACATTATAATTAGCTGCAATTTTGTTTACCAATTCAGTAGATACAATTGTAGATCCTACAAATTGTTTACCATTAATTTTACTTTCTTCTTTCCATTTTTTTAATAAGAAATCTGTCATAACAACCATAGTTTGGTTACCATTCAATAACTTCATATTACCATTTAAATCTCTAACGGCAACTCCCAATCTGTCACAATCTGGGTCTGTTCCTATCACAATATCTGCTCCTATATTATTGGCTAATTGTGTAGCCATTTGTAATGCTTCTGGTTCTTCTGGATTTGGTGATTTTACAGTTGGAAAATCTCCATTTGGCTTACGTTGCTCTTCAACAATATGAACGTCTGTATAACCTGCGCTTTTTAAAGCATCTGGTATAGACATAATTGATGTTCCGTGTAGAGGTGTAAAAACAATTTTTAAACTATTTCTATCTATTTTATCAAATAAAGAACCGTTTTTTACAGAAGCTTCAATAAAAACATCATCTACGTTTTTACCTATAACTTCAATTAAATTTTCGTTAGCATCAAAATTTATTTCAGAAAAATTTAAAGCATTTACTTTACCAATTATACCGCTATCATGTGGAGGAACAATTTGGCCACCATCTCCCCAATATACTTTGTAGCCATTATATTCAGGAGGGTTATGAGATGCTGTTAATACAATACCTGCATCACAATTTAAATACCGAACTGCAAATGATAGTTCTGGAGTTGGTCTTAAATCTTCGAAAAGAAATACTTTAATATTATTTGCCGATAATACGTCCGCTACAATTTTAGCGAATTTTTTACTATTGTGTCTGCAATCGTAAGCAATAACTACTTTAATTTCTTCTTTAGAAATGTTGTCTATTAGGTAGTTAGATAAACCCTGAGTAGCTCTACCTAAAGTATATTTATTAATTCTGTTTGTGCCTGCTCCCATAACACCTCTCATACCCCCAGTACCAAATTCCATATCTTTATAGAAACGATCTGCTAATTCTGCTTGATTAGAAGCGATTAAATTTTGAATTTCTGATTGTGTTTCTGAATCAAAAGTAGGGGTTAACCATTGTTTAGCTTTGCTTAAAAAGTCTACCATAAGTTAAGTGTTAAATGCTTTTTTTATGTAATCGATTAATAACAAATATACAGTTAGAAATTTAGTTTTTCCTTTATTGTATAGTGTTTTTCGTTGTTTTTTGTTTTGATAATAAGTTCTCCTAAAAATCCTGATAAAAAAAGTAAAGTTCCAAGAATCATAGAGGTAAGTGCTATATAAAACCAAGGGTTGTCTGTAACAAGTATAGTTTTAATGCCATTAAAAACTTTGTACAACTTAAAAGCGCCAATATAAAATGCTGCAGAAGTTCCAAATAAGAACATAAAAGTACCCCAAAGACCAAAGAAATGCATGGGTCTTTTACCAAATTTAGATAGAAATGAAATGGTAATTAAATCTAAAAAACCATTAATGAAACGGTCCATACCAAACTTAGTTTCTCCGTATTTTCTTGCTTGATGTTGCACTACCTTTTCTCCAATTTTAGAGTAGCCCTCATTTTTTGCTAAAACAGGAATGTACC
>JBDNBB010000106.1:0-6489 GCA_039768135.1 Polaribacter sp.
AAGAAAGAAAAGAAAAATATTTAAAAAGAAAGGAAAAGTCATCAAAGATTTAACAAGAAATATATTTAAAATATTAAATGAAGATAGTAGTAAGTTTTACAATTATAAGCAAATAGCATCTAAATTAGATGTTTCAGATACTGATGGTAAAACTCAAATATTAAAAAAATTAGCTGAATTAAAAGCTAATAAAAAAATAAAAGAAATAGATAGAGGTAAATTTCAAATAAATGAAGATAGAAAATATTCTATTGGTACTTTAGATATTACTTCTAACGGAAATGGATATTTTGTAACTGATGATTATGAGAATGATATTTTTTTACCAAACATTAATTTAGGTAAAGGTTTACACGGAGATGTTGTAAGAGCATATGTATATAAACGTAAAAGGAGTAATAAGTTAGAGGCAGATGTAGTAGAAGTTATAGAAAGAGCTAAAACAGAATTTGTTGGGGTATTACAAAAAAGTAAAAATTTTGGTTTTGTAATCTGCGATAATAATAAAATGTATGCAGATATTTTTATTTCACAAAATAAACTAAACGGTGCAGAACATGGAGATAAAGTACAAGCTACTATTTCTGACTGGCCAGAAAATTCTAAAAATCCGTTTGGAAAAATTACTACAGTTTTAGGAAAACCTGGAGATCATAATACAGAAATGCATTCTATTCTTTTAGAATATGATTTACCTTATGAATTTGAACCAGAAGTAGAAAAAGAAGCCCAAGATTTACCTATAGAAATAACAAATAAAGAAATTGCTAAACGTAGAGATATGAGAAGCGATTTAACGTTTACTATAGATCCAAAAGATGCAAAAGATTTTGATGATGCATTGTCTTTTACAAAACTAGAGAATGGTAATTATGAAATTGGTATTCATATTGCAGATGTTTCTCATTATTTACAACCAAAAACTATTTTAGATAATGAAGCTTATGATAGAGCAACATCTGTATATTTAGTAGATAGAGTTGTACCAATGTTACCAGAAATGTTAAGTAATGGTGTTTGTTCTTTAAGACCAAATGAAGAAAAATTAACTTTTTCTGCTGTATTCGAGATCAATGAAAAAGCACAAATTAAAAATCAGTGGTTTGGTAGAACAGTTACCTATTCAGATCAACGTTTTGCATACGAAGAAGCACAACATATTATAGAAAATTGTAAACTAGCAGAAGAAGTTAAACCTTTTACAATTCCTCTAGATATTTCTATTACAGATACTGCCTATGAAGTAAAGGCCGAAGTTGTAGAAGCTACCTTGCAGTTAGATAAATTAGCTAAAATTCTGCGTAAAAAACGTATGAAACAAGGTGCAATTTCTTTTGATAGAGTAGAGGTAAAATTTAATTTAGATGAAGATGCAAGTCCTGTTGGTGTATTCTTTAAAAGTTCTAAAGACGCTAATAAATTAATTGAAGAATTTATGTTATTAGCTAACAGAAAAGTAGCAGAATATATTGGTAGTAAACAAGGTAAACCTTCTAATAAAACATTTATTTATAGGGTTCATGATGAACCAGATGTAGAAAAATTAGCTTCTTTACAAAACATTATTAGCAAATTTGGTTATAAAATTAATACAGATACAAAAGAATCAACATCAGAATCCTTAAATAAGTTATTAAATGATGTTCAAGGTAAAGCAGAATCTAATATGATAGAAACTTTAGCTATTAGATCTATGTCTAAAGCTGTGTATACAACTCACAATATAGGACATTATGGTTTAGCTTTTGATTATTACAGTCATTTTACATCCCCTATTAGGCGTTATCCAGATGTAATGACCCATAGATTACTGCAACATTATTTAGACGGAGGAGAAAGCCCAAAAGCAGATCTTTATGAAGAAAAATGTAAACACTCTTCTAAAAGAGAAGAATTAGCCTCTAAAGCAGAACGTTCGTCAATAAAGTACATGCAAGTTAAATACATGCAAGATCATAAAGATGAAGTTTTTGAAGGTGTAATTACAGGGGTTACAGAATGGGGAATCTATGTAGAAATCACTAAAAATAAATGTGAAGGAATGGTTAGAATTAGAGATATAAAAAGCGATTATTATATTTTTAATGAAGATCAATATGCTATTGTAGGTCAGTCTACAAAACACATGTATCAATTAGGTGATAATGTTAAAGTACAAGTTAAAAAAACAGATTTAGAACGTAAACATTTAGATTTTAATTTAGTAGAAGATTAAAGGGTTATTAATTTGATTAATTCTATTATTTACCACAATAAATTCTAATAATAATCGGTTTATAATTTATATATTGCTTTTCGAAAAAGAAAAATATTATTAAATGAAAAATTATTTTAGCATACTCTTATTTAGTATTTCCTTACCCTTTTTTTCTCAGTCTACAATTTCAAAGAATCTAGGAGATTTTACTGAAGTAAAAGTATATAATGGAATAGAATTAGAATTGATTGAATCTACTGAGTCAAAATTAGTAATAACCGGTAATAAATCAGAAAAAGTAACAATTAAAAATATAGATAATACATTAAAAATTGCTTTACCATTTTCTATTAATCCAGAAAATAATAGTGCTAGTGGTGAAGTTTTAGTAAAGTTATTTTACAATAACCCTATAGCAGTTATAGATGCTAATGAAGGGGCAACTATCACAGGAAAGAAAATTATACAAGACATATTAGAAGTAAATGCACAAGAAAGAGCTTTTATTAATTTAGTAACTGAAACTAAATATTTAAAAGTTAGAGCTTCTTCTGGTGGTATTATAAAACTAACAGGAACTACAAAAACCCAAGAGGTTAGTGTAGATTTATATGGTATTTACAATGGTTATGGTTTAAAAGTATTTACAAATACCGATGTAAAATCTGGAACAGGAGCAAAAGCAGAAATTTTTGCAGGTGAAACCTTAAAAGCTAAAGTTAGTTTTGGTGGTTCTATATTTTATAAAGGAAATCCAAAAGTTTTAAAAGATAAAAAAGTTATAGGTGGTATTATTCAAAAAAGAGATTAATAAAATCCTTTTTGTATCTTTGTAAGATAAAATTAAATTAAATCATGAGCTTATTTACTTTTTTAGCAATTCCTGGAGGATACTCAATAATTTTAATTGTTGTTGTTGTTTTATTACTTTTTGGAGGTAAAAAAATTCCTGAACTAATGAAAGGTTTAGGAGGTGGTATTAAGGAGTTTAAAAAGGCTTCTAAAGATGATAAAGAAGAAAAATTAGAAGAGAAGAATTAACAGACTTATCTACTTTTAATAAAAAAATATAAAAGCTCTATGTAATTTACATAGAGCTTTTTATATTAACTACTTAGCTTTTTTAATCATTAAGTTTTTTAGGTTTTGCGTTTTTCATTGCTTCACCTATTTGATTACTTGCAGTAAAACTAGCAACCATATCATTTAACATTTGGCTACCTGCTTGTGGTGAGTTAGGTAATAAAATTAGATTACTGTTAGTTTCTTGCCCTATAGACTGTAAAGTATCATAATGTTGTGTTACTACAATTAAAGCAGAGGCTTCTTGGCTGTTAATACCTACTTTATTTAAAACTTCTACAGATTCTTCTAAACCACGTGCAATTTCTCTTCTTTGGTCTGCAATACCCTGTCCTTGTAATCGTTTACTTTCTGCTTCAGCTTTAGCTCTTTCTACAATTAAAATACGTTGTGCATCTCCTTCAAATTGTGCAGCAGTTTTCTCTCTATCTGCTGCATTAATTCTGTTCATAGCTGCTTTTACTTGTGCATCTGGATCTATATCTGTTACCAAGGTCTTTATGATATCAAAACCATAATCAGACATATATTCCTTTAACTCTCTTTTAACAGCAATCGCAATATCATCTTTTTTAACAAATACGTCATCTAACTTCATTTTTGGAACTTCTGCTCTTACTACATCAAATACAAATGAAGTTATTTGATCATGAGGATAATCTAATTTATAAAAAGCATCATAGACTTTTTCTCTTATAACCATATATTGAACAGATACTTTTAATTTTACAAAAACATCATCTAGTGTTTTTGTTTCTATAATTACATCTAACTGTTGAATTTTTAAACTTACCCTACCAGCAACTTTATCTACCAGCGGAATTTTTAATTGTAAACCAGATTGTCTTATGGAATTAAAACGACCAAAACGTTCTATGATAGCTGCTGTTTGCTGTTTTACCAAAAAGAATGAGGCAAAAAGTATTAGAATTAAAACAACAACAATAATACTAAAGATTGGATTCATATATTTTATTTTAAAGAGTTAATAATCATTAAAGTAAAGATACTATTTTTAGATAGCAATTATTGGACGCAACTATTTTTAATTTGTTACATTTTAAATATTGAATTGTAATAAAAAACCCTGAATAATTGATATTCAGGGTTTTTTATTAGTTTTTTTCTTCTTTGTCTTTAGGAAATACTTTATATAGTTTTCGATTATATTTAATCCATTTTTTATATTGTTTTTCAGACAAAATTCGCTTTACAGAGGCATTAAACTTTTTATCTTTTAATTTTAGTGCTTCAGAAATTGGAGTAAGGTTTTTAATCATCTTTTGTTGAACTTTAGTTCTATCTGAAAAGTTTCCTGATTCTCTAGCTTTCTTTTGAAAGTTTTCCATCATTTCTTTAGTGCTTCTTAATGTAAAACTATTTATACGTCTAATTCCTTTGATTTCTTTATTGTATTCTAAAAGTAATTTAGAAAATAATTTACCTTCAGTTGACGAAGTTTTAATACTTGATTTTTTTGCTGCTTTTTCTATATCGTAAATAACAATACCTAAGTATTTTTCTACTTGAAAATTAGGTTCTGGAGCTTTTCTAGGGTTTTGAATCATTTGTCTTTGACGACCATTTCTCATTCCCCCTCTGTTTAGCTGACTCTGTGCTAAAAAGCTTGTTAATAACGTAATTATTAAAAGATATTTTTTCATTATGATATTTTTTCTATTGCGTTTTTAATTCTTAAAATAGTTTCTCCTTTGCCAATCATAGCAATAATGTCAAATAAATGAGGGCCTGCTAATTTACCAACTAAACTTAAACGTAAAGGTTGCATTACCTTACCAAACCCAATTTCCTTGCCAGAAATCCATTCTTTAATCACTTTTTCTGTATTTTCTGACGAAAAATCTTCAATATTAGTAATTACAGCATTTAATTCTTGCATTAATGTTCCTGTATCTGCTTTCCAATTTTTCTTGCTAGCTTTAGCATCATACTCTGTTGGAGTTTGAAAAAAGAAATGAGATAAATCCCAAAAATCTTCAACAAAAACAGCTCTTTCTTTAATAGCTGAAACTACTTTTTGTACAAAAGCTTCCTCTTTTTTAATTCCTTTTTCTGCTAAAATAGTTAAATATAAAGAAGTTAATTCAGCGTCACTTTTTTGTTGCATGTATTGCTGTTGAAACCATTTTGTTTTATCTGGGTTAAATTTGGCTCCAGATTTACTAACTCTTTTCAAATCGAATTCTTTAATCAATTCTTCTAAAGAAAATATTTCTTGCTCTGTTCCAGGGTTCCATCCTAAGAAAGCCAACATATTAACAACTGCTTCAGAGAAATAACCATCTTCTTTATAACCACGTGAAACTTCGTTGGTTTTTTCGTTTGTATAGGCTAATGGAAATACAGGAAAACCTAATTTATCTCCATCCCTTTTACTTAATTTACCTTTACCTACTGGTTTTAAAATTAATGGTAAATGTGCAAATTTAGGTGTTTGCCAATCAAAAGCTCTGTATAATAAAACATGCAAAGCCATAGATGGTAGCCATTCTTCTCCACGAATTACATGACTAATTTCCATTAGATGATCATCTACAATATTTGCTAAATGATAAGTTGGCATTCCATCACTTTTAAATAGAATTTTATCGTCTAAGGTATTAGTATCAATAGAAATTTTACCACGAATTTCATCTTCCATTTCTAAAGTTTCATCTTGTGGACTTTTAAAACGGATTACGTAATTCTCTCCTGAATTTATTTTTTCTTGTACATCTCCATCAGATAAAACCAAAGAGTTTACCAAACGTCCTTTTTCACGATTGTGCCAGTTATAAATAAAAGTCTTACCTTCTGCTTCATGTCCTTTTCTGTGTGCATCTAACTGATTAGACGTATCAAAAGCATAATAAGCCCAGCCTTTTTCTAAAAGAATATCTGCGTATTTCTTATATAAGTTTTTACGTTCAGATTGTCTGTAAGGACCAAACTTTTCGTTTTTATTAATGCCTTCATCATAAGGAATATTACACCAGTTTAGAGCATCAATTATATATTGTTCTGCATTTGCTACATACCTATTTTGGTCTGTATCTTCTATTCTTAAAACAAAAGTTCCATTGTGTTTTTTAGCAAATAAATAGTTGTATAGAGCTGTTCTTACACCTCCAATATGTAAAGGTCCTGTTGGGCTTGGTGCAAAACGCACACGAACATTAGATTCCATTTTCTTAAATTTAAAATGCAAA
>JBDNBB010000107.1:0-4726 GCA_039768135.1 Polaribacter sp.
AAAAATATTAATTGCAAACAGAGGAGAAATAGCCTTACGTGTTATTAGAACCTGTAAAGAAATGGGTATAAAAACTGTTGCAGTTTATTCTAAGGCAGATGCAGAAAGTTTACATGTTAGATTTGCGGATGAAGCAGTTTGTATTGGACCTGCTCCAAGTAGCGAATCTTACTTAAAAATGTCTAACATTATTGCGGCTGCAGAAATTACAAATGCAGATGCTATACATCCAGGGTACGGATTTTTATCAGAAAATGCAAAATTTTCTAATTTATGTGAAGAGCATCACATTAAATTTATTGGGGCTTCTGGTAAAATGATAGATCAAATGGGAGATAAAGCGAATGCAAAATCTACCATGATAGCTGCAGGAGTTCCTTGTGTACCTGGTTCTGAAGGTATCATTAAAGACTTCAAAGAGTGCGAAAAAATTGCTGTAGAAACAGGTTACCCTGTAATGTTAAAAGCTTCTGCAGGAGGTGGAGGTAAAGGAATGCGTGCTGTTTGGAAACCAGAGGACTTAAAAGATGCTTGGGATTCTGCAAGACAGGAAAGTAAAGCTGCCTTTGGAAATAACGATATGTATATGGAAAAACTTATTGAAGAACCAAGGCATATCGAAATTCAAATTGTTGGTGATTCTTTTGGTAAAGCATGTCATCTATCTGAAAGAGACTGCTCTGTTCAAAGACGTCATCAGAAGCTTACAGAAGAAACACCATCTCCATTCATGACAGATGAATTAAGAGATCAAATGGGTGAAGCTGCTGTAAAAGCTGCAGAGTATATTGGATATGAAGGTGCAGGAACTGTAGAGTTTTTGGTAGACAAGCACAGAAATTTCTACTTTATGGAAATGAATACTAGAATTCAAGTAGAGCATCCAATTACAGAAGAAGTTGTAAATTACGATTTAATTCGTGAGCAAATTTTAGTAGCTGCAGGTGTACCTATTTCTGGTAAAAATTACTATCCGAAGTTGCATTCTATAGAGTGTAGAATTAATGCTGAAGATCCTTACAATAATTTTAGGCCAGCACCTGGTAAAATAACCGTTTTACACACACCTGGTGGTCATGGAGTTCGTTTAGATACTCATGTCTATGCAGGGTATATGATACCGCCAAATTACGACTCTATGATTGCTAAATTGATTGTAACTGCACAAACAAGAGAAGAAGCAATAAATAAAATGAAAAGAGCTTTAGATGAGTTTGTGATAGAGGGTGTTAAAACAACAGTTCCTTTTCACAGGCAACTAATGGATCATCCAGATTATGTTTCAGGAAATTATACAACCAAATTTATGGAAGATTTTAAGATGAATTAATGCATTTCATTTTTAGAATAGACAATAAAAGAAAGAGCAACCCTTTAGGTGAGCTCTTTTTTTTTATCTTTAACTCAAATATTTATGATTATGAAGATAGACGGCATAGATAAAATTATCATTAAAAGGCTAGTAGAAGATGCTAGAACACCAATACTAAGTATTGCAAGAGAAGTAGGTATTTCTGGTGCTGCAATTCATCAAAGATTAAAAAAATTAGAGAAGTCAGCACTTATAGATGGCTATAAAATGGTCATAAATCCAAGGTCTTTAGGATATACTACTACTGCTTTTGTGGGTATTTTTTTAGATGCCTCTAGTCTATACTCTTCTGCAATAAAAAGGCTTAATGAAATACCTGAAATTGTTGAAAGTCACTATACAACAGGTAATTATGCGATTTTCATAAAAATACTTTGTAAAAATAACGACGATTTAATGCATCTTTTAAATAAAGATATACAAAACATAAAAGGAGTTTCTAGAACAGAGACCTTTATTTCTTTAGATCAGCAAATTAGTAGACAAATTCATATTTAATTTTTTACAACCTATCTTTAAAACACAACCATTTAAAGAATTTTCATAACAGCTCGTCAAATAACTTATAGTTATCTTATAATTTAGACCCATTTTTACACTCCTTAAAATGAGTTAATACATGAATTATTTATCAATTTTGTTTGTAGATGACGATGAAATAGAACGATTAAAGTTTAGAAAAATCTGTCAAGAGTTTAATGCGAACTATACCATTGCAGAGGCAAAAAATGGTAAGCAAGCCTTAGATGTAATTTATAAAAAAAACATTTCTTTCAATCTTATTTTAACAGATTTAAATATGCCTATTATGGACGGTTTTCAACTTCTAGAAAACCTTAACCAACATCTTTACACTAAAGAAATCCCTGTTGTAATTTTATCTTCATTAGAAGATAAAAAAAATATACAGAGTTGTTATAACTTAGGAGCTAGAAGTTATTTTAAAAAATCTAAAGATTTTTCTACACACAAAGATAACATCATATCAATTCTAGATTATTGGCAAAAAGTAGTCTTTTAAAAATTAGCTGTATGGAAGAACCTAACTTATCATTTATTAAAGAAGTTACTGGTGATGATGACCAGTTTCAAGAGAGTATTCTTACGATATTAAAGAAAGAATTTCCTGAGGAGAAGGAGACTTATCTAAAAAATATTAGCATATTTAATTTCAATGCTGCTGCTGACGATGTCCATAAATTAAAGCATAAGATCTGTTTATTGGCCTTGTCTAAAAGTTGTGAATTAGCTGCCCAATACGAAAAAGATTTAAAAAAAGGAAATACAGAATTCCACCAAGATTTTGTAAAGGTGTTAAATAAAATTCATGTATATTTAAATATCTAAATACTTTAGAAAGACATGAAGTGTATTATAATTGACGATGATAAAACTGCAAGGTTAATTATTAAAAACCATTGTGTTCAAACAAAAAAAATTGTCGTTTTAGAAGAATTCTCTTCGGCTATAGAAGCCATAAAGTATCTAAATACGACAAAAGTAGACTTGGTTTACTTAGACATACACATGCCTACATTTTCTGGATTCGATTTTATAGAAACCTTAAAAGATTTACCAAAAATTGTTTTAACAACAAGCGATAAAAGTTTAGCATTAGAGGCCTTTGAGTATAGAAGTGTTGTAGATTATTTATTAAAACCAATTACTAAAGAACGTTTTAATAAATCTTTGGAAAAGTTAGAAGCACTAGATCTTAAGAAAAATACAGCTTCTACTATTAATTCAGAATATTTATTTGTAAGTGTAGACAAAAGACTGGTGAAAATTAATATTTCAGATATTTATTTGATTGAAGCTAAAGGAGATTATATTAATATTAAAACAGATCAGAAAAATTATATTGTGCATGCTACACTTAAAAAAATAGCAGAAAAACTACCAGCGTTATATTTTTTTAAAGCACACCGATCTTTTATTATAAATACAAATGAAATTATAGATATAGAAGATAATACGGTCTTAATACGTAAGGATGTTATTCCTGTTAGTAGATCTAATAAAAGTCTTTTAATGAATAAATTAAATTTATTATGACTTACCACTCGTCGATACTTAAACGTTATTCATCGACAGATAAATTGTAACAAACGAACTTTAAAATATATAACAACAAACAAGTATTATCTTTGAAGTGTATTACAATTATAAGTTGGGGGATTTATAAATTGTACAAAAAAAAAGAGCCGATTTAATATCAGCTCTTTTTTTTTGCTCTTTTTTTACCTAAAAATCATTTACATTTGTATGCATTACAATACATCATTGAAAGTAAACAATCCCATAGTATTTATGATTATAAGCGCAATAGCATTTGCGTTAATGAGCTCTTTTGTAAAGTATCTTAGTCATTTTAATGTGTATCAAATTGTTTTTTTTAGGTCTATAGGAACGTTGTGTTTTACACTTCCTTTATTACTAAAACAGAAAATACCCATGTTAGGAAACGAAAGAAAGTTGCTGTTTACAAGGGGTGTATTTGGTGTTATTTCTCTAACTTGTTTTTTTCAGTCTTTACACTACTTACCAGTAGGAACAGCAGTTTCATTAAGGTATGTGGCTCCAATTTTTGCTGCTGTTTTTGCGTTGATTTTTTTAAGAGAAAAAATAAGACCTGTACAATGGCTTTTGTTTGTTATTGCATTTTTAGGAGTACTAATTATTAAAGGCTTTGGTGCAGAAGTACACTATATAGGGTTGACTTTAGTATTATTTTCTGCAATATTTTTGGGATTAATTTTTGTTGTTATTCGAAAAATAGGAAATAAAGACCACCCTCTAGTAATTATCAATTATTTTATGGTGTTGGCCTTTGTTTTTGGTGGGTTAATGAGTCTGCAATATTGGCAAAATCCAACATTATTAGAACTTCTATTGTTTTTGAGTACAGGAATATTAGGTTATGTAGGGCAATTGTATATGACCAAAGCCTTTCAAGCTCAAGAAACCAACTTAATAGCCCCAATTAAATATTTAGAAGTTGTAATAACGATTGTAATAGGTGCTTTTTGGTTTGGTGAAGTGTATAATTTATGGACTCTTTTAGGAATATTTCTTATCGTTTTTGGTTTAATTTATAATATCTACTTGAAAAGGAATGACACTAAAAAATAATTATTTGAAGATATTAAAATAAAGGATTTGACCAACTGAATAAATTATTTTTGGCGTTTTTTATCAGTTAAATAATTTTTACCTTACGAAAACAGTACAAATACAGAAATAAAAAACCTCAATCTACTTATAGTTAAGTAGTTGAGGTTTTTATTAGTACTCAAGGTGGGAATCGAACCCACACTCCCGAAAGAACTGGATTTTGAATCCAGCGCGTCTACC
>JBDNBB010000108.1:0-3152 GCA_039768135.1 Polaribacter sp.
CGTGATCAAACAACTCTTTACCCATAATAGTTTCTCTTAAAATCCATAATGCAGTTGCAGGTTTCCCATAAGCATTAGCACCAAAACTATATACATTGTCTCCTTTAGACATAATTGGTGCAATTCTAGATTGATCTCCAGACATATATCTTACAATATTTTTAGGATACCCTCTTACAATAGGAAAATCTTTGTCATAATCTAATTCTGCTAACATTTCCATGTATGAGTTTAAGCCTTCATCCATCCATGTCCATTGTCTCTCATCTGAATTAACAATCATAGGGAAGAAGTTATGACCCACTTCATGAATGGTAACTTTTATCATTCTATATTTCATTCTATCTGAGTAGCCACCATCTGGTAAATCTGGTCTTCCAGGATTAAAACATATTTGTGGATATTCCATTCCCATTTGTCCATCTACAGAAATTGCTTTGTGGTAAGGATAATCAAAGGTATATTTAGAATATGTTTTTAATGTTTGTGCTGCAGCTCTTGTAGAATGGTCTCCATATAACGGGTTTGCTTCTTTAGAATATAATGACTCTGCCATTACTGTTTTACCATTAATGTCTACAGCCATTGCATCATATATAAATTTTCTTGATGTAGCAAAAGCATAATCACGAACGTTTTCAGCAATAAATTTCCAAGTTTTTGTCTCTGAAGCTTTTGACTTTTCAATCTTTTCAGCTTCTTCTTGAGTTCTAATAACTACAGGATTATCAAAACTTTTTCTAGCTTTTTCTCTTCTTTTTAATTCTTTCTTTGAAAAAACCTCTTTTGGATTTTGTAAAACTCCTGTTGCTCCTAACATATGATCTTTAGGAACAGTTATGTTTACTGTAAAATCTCCAAATTCAAGAGCGAATTCACTTCTTCCCCAAAATTGGTCATTTTGCCATCCTTCAACATTATCATAAACACACATTCTTGGGTAGAATTGTGCAATTACATAATTGTTATTATCATTTTCGGTAAAATGCTCATAACCAGATCTACCACCATCTGTTTTGTGGTTATTAATGTTATACCACCAAGAAATATTAAATTCAAAAGTAGCTCCAGAAGCCAAAGGCGTTGCTAAATTAATACGCATCATAGTTTGGTTGATAGTATAAGATAAAGCACTACTGTCTTTATTGGTAACACTCATAATATTAAAACCACCATCAAAACGTTCTTCAGGAAAAGCTCTTTTGAATCTATTTTTACTAATTTTTTCAGGAATAGAATTTGGAGAGATGTCTGGTGTTTTTGAATCTGCAGCTCTCATATTCTGATCTAATTGTACCCATAAATACTCTAACTCATCTTTAGAATTGTTATAATAGGTAATTGTTTCTGAACCAGTAATTTTTGTATTTGCATCATCTAAAACAATATCCATTACATAATCTACTTTTTGTTGAGTGTAGGCTGTACCAGGTTTACCAGATGCGGTTCTTTCTAGGTTTGGTGTTGGTAATTCTTGTTTTAATTGTTTAAACTTATTTGTATTTACATGCCCTTGTTTTGTTATTTGCCCATAAGTTGAGGCTGCAAACAAAATAGTTAACATTACTAATCCAAATTTTTTCATAAATATTGATTTTTGGTTTGTTAAATTAAAATTTTAATAGGGTAGAACTCTCGTCTTTCGTAAGTAAAACACTTTTATTCTTCTTACCTACTTTAGACTTAATAAGGTTCTGTTGTTCTGGAAAATAATCGAGAAGTAATTGATTAGATACCTCAATTGAGTTTACATCATTAATGTTTTCAATCTCTAAATAAAAAAACACTAAATCTCCATCATATTCTTTGCCAAGATAATTAAAGTTTTTTGCTTTACCATCAACTTTAAAATTCAGCTTATTTTGTAAATATTTTTCGAAATAAATATCGTTGTTCTTTAGTTCTTTTTCTGTAGTTAATTGTAAATCAATATTATAGTCTTTATTTAGAGCAAGCTCTATATCATCCATAAAAACATTTATAATAATTTGTACTGCTTTAGCTTCACTTTTGTAATTTATTTGAGTTAGGCTCAAATAATATTTATGTGCACTAAATGATAGCAATGGAAATACTACAAATAATAGTAGGTTTATCTTTAATTTCATAAAAATATAAAAACAATTTTCGAGCTAAGTTACTCTTTTTTTATAAGTTTTAGATATGATATACTCTCTACTCTTAAGATTTTAATAAGTTCTAAAACCCTTGCTTCTTTGTGTAAATTTTCGATACCTAAAGGATTGCAATATTCTAAAAAATGAAAATAATTATCTATTGGAATTTTAAGTTCATCAAAAAAGAATTTTTCTCCTAATTCAGAAAGCACTTTGTAAGGAAACTGTTTTTTTTGTTCTAACTTACTTCTTAAAGCCCACAAACGCGCTGAATTTTTAAATGGGATTACAGCTTTTGCACCAGCGCCTGCCATAGGTATAGCACCGGCCATAGTGTTTACAATAGGGGGCTTAGCTTTTGAAATTTCATCTATAGTAAAATCTTTTTCTTTAAAATTAACATTAGAAAAATCCATTACTCTTCTTAATAAAGAATCTTGCTTATTTCTTGGAACATCTTTGGTATCTATTCCTAGTCTTCCTAATAAATTATTTCGCTTTAATTCAAACTCATTTAATGTGTAAGTAGTTGTTTTTAGTATAATATCTAACTCTCTAGCATCAATAATTTTTTCTGTAATAAGTATTTTCTTCGGTTCAAATTGAATAGATGAAACACGGAGGGTATCTCCTTTTGACACAAAAATTCGATACAAGCCTTCATCACTAGAAAAAGTTCCTTGATAAGTATTTAAGTTAATAATATTTGCATTTTTAATAATGTTTACAGAATCAGTAACTTTACCAGTAATAATGTATTTTTTGTTTTGCGTATATGTACTTTTTACTATTAAAAATAAGAGTAAGAAAAATAGTATATTTTTTTTCATAGTGTTATAATCCTATTCAAATTTACATATCTAAATTTACGCAATATTTTGAAACAATTTTTATAAATATCATTTTTTTTGACGTAAGGTAATCTCAGTTTTATTCTTTTGAGGAAATGTTTTACTTTCCCTCATCAATATTGCAGTCACTTTTATTTTATCATCTTTCTTAAATATATTAATAACATTTTTTTTGAAACAGTAG
>JBDNBB010000109.1:0-4930 GCA_039768135.1 Polaribacter sp.
AATGATGATTAAGAACATTGATCGTTCTCTAATTTTTGATAAAACTGCCATATGATTTTTAAATTAATTTCAGTGGGCGAATATACATTTTTACTTTTTATATTGCAACCCAATAACTACTTATTAGTAGCTTGTTACGTTTTTTTATACTATCTCTAGAGTTAGTAATATATTATGTTTCTTGATCAGAAATTTCTAAAGAGACCTCATTAATCTTTGCCCCACTCATTTTTAATATTTTAATCTCAAAATTATCTATTTCCAATACTTCTTTTTCATCAGGTATGTTTTCTGTATGTTCTATAATATATCCTCCTAATGTTTCATAGGCTTCTGATTTTGGAATATTTAAGTCGTACTCCTCATTTAAATAATCAACTTCTAACCTTGCTGAAAAGTTAAACTTTTTTTCACTAATTTTTCTTTCTAGGAATTCTTGAGAATCGTGTTCATCTTCTATTTCGCCAAACAATTCCTCTACAATATCTTCTACTGTAATCATACCTGAAGTTCCTCCGTATTCATCAACTACTATAGCTACACTTTTTCTTTTTTTCATTAACGTGTTTAAAATATCGTTAATCATCATAGATTCTGGAACAATTTCTAAAGGGAGTAAAATAGACTTTATAGTTTTTGGTTTTTTAAACAACTCGAACGCATTTACATAGCCCAACACATCATCTAAAGATGTTTTATAAACCAATATTTTAGATAAACCCGTTTCTATAAATAACTTTTTAAGATTGGGAACAGTTTCATGAATTTCTACAGCAACCATTTCTGTTCTTGGCACCATAACCTCTCTAGCCTTTACATTCTGAAAAATTAAAGCATTTTGAAAAATTTGTATTTCTGAATCTACTTCTTCATCATTCCCTGTTTCTAGTTGCTCATTTATGTAATTACCTAATTCTTCTTTACTGAATTCCGTTTGTTGTTCGTCTGATTTTGTCTTAAAAAAAACACGCAAGAAAAAGTCTGAGATTAAGGTTATAAATTCTGAGAAAAAATGAAAAACATAGTAAAAAACATAAGCAGGAACAGCAAATATTTTCAAAACTTCATTTGCATATATTCTAAATATAGCCTTGGGTAAAAACTCTGCAGTAATTAATATAATAATTGTAGATACTATAGTTTGCAGAACCAATAAAGTAAATTCATTATACCCTTCTAAAGGAAATATCTTAAGAAGTATACTCCCCATATAATAACTATAAATTACCAGAGAAATGTTATTACCTACTAACATTGTAGTAATAAACTTAGATGATTTTTGAGTGATTATAGTTAATATTTTAGGAATAAAACCATCTCTCTTTTTCTCTAATTCGATATGCATTTTATTAGCAGAAACAAATGCAATTTCCATACCTGAAAAAAAAGCAGATAATAAAATAGATACTGAGATGATAATGAGTTCTACCTCCATTATAAAGAGTGCGTATTATTTCTGTTGGTTGTTTCTTTTTTCTACTTTTTTTCTAAAATGTCTTTTAAAGAAAAATACTAATGTAATAAAAATTGAAAAACATAAAAATAAATATGCTTTTTCTCTTTCTGAATTGAAACGAACAATACCTTCTATTAAACATATAATAGCAACGATTAAATATCCGTATTGAAAAAATTTCCAAAGTTTTGTCATTGTTTAGTTTTCTGAGGTTTCTAATTTTCCTGTTATTTTTTTTGCTAAATGTTTAGATAAATTGTCTTTAGACTCAAAACCAACTCCAAAGATAGTATCATTCTCTTTGGTAAGTGTAAAGGGTTTTTCTGATACAAAGTAGCTTGTTTTTTGATCCCAAAATAATTGCTCTGTAACTAATTTAGAGAAATCTGAATGATTTTTTACAACAACATGCCCACGAATTTCTGAAACTGAAGTTTTAGAATAGGTAATTGCATAATCTCCTGTAATAGTTACTGAATCTAGTCCATTATTCTCAAAATTTATAATTTTAATTCCGTCTGGAAATTCGCTATATGGATGTGCTTTTCTATTGCTAAAATCTAACATTCTATTGGTTATTAATTTTGAAGTTATAAAACCAGAATCTTTGTAGGTATGGTAAATATTTTTAGCGGTACCAACTGGCAGATTTTTATCGGCTAAAAAATCTCTAGCGGAATTACTGCTGTTAGAACAAGAAAAAAGTACTACTGTTCCTAAACAAACAGCAGTACTTTTTAAAAATAATGTAACAAGTTTTTTCATATCTAGTCGCTTGAAGCAACCTTAACAGTCTCACCAATCCAACATTTTACAGTATGAGAAGCACCTATTTGAGCACCTTGCGTAAAAATAACTTTTTTACTTGGCAAATTAGCCTTGTAACTTCTAATGTATCTTCTTGCATTTGAAGAAATACTAGGATCTACTCTTGCAGCAACTTGTGCTTGTCTTAAAGCAGCTGCATAAACCATTCTTTTTTCAAACTCATCAGTTCCACAAGTGTTAACACTAGATTGATATAAGCTTGCTATTAATAAATACGCTCTTCCGTAATTTGGATTAAATTTTAAAGCCTCTCTTGCCAAACTTCTAGCTTTAGACAATTGTCCTCTAGATTTTGCAGCTTGTGCAAATTTCAATTTATACTTTGCCTTTTTAATAGGATCTGTTTCTAAGTTAAATGCTTTCTCTCTCATTGCTGCTGCTCCACTAGCATCACCATTTTTTTCTAAAATACCAGCATAAAAGGTATATGAGTCTGGAGATGGAGTAGCTTCTGCATAAGCTTTTGCTAACTTTTCATACATTGGCTCTTCTTGACATTCTTTTTCAAACATTCTAGATACTGCTCTACGCAACCAAACTGAGTTTGTTTTATTCGCTTCGAAATCTCTTTCATATAAAGGCACTAACCTTTCACAAGTAGCTATTTCAGAAATCATATTATCTAAACCTCCTTCAACTTGTCCTAAAGCTTTAGAATTCACAGTATAAGCATAAATTTTCTTTTTATTTCTAATAGTATCTACACTTAGTTTTCTTAATTGAGCAGCATAATTATCTAGCTTCTTATTTACATTCTCTAATACATCATCATACGTATCAAAAACCTTTTGAGGGTTAGTATCTTTATTTCTATCTGTAACTCCCTGAAAGTAAACATACAAGTTTTTTACTCCCATTTTTGTTGGATCTATAGTATAAGCTTTTTCTAAAATAGAAAAAATCTCATCATCTGTAGACAATTTATTTTTCATTAAATAACTCGCATAATCACTATGTACTTTAGCAGGATTTTTCTTTGGAAAGTACTGCAATCTTTGCTCATAAATTCTTTTTGCTAAAACAGGATCTTTCTTTGCTTTTTCTGCAAGATCAGAACCGTATTTGTAAATATTTACAGATAAATCTTGACAATTATCTAGTAAATATGTAAGATTTATTAAAGCATCATCATATTTTTTCGAATTAAAATCACCTTTAAAAAGGTTGTATTTAATTTGACACTCTCTGTTTGCATCTTCCTGGGCATTAGTTTTGGCAGCGATAAATATTAGGCTTACTGCTAGTAAAAACGTAATTTTCTTCATTATGATTGTTTTAATTTTAATCTATTCTTCTTTTTATAAACCAAGTGTCAGACAAAGATAAACTTAATCTAAAATTAAAATAATTTTCTTGTATTAAATTATTTTCCAAGGTTCCTCTTTTTCCAAATTCAAATCCAGCATTTACAGTAGATAAACGCTTTAATGGTAAACCTAGACCAAAAGATATGCCAAAGTCTTTAATTTCTGTAAAATTTGAGTTAACACCTGTACCATTTACCAATAAACCTGTATTTTCTATTCGCACACCTGCCCTATAAGTTACTCTCTTCCAGTAACTAGAAATAGAATTTATTTTTGGCAAATAATACCCTCCTATAGATATTCTATTTGAATTTCCGTAGCTATACGCGCTATTTGTATTAGCAAGTAATCCACTGGTTGTAAAAGCATCTTGACTTTCATACTCTAACCCAGCGTACCATTTATCTAATTTCCCAAGACCAATACCAAATGTAGATTTTATTGGCATTACAAATTTACCGTTAATATTTCCAATAGAAATAGTATCTCTTGGTGATTCATTTCCGCCAGAAACAAAAGTTAGAGAATATAAATAATCTTTACCTGTAACATTTAAATCGTTTGCTAATTTCACTGTTGCTCCGAGGTCTAATGCTAAATTATTTTTAAATTCTTTTTTATACTGTGCTCCAAACTTTACTGCACCACCTCTAATAGCCGTTTGCTCATTGTATTTTGTGGCCAAAGAAACATCATCTCTTTGATTAATAATGTTATTCTCTACATTTCCAAAACTAAAATCCGCCTCTACCCCTAGAGATAAATTCTTTACAGGAGTAAATCCAAAAGTACCATATAGTCTATTAATACCACCATTACCATTATACACGGTTATTTCAGAGGTACTTCCGTCTGTGTTTAAAACGGCATTGTTTAAAGAATATCCTACAGAAGAAAAAGGTTGTAATCCAATAGAAAAACCTGCCTTCTTACCCATTGGAACTGCTAAGGCAACATATGAAATACTAGTAGAAATACTATTTTGACTAGAACCTGACGTCTTTATCGTTAAATCATTATTCAGTAGACCAAAACCATAAGTTGTGTATCGTAGGCTTGCAGTAGCAGCTGGATTGGTGAAATTCAAATATTTGTAGTGGTTAAAAGCCACTCCAATGCCTCCCATAGAATTCTGAATTACGGTATTGGTGTTAAATTCTTCACCCACTCCAAAATAAGAATAAGGAGATGAATTAGATCTTTGGGCCATGAAGCTTAATGAAGCAAATAATAAAGTAATGGCTACAATCTTTCTAATCATTTGTTATTGTTAAAAATAAGTATTCTATTTAATCCTTCTAGGAGAAAATTTTGATTGGCAAATATGCTACTTTTTAAT
>JBDNBB010000110.1:0-2829 GCA_039768135.1 Polaribacter sp.
AAATAGAATCGCACTTACCTTGTAAATCTGACTTGAATATTTTTACATTATGGTATGTTCTAATTATACGTTTTTTTGATTTCCCTGTAACTAACAAAGTATCTCCATGAATAAACATAGAATCTTTATCAATTATAGAAATAGCAACTGCTCTTTTGATTATGAATAAAGAATCTTTTTGCTCATATAGTTCTGCGTAATTGCCTTTTGTTATAAAATTTTGAATTGTATCTATTACTTTTATGTTTTTAGAAGCAGATGCAAATCCTTTATTTTTATCATAATACAAACTATCACCTTCTACAGTTCTTTCTTTTAAAAATAGCTTTGCATTTTTTGTGAAGTAGGAAATATCTGTTTTTGTGTTGTAAAACCCTTTTTCAGAATATAATCTATTTTCATTTTGAGTATTTGTAATAGTTGACGGTCCATACAAATAGGCTAAGCCAGAATTGGTATAATAATCTAAATGATTAGAAGTTAAATTATGTTCCGGATTTACAACTGTAACTCTTGTAATTGCTGTAAATTTCTTATTTTCTAAATAGTAATTACCGTTTTTACTTTTTAGTGTATTTGTAGCATCTTTAATGGTAGCATAATCTTGGTAATATAACTTTTGATTAATTCTATCGAATTGCAAAGTATCTGTTGTAAGTGTCATGGTAGGATCTTTCAAAACTACGTTTCCCCATGACAAAGCTTGTTTTATATTTGCATCATAATCCGAATAATCACTAGTTTGAGTAATAGTATCTCCTTGTTTTATAAGTACATTACCAATAGCTTTAAAAAAGTTTTCTTTTTTGTAAAATAAGGCTTGCTGACAAGTTAAATTTATCCCTTCGTGATTAATTCGTACATTTCCAATAAGAATTGTTGCTCCTGGAGTTTTTTGTTCGTCTGCATATTGAATATCTGCATTCTCTATACTAATCTTCTTTTTTTCTTGAGAAAACAACAGAATAGTAGAGAATAAAAGGCATAAAAAAAGTATTCTTCTCAAAAGATTTGTTTTGCAACAAAAATAATGAAAAGAATACCTTAAAATCTTAATTTTTAGATAAAACTATCTATTAATTGTTTGTTTTCTATCTGGACCTACAGAAACAATTTTTACAGGGACACCAGTTTCTTTCTCAATGAAAGCAACATAATCTAAAAGGTTTTTAGGTAATTGATCTGCTGAAGTCATTTTTGTTAAATCGTCTTTCCAACCTTTAAATTCAGTATAATTTACAGAAACATTTTCTGGTTCTATATTGTAAGGTAGGTGTGTAATCTCTTTTCCTTTATAATTATATGATGTACATACTTTTAAAGTGTTAAAACCAGATAGTACGTCCCCTTTCATCATCATTAATTGGGTAACCCCGTTTACATCTACAGCATATTTTAATGCTACTAAATCTAACCAGCCACATCTTCTTGGTCTTCCTGTTGTTGCTCCAAATTCATGACCAACACTAGCCATCGTTTCTCCATCCTTGTCAAATAATTCTGTAGGAAAAGGACCAGAACCTACTCTGGTAGTATATGCTTTAAAAATACCAAATACATCTCCAATTCTATTTGGAGCTACACCTAAACCTGTACATGCACCTGCAGCAGTTGTATTAGATGATGTTACAAATGGGTACGTCCCAAAGTCAATATCTAATAATGAACCTTGTGCACCCTCAGCTAATATTGTTTTTTTATCTTTTATAGCTTGATTTAAAAATTCTTCACTATCAATGAATTGAAGTGTTCTCAATTTGTCTATTCCTTTACAAAACTCAGCTTCTAATTCATCTAAATTATATTCTATTTGAACGTCGAAGAATTCTAACATTTTAATGTGTTTTTCTGTTAGAGCGTCGTATTTTTCTTTCCAATTGTCTAACTCTAAGTCACCAACACGCATTCCGTTTCTTCCAGTTTTGTCCATATATGTAGGGCCAATTCCTTTTAGAGTAGAACCAATTTTAGCTTTTCCTTTAGATGTTTCGGACGCGGCGTCTAACAATCTATGAGTTGGTAATATTAAATGTGCTTTTTTAGAAATTAATAATTTAGACGTATAATCTATTTTATGTTTATCTAAATTTTCTAATTCTTTTTTAAAAATCACTGGATCTATTACCACACCATTTCCAACAACATTTAATGCTGTTTTATGAAATATCCCTGAAGGTATTGTATGTAAAACATGTTTAAAACCGTCAAAAATTAATGTATGTCCTGCATTTGGGCCTCCTTGAAAACGTGCAATAATGTCGTAGTTCTGGGTTAATACATCTACAATTTTTCCTTTACCTTCATCTCCCCATTGTAATCCTAATAATAAATCTACTGCCATTTTTGTTTTTGTAATGATTAAATTTTCAATTAAATTAATTTTTGTCGTTCTTTTTTGTTCCGTAAAAGTATAAGGAGTGGTTATGAATATCAATTTCAAATATTTCCTCAATTGTTTTTTTGATAATTTGAATACGTGGATCACAGAATTCTTTAACATCTCCAGAATCAGTAAAAATTACATGATCATGGTTTTTATCAAAATAACTTTTTTCATAACGCGCCATAGTTTGACCATCGAATTGATGCTTACGCACCAAGCCACAATCTAATAATAAATCTATAGTATTGTAAAGTGTTGCTCTACTAACCCTATAGTTTTTATTTTTCATTTTAATATAAAGTGATTCTATATCAAAATGCTCATCTGCATCGTAAATTTCTTGTAAAATGGCATAACGTTCAGGTGTTTTTCTGTGTTTATGCTCTTGTAGATATGTGGTAAAAACTTTTTTAACTACTTCCTGATTTTCAAGAGAATTATTCATG
>JBDNBB010000111.1:0-10230 GCA_039768135.1 Polaribacter sp.
AATTTCTTTCTGACCATTTACATGAATAAACAATCTTTGAGAACCATTAAATAAACCTTTCATTGCTTCAAAAGGTAAATTAATTGTACTTTTTTGACCTGCTAAATAATTTTTGGCATTTGCAAAATACATTTTAATATCATCTGTGTTTTTACCATATCTAGTATCTGGTTTTAATGCAGGATCTTCTCCTAACCACCATCTCCCTCTTGTAAAACTACTAGGCCAGTTCATATGTATTGCATCGTCTACTTTAATTGAAGCGTCTTCCCAATTCCAAGCATCTAATTGTACAATAGATGATGTTCCAGAAATAGAACCACCTCTTGGTGTAATCTGAGCCATTAACACTCCATTTGGTCTCATAGACTCCACAACTTTACTTTCTGCATTATAAGCTATTAAACTTCTAATATGAGGATTGTTGATACCTATTTCATCTACATCTACACTTGCTTTTACAGCATCAATTTCCGCTAAACCAAGTGTAGCATTGACCGCAATAAACCCAGGATATATGTGTTTTCCTGATGCATTAATCACAGTGCCCATTCTGGCAATTTTTAGCATTGCAGATCCTACAAATGTAATTTTACCTTCATTAAACATTATTAATGAATTTTCAATTACCTTTCCATTACCTAAATGTGCAGTAGCACCTTCTATAGAAATAGCTGTACTTTGTTTGTCTGCAGGGGTTTGTTGTGCTACTATATTTCCTATAAAGAAAAATACTAGTAAACTATATATTATTTTTTTCATCTGTTCTTAGTTTTTAAGTTCTTCTAAAGTATCACAATGAAAATTGATATCTCCTCTTTTCATTGGTACTTTGGTTTTACCACCATTCATCTTTTCATTCAACATCAAATTGATAAGTTTACTTTTTTCTTTTTTAATTGCAACACGCTTTTTAGCGTCCTCATCGCTATCAAAAAATACTTTACCATCAATAATTGTTTTTTCTACTTTAGCATAAATAGACATTGGGTGATTATTCCAAAGAACAACATCTGCATCTTTACCTTCTTTTATACTTCCAACTTTATTATCTATGTGTAATAATTTAGCAGGGTTAATGGTTACAGTTTTCCAGGCATCCAATTCAGACATTCCACCATATTTTACAGTTTTAGCAGCTTCTTGATTTAAACGTCTAGACATTTCTCTATCATCTGAATTAATTGCTACAGTTACACCTGCATTGTGCATAATTGCAGCATTGTAAGGTATTGCATCATTTACTTCGTATTTGTAAGCCCACCAATCAGAGAAAGTTGAACCACCTACACCATGTTCAGCCATTTTATCTGCTACTTTATAACCTTCTAAAATATGTGTAAAAGTATTGATGTTAAAATCAAATTTATCAGCAACTTTCATTAGCATATTAATTTCTGACTGTACATAAGAGTGACAAGAAATAAAACGTTCTTTATTTAAAATTTCTGCTAATGTTTCCATTTCTAGATCTTTTCTGTAAGGCTGTCCACTTTTCTTTAAAGCATCATATTCTTTCGCTCTTGTAAAGTAGTCTGTAATCATTTGTTCTACACCCATTCTAGTTTGTGGAAAACGAGTTCCATTGCTACTTCTAGATTGTTTTACATTTTCACCTAAGGCAAATTTTATAAATTTAGGAGTATCGTCATAAATCATACTTTCTGCATTTTCTCCCCATTTTAATTTGATGATTGCAGATCTACCTCCAATAGGATTTGCAGAACCATGTAAAATCTGAGCAGTAGTTGTACCTCCAGAAATATTTCTATAGATATTGATATCTGTCGGATCTACAACATCTTCTATAGTAACTTCAGCAGAAGAATTTTGTGCTCCTTCATTAATTGATGATGCAGCAATATGTGAATGTTCATCTACAATACCTGCAGTTAAATGTTTACCTGTTCCATCAATTTCTAAAGCTCTTCTTGCTTTTAAGCCTTTACCAATTTGAGTAATTTTACCATCTTTTAATAAAACGTCTGTATTTTCTAAAATTCCTTCATCTTCACTAGTCCAAACTGTAACATTCTTAATTAAGATTGTTTGTTGTTCTGGCTGTACATAATTACCAAAACCAATGTTAGGATAACTAACAGGCATAACAGTTAGAGTATTATTATCTGCACTTATTTTGTTTTTAGAAGACTTTTTTGAATTAGCTACTTTCTTACTTGCAGACCAAGAAGTTTCGTTACCTTTAGTATCAAAAGCAGTTCCTTCCATTAGGTTAGAACTATTAATGACTTTACCAATCATTCTTGTATAGCCTGAATCTTCGTTTAAAGTGATAGCAATCCAATCATCTTTAAAAGAGAACTTAGATTTAATTTTTTTATCACCTTGTTTAATAGCACCTTTTTGCTTTACTCCAGAACCTGTTATTGATAACTGATAATTTTTATTATTTACAGATAACATATAGTCTCCTGTAATATCTTTAATAGTCATATCAGAAACTATATTTTTAACTCCTTGAACCCAGTTTTCGTAAATGGTTGTTTTTGCATCAAATACATTACCAGATGTAATTATAAAGTTTGCATGACTACCAGACTTTAAATTTCCAATAGATGAATTACCTAAAATAGAAGCAGGTACTGTAGTTAATGCTGCTAATGCTTTTGTTTCATCAAAACCATATTTAATGGCTTTCTGTAAATTTTTATGAAAAGACTTTGCTGATTTTAACTCATGTGTAGTTAGAGCAAAATTTATTCCATTTTTAGAAAGTACACTTAGGTTAGATGGCTCTTGATTCCATTTACGCATATCTCTTAATGATATTTGTTGTGCTAAAAGTGGGTTAGAAACATCATATGCATTGCTAAAGTTAATAGGAATAATAAAGTTTGCATTTGTAGCTTTAATATCGCTAACTCTTTCATACTCATCTCCAGAACCAACTATGGTAAATTGTACACCAATTTCATCTCCAACTTTATCTGCTCTTAAAGCATCTAAATGATTACCAGTTTCAAAAATTTGAGTTAGATTTTTATTAGCATTTAGGGCCTCTAAAGCCATGTCTTTATTTTTCATGTTGCCTTTAGCATACCAATCTGCATCTAAATATGTTTGACGTAATAAAGCCATTGCACCCATTCTTGAACTTGGGTACGCCTGTCTTGATTGTACACTTTTACTAAACGAAAAGTACTGACCAGATTTGGTATCTAAAATTCTGTAGGCATCAGAGGCATTAGGATTTAATGCAATTAATAAACCATTACCTCTTATAATACCATCTTGCATATGAGTATTTACCACTCCAAAACCTGCATTAATCAAATCTTTAGCCTTTTTACCATCAAACTTAAATGCTGAAATAGGGTTGGTGTCTGGTCTAATATGATCATTCCAATAATATCCTTCTCTAGATGCATCATATTGAGTTCCTCTAGTTCTGCTAACAGCTCTTTTTGGTTTACTAATTCCAAAACTTGAATATGCATCAATAAATGATGGATAAATAGTTTTGCCTTCTAAATTAGTTATGATTGTACCTTCAGGTATTTTAACATTTTTCCCGACAGCATCAACTTTGCCGTCTTTAATGAGCAACGTGGCCTTTTTTAAAACTGCTGTTGGAGTTACATAAATTGTAGCATTCGTAAATGCAAATGCTGTGTTTTTGGTTGTTTTTACCCCTGAATCTGTAGGAAAATATTCCTGTGCATGTGAAACATGTAACGTAAAGAAAAAGAGTAATAGAATTAGTTTTCTCATGTAGTTTGAATTAATTTGATTAAAGTTTCTAAATTAGAGATTACCTCTTTGTAAATAGGGAAATACTTTTAGTTTAACATAATTTTAAGAAAATTAAATTTGCTTAGTTTCTTCTAAATAGGAAATAAGAAGATTAACGACATAATTATAAGAATCTGTCCCTTTTGCTTGTTTATTTGCTTTTAAATAGGCATTATAACCCTTTTTCACTAAAGGTTCAAAAGGGTTTTTATATTGTTGCCAAAAGTTGTAACTGGTATTAAAGTCTTTAATAATTCCCTTATTAACAGTTTGCCATAATTGAGAAGATAACTCTGGATTTCTTTTTCTTACTTCAGAAATACTGTATCCAAAAACCATTCTATAGCTGGCGTATTTAAAATAAATATCATCATTATAATTAGCAGCCAAAAATCCTACAAAATTTGCTTCGTTTTCTGCAGCAAATCCTATTTGATGTGCCATTTCATGACAGGCAGTTGTTGGGAAGCTTGTTTTAGGTATTTTATCATTCACCTGAGCTTCTCCTGTTAACGGATTTAGGTAGCCAGATGTTCCATTGTAACTTTGTAACAAACTCATTAAAGAACTTTTTACTGAAGGAGTATGATAGTTTAATTGAGGAAAATCACTTTCTAAATTTTTATAACCTTTTAAGGATAATTTATATAATTGGTCTGTGGAGTATGGACTTTCCACTTTTACAGTGTCATTACCAGTAATTTTATGATGATAATAATTTAGTTCTTTTACAATAAATTTTGTACTTTTTATAAGCTGATCTGTTGTGTATTTACTTTGCTCATACCCTAAGTTTTTAGCCAATGGTTCTCTGTAATAATTTAGGCCCCAAAAAAGATAGAAACAAAAATAAATTATTGATAAAAATGCCACAAAATGTGTAATTTTGGGAAGTAAATTTTTAAATTTATTTTTAACTAATAAAAAAATAAAACGCAAGAATAATAAAATAAAAATAGCCAATAAAACATCCCCAACAGAATAAGGAATCCAACCAAACATTTTTCTTAAAAGCCAAGAAATATTTGGATAGATTCCGTTGGAATAAAAACGCTCAATAAAAGCAGGATTATTTTCTGCCAAACGCATTAAAAGTATTTGAACAGGTAATAATAAGGCAATAATTAAATGTTTTTTATTCCATTTCATTAGGGTAAAAATAGCAATTCAATTTTAAAGATCACTGGTTATTAACAAGATAATAACAATTTTGTTTACAATAAATGTTTACAAATTAATCTTGATAAAAATAAAGGCCAGTCAACCTAAAAAAGTACATTTGTGTTAATGGAAAAAACAAATACGATAGCAGGAAAGAAGATTGATAAATCTAGAATCATAAGCCTTGAAAAAGGAAAAATCCCCCCACAAGCATTAGAGTTAGAACAAGCTGTGTTAGGTGCAATGATGATTGATAAAAAGGGTATAGATGATGTAATAGATATTTTACATTCTGATGCTTTTTACGATGCAAAACATCAAGAAATTTATGCTGTTATTTATGAATTGTTTCAAAATTCACAACCCATAGACATTTTAACAGTTTCTAACTTATTGAAAAAGAATGGAAAATTAGAAATGGTTGGTGGCGATTTTTCATTAATACGTTTAACTCAGAAAGTTGCTTCTTCTGCGCACATTGAATTTCATGCGAGAATAGTTTTACAAAAATATATTCAGCGAAAATTGATTTCAATTTCATCAGAAATTATAGAAAGTTCTTATGACGAATCTACAGACGTTTTTGATTTGTTAGATGAAGCAGAAGGTAAGTTGTTTGAAGTTACTCAAGGTAACTTAAAAAAGAGTTCAGAAGATGCTGGATCACTTGTTAAACAAGCTTTAAAAAAGATTCAAGAAATAGGGAATCAAGAGGGGATGTCTGGTTTAGCTACTGGTTTTACAAAATTAGATGCGTTAACTTCTGGTTGGCAACCTTCAGATTTAATTATTATTGCTGCAAGACCAGGTATGGGTAAAACAGCATTTGTAATTTCTATGGCTAAAAACATGGCTATAGACTTTAATCATGCAGTTGCAGTTTTCTCCTTAGAGATGTCTTCAGTACAGTTAATTACAAGGATGATTTCTTCAGAAACGGGTTTAACGTCAGAAAAATTAAGAAAAGGAAATCTAGAGCCTCATGAATGGGAACAGTTAAATGTGAAAGTGAAAAAACTATCTGATGCACCAATTTTTATTGATGACACCCCTTCTTTATCAATATTTGATTTACGAGCAAAAGCAAGACGTTTAGTATCTCAACATAATGTAAGAATTATTGTAATTGATTACTTACAATTAATGACTGCCGGAGGAAATGGAAAAGGTGGAGGAAATAGAGAGCAAGAAATTTCTACTATCTCTAGAAACTTAAAAGCATTAGCAAAAGAACTTTCTGTACCAGTAATTGCTTTATCTCAGTTGTCAAGAGCAGTTGAAACACGTGGGGGATCAAAAAGACCATTATTATCAGATTTACGTGAATCTGGCGCAATTGAGCAAGATGCAGATATTGTAAGCTTTATATTTAGACCAGAATATTATGGAATGACAGAATGGGATGATGATGAACATACACCATGTGAAGGGCAAGGAGAATTTATTGTTGCAAAGCACAGAAATGGTGGTTTAGACAATATTCGATTAAAGTTTACTGGGCATTTAGCAAAATTTTCTGATTTAGAAGAAGGCTTTAGTTCTGAGTTCCAGTCTTCTATGAATGCAGATTTCCCTGATGAATTTTCTATAAATCAAAGAATAGAACCAAAAGATGCATTTGGAAGTGATGATGATGTACCATTCTAAAACTTAAATAATTTATAAATTAAATGAAATACACAATTGCATTAAAGTAATTGTGTATTTTAGTTTTTGATATGAAAAAAATATTATTAATAGCTGTTTTTTTACTGATTTCAAACTCTTTATGGGCATCATTTATTTATATTCCTATGGATGATGACAATCAAAAAAATCATCTTAAAGCCTATGGAATTGTTTATTTTAGTTTAGAAGCTGGTTTAAAATCAAAATGGTTGCTAAATTATGATGGAGGTGCTTTTTTGATAGAAAACAATAAGGCTATTGAAAACGAATGCAAAATTCGTGGAGTTTCTTATCAAATAATTTCTGATGCTAAAGCACAATTAATTCTTCAAGAAATTGCATCCCTTTCTTCTAATCAAGATGCAGTTACATTAGAAAAAGCGCCAAAAATTGCAGTGTATTCGCCTAAAGATAAAATGCCTTGGGATGATGCTGTTACCATGGTTTTAACCTATGCTGAAATCCCTTTTGACGTTATTTATGATAAAGATTTGTTAGCAGATAAATTATTAATTTATGAATGGTTGCACTTACATCATGAAGATTTTACTGGGCAATATGGTAAATTTTATGGTTCTTTTAGAACTGCACCTTGGTATATAGAAGGTAAAAAAAATGCTGAGGGTTTAGCTAAAGAATTAGGTTTTAATAAGGTGTCTGAAGAAAAATTGGCAGTTGCTAAAAAGATAAGAGATTACGTAGTTGGTGGAGGGTTTATGTTTGCGATGTGTTCTGCAACAGATAGTTTTGATATTGCTTTGTCTGCAGAAGGGGTAGATATAGTAGAGGCTATGTTTGATGGAGATGCATCTACCTTAAATTATCAATCTAAAATTAACTACAATAAAACGTTTGCATTTAAAGACTTTCAATTGGAAAATAGCCCTATCCAATATGAGTTTTCTTCTATAGATATGACAAGAAAACGCAGAATTCCTAAAACTTCAGATTACTTTTCGTTAATTGAATTCTCTGCAAAGTGGGATCCTGTACCAACTATGTTAACTCAAAACCATACAACTTTAGTAAAAGGTTTTATGGGGCAGACTACTTCTTTTGACAGAAATACTGTAAAATCTAATGTACTAGTTTTAGGAGAAAACAAAACCAATAGAGAAGCAAGGTATATTCACGGTACAAAAGGTAAGGGAATGTTTACTTTTTATGGAGGCCATGATCCTGAAGATTATACACATAGAGTAGGAGACCCAAAGACGGAACTAGATTTACATCCAACCTCTCCTGGTTACAGATTAATTTTAAACAATGTATTGTTTCCTGCAGCAAAAAAGAAGAAACAGAAAACATAAAACAACCTCTGTTAATAAAACATCAATAAATAAATTTTTATTTCTTTAGAAAGTAAATCTCTTTTGTATTTTTGCCATATAAAATTATTTTAGAAAAAATGCCAACAACACAAGAATTACAAAATTTTACGCAACAAGTACGTAGAGATATTTTAAGGATGGTACATAAAGTAAATTCTGGTCATCCAGGAGGTTCTTTAGGCTGTGCAGAGTTTTTTACCTGTTTGTATCAAGAAGTAATGGATTACTCTACAGACTTTACCATGGATGGTAAAAATGAAGATTTATTTTTTCTTTCTAATGGGCATATCTCTCCTGTTTATTATAGTGTTTTGGCTCATAGTGGATTTTTTCCTGTAGAAGAGTTGAATACGTTTAGATTAATTGATTCTCGTTTACAAGGGCATCCAACTACTCATGAAGGTTTAGAAGGTATTAGAATTGCATCTGGTTCTTTAGGTCAAGGTTTATCTGTTGCACTTGGTGCTGCAGAAGCTAAGAAATTAAATAACGATGATAAATTAATTTATTCTTTACATGGTGATGGAGAATTGCAAGAAGGTCAAAACTGGGAAGCAATTATGTATGCATCAGCTAAAAAAGTAGATAACTTAATTGCTACTATTGATTTAAATGGAAAACAAATTGATGGAGCTACTGACGATGTTTTACCAATGGGTAGCATAAAAGCAAAGTTTGAAGCGTTTGGTTGGGATGTAATAGAAGTTAAAGAAGGTAATGATATAGAAGCTGTTTTAGCAGGCTTAGTTGAAGCAAAATCTTTAACAGGTAAAGGAAAGCCAGTTTGTATTTTATTAGAAACAATGATGGGTAATGGAGTGGATTTTATGATGCATACACATGCTTGGCATGGTAAAGCACCAAATGATGAGCAATTAGAAAGTGCTTTAAATCAAAATCCTGTTACAATAGGAGATTACTAAATAAGTATTACAAAATATTATTAAAGAGTTGTGTTTTTAAGCACAACTCTTTTTTATTTTAATAGTTATAGTAAACAGAATTTATGATTTTATTTAATGTCAAAGTGTGTTAGAACTTTTATATTTACATTCTTTAATGAATACATCTTTTTTACGATAAATCAACCTAATTTATAAATAAACTATGAAAATTGGTATCGTTTGTTATCCCACCTTTGGTGGAAGTGGAGTAGTAGCTACTGAGCTTGGTATGGCTTTAGCTGATAAGGGCCATGAGGTACATTTTATTACTTATAATCAACCTGTACGTTTAGACTTTATATCCCATAATTTACATTTTCATCAAGTTTTAATTGAAGAATATCCACTTTTTCAATACCAACCTTACGAATTGGCTTTATCTAGTAAAATGGTAGAAGTTGTTCAAAAATATGACCTCGAAATATTACATGTACATTATGCAATTCCACATGCATATGCCGCATTTATGGCTAAACAAATGTTATTGGAAAAAGGTATTCAAGTAAAAGTAGTGACTACTCTTCATGGAACAGACATAACACTTGTGGGTAGTCATCCAAACTATAAAACAGCAGTAGAATTTAGTATTAATAATTCAGACATTGTTACAGCAGTTTCTAATAATCTTAAAGAAACAACAAATAAACTCTTTACTATTAAAAAAAATATAGAAGTGGTTTATAATTTTATTGATACAGAAAAATATGATAAGGCTGGAGAGGAAGAATGTAGGCGAATAGCATTGGCAAAACCTGAAGAAAAAATCATAACACACATAAGTAACTTTAGGCCAGTAAAAAGAGTAGAAGATGTTATTAATATTTTTTATAGAGTTCAAAAAGAAATCCCATCTAAACTATTAATGATTGGTGAAGGGCCAGAAAGAGCAAAAGCAGAGGCTTTAACGAAAAAATTAAATTTAAGAAAAAAAGTTTTTTTCTTAGGAAATAGCACAGAAATTGATAAAATACTTTGTTATTCTGATGTTTTCTTATTGCCTTCCAAGACAGAAAGTTTTGGGTTAGCTGCTTTAGAGGCAATGGCAGCTAAAACAGCAGTAATTTCTACAAATACAGGTGGTTTACCAGAAGTTAACATTCATGGTAAAACTGGGTATTTAAGTAACTTAGGAGATGTAGATGATATGGCTAAGAACACACTTAAAATATTACAAGACGACAGTATTTTAAATAAATTTAAAGAAAATGCAAAAGCACATACTAAAATGTTTTCTTTAGATAATATTTTACCTATCTATGAAGAAATTTACACTTCTTGCTACAAATCTATACTTTAATTTAAATATTATTTTATTTCTAATAATAGTTTTATATTTCAACACCTATAAATTTTAATTACATGAAAAAATTAGC
>JBDNBB010000112.1:0-15322 GCA_039768135.1 Polaribacter sp.
TTCTCGGTTTTTTGCATTTTAAACAATTTGTTTAAATTCGATTAATTTCCACGTTCTGCCAATTCAATAATTTCCATATTTTTAATATTCCCAGCTTCTAATTCAAAACGTAGCATAGTTCTTAATTTATGAAATCCATGGTTGCCTGCAGCACCTGGATTAAGGTGTAACAGTTGTAGTTTCTTATCATAAACTACTTTTAAAATGTGAGAATGCCCTGAAATAAATATTTTTGGTGGATTTTGATTTATTTCTTCACGTATTCTTTGGTTGTATTTATTGGGGTAACCTCCAATATGAGTCATCCAAACATTAACTTTTTCTACCCTAAACTTTAAGTCTAAATCAAATTCAGACCTAGCATCTTTATCATCAATATTTCCAAAAACAGCGCGTAGCGGTTTTAATGCTTTAATCGTATCTGTTACTTCTAAAGATCCAATATCTCCAGCATGCCAAACTTCATCTGCCTGCCTCACAAATTTTAGTATTTGAGCATCTATGTAACTGTGTGTGTCAGAAAGTAGTAGTATTTTTTTCATGAACTAACATCTTAATAAAAATTTAAGTGGCAAACCTATTCAAAAGTAAGGATAACAAAATAAATTCCGTAATTTTGAATGGTCAAAAAATAGATAATTCTTGAGGTATTTTATAGCACTTTCTTACAATGGAAAAAATTACCATGGCTGGCAAATTCAACCTGATGTAATTTCAGTTCAAGAAAAACTGAATTCGGCTTTAAGTACCATTCTCCAAAATGAAATTGCAGTTGTAGGCGCTGGTAGAACGGATACTGGTGTTCATGCCTCAGAAATGTATGCCCATTTTGATTGTACCTTACACTTAGAAACTAATTTTGCCTTTAAGCTTAATGCAATCTTACCTAAAGATATTGTCGTAAAACAGGTGTTTCTGGTGGCAGATGACAAACATGCTCGTTTTGATGCAGTTTCTAGAAGCTATGAATATAAAATATGGTTAGGCAGAAATCCTTTTTTATTAGATTTCGCTTGGCAAATTCACTCACAGAGACCAGATGTTGCTGTAATGAATACTGCAGCTAAATTGTTATTAGAGTATACAGATTTTCAAACTTTTTCTAAAGTAAAAACAGATGTACATACTTATAATTGTAACGTAACTGTTGCTTACTGGGACCAAAAAGGAGATGAACTTACGTTTCATATTACTGCAAATCGTTTTTTAAGAAATATGGTAAGAGCTATTGTAGGAACATTGTTAGATGTAGGGTTTGGTAAGATTACAGTACCAGATTTTAAAAAAATTATAGAAAGCAAAAATAGAGGTAATGCCGGACTTTCAGTTCCTGCAAAAGGGTTATTTTTAACACACATAAATTATTAAATTTTGGCAGAAAATTCAGGGAATGCTTTTGATATGAAAATTTTTAAAAGACTAATGTCTTTTGCAAAACGTTATAAATTATACTTTTTTATTGCGTCTTCCTCTACCATTTTACTTGCGTTATTTTCGGTTTTGTCTCCTTATATTCTAATTAACACTGTAGATGAATATATACTTACTAAAGACAAAGTAGGGTTATTGAATTATAGCTTATTAATGTTAGGGGTACTTTTAATAGAAGTGCTACTACAGTTTACATTTATTTATTTTGCAAACTGGGTAGGGCAACACATTATAAGAGACATAAGAACTAAAATATTTAGACATATTTTACAATTTAAAATGTCTTATTTCGATAAAAATTCAGTTGGTAAATTAGTTACTCGTGTGGTTTCTGATATAGAAACAATAGCCGCTTTTTTTAGTAATGGGGTTTTTACAATACTAAGTGATATATTAAAAATGTTTGCTGTAACTATAATTATGTTACTCTTAAATTGGAAGTTAGCAGCAATAACTTTGTTAATACTTCCTATATTAATTTATGCTACTAAACTTTTTCAGGTAGCTATAAAAGAGACTTTTCAGGAGGTAAGGAATCAAGTCGCTAATTTAAACGGTTTTGTTCAAGAGCGTGTTACAGGTATGAAGATTGTACAGCTTTTTAATAGAGAGAATATAGAGTATCAAAATTTTAAAGAAATTAACCAAAAACATAAAAAAGCATATATAAAAGCCATTTGGTATTATTCTGTGTTTTTTCCTATTGCAGAAATTTTATCTTCTATTGGTATTGGTCTAATTGTTTGGTTTGGAGGTGGACAAGCTATAAAAAATACAGGGATTTCTGTGGGTATGATTATGGGGTTTATTCAGTTTGCCCAAATGTTATTTAGGCCTTTGCGTCAAATTGCAGATAAGTTTAACCAGTTACAAATGGGTATTGTTGCAGGAGAACGTGTCTTTAAGGTAATAGATACACAAAGTACTATAGATAAAAACGGTACAGTTTTAGCGGAAAATTTACAAGGTAGTATTGTTTTTAAAAATGTACATTTCTCTTATATAGAGGGTGAAGAAGTACTAAAGGGAATTTCTTTATCGGTAAATAGTGGACAAACCATTGCAATTGTAGGTGCTACAGGAGCAGGGAAATCTACCATAATAAACTTAATTAATCGTTTTTATGAGATAGATTCAGGAACCATTGAAGTAGATGGAGTTTCTGTTTCAAATTATGATTTAGAAAGCTTACGAGATCAGGTTGCAATTGTATTGCAAGATGTTTTCTTATTCTCGGATTCTATTTTAAATAATATTACTCTAAAAAACACCTCTATCCCTTTAGATGATGTAAAAGAAGCAGCAAAAAAAATAGGAATTCACGAGTTTATAGAATCGCTTCCAGATGGGTACCATTATAATGTAAAAGAAAGAGGTGCAATGTTATCTTCTGGGCAAAGACAACTTATTGCTTTTTTAAGAGCTTACGTAAGCAAGCCAAGCATACTTATTCTAGATGAAGCAACTTCTTCTGTAGATTCCCACTCAGAAAAAATGATTCAGTATGCAACAGAAACTATTACCAAAGGAAGAACGTCTATTGTTATAGCTCATCGATTAGCAACAATAAAACAAGCCGATAAAATAATAGTAATGGATAAGGGCTTAATTGTAGAGCAAGGCTCCCATGAAGTGCTTTTACAGAAAGACTCTGGGTATTATAAAAATCTTTATGAAAAGCAGTTTAGTGTAGATAACGCTTCTTAATTATGCCAAATCACCTTTAAGTTTTTCATTCAATTCTTCTTTCGAATTGTATAACACAAATTCTCCGTCTTTAATGTAAGAAATTTCCCCTGTTTCTTCAGAAACTAAAATACAAACAGCATCTGTTTTTTCGCTAACTCCAATTGCTGCTCTATGCCTTAAACCAAAACGAGAAGGAATTTTTGTGCTATCAGAAATGGGTAGAATAACCCTAGTAGCTACTACATAGTTATCTCTTATTATAGTAGCACCGTCATGTAAAGGACTATTTTTATAGAAGATGCTCTCTAAAATCACTTCATTTACAAGCGCATTCATAGCATCACCAGTATTAATTAAAAAGTCTAGATTATTTGTTCTTTCAACAACAATTAGTGCCCCAGTTTTAGATCTAGACATACTATTGCAAGCATCTAAAATTTGATCTGTATCAATTTCTGAAGTAATTTCTGATTGCAAAAATTTCAACTGTTTAAAAAAGTTTCTTTTAGTAGAGAAGTTTGTAGTTCCTATCATTAAAAGAAATTTTCTTATTTCTTGCTGAAAAACAATAATAAGTGCAATGACACCTCCAGAAAGAAGATATCCAAGAATACCACTTAGCATTTCCATTTTTAATGCCTGCGTGATTTTCCAGATTAAAAAGATTAACGCAATTCCAATAAATATATTTATAGCAACAGTACCTTTTAGAAGTTTGTAAATATAGTAGAGTAGTGTGGCTACTAATAAAATATCAAGCACATCTAAAAAAGAGAAGTCTACAAAGTCTAACATGTAAAAGTTTTCATTTAGAGTAAAAGTACTAATTAATTTTAGGAGTACAAGATAACTGTATACTCTAAATGTTTAATGCATGCGTTAAATAAGCTCTTTGCTAGATAATGCTTTTTTTAAATCTACTTTTATGTATTTGTGACTTTTAAAAAAAGAACGACCTGAGGTAAGTTGAATTGTAGCTTGTGTTTTTCCGTTCTTTTTTTCTTCTAATGCAGTTATCTTAACCTTTTGGTTAACGATATTTTTATAATTTACAATTCCTCCTTTTTTAATGATAAAATTATCTTTAGGAAATTTAATGTGCTTGTAATTATTCATTTTAACTTTCGCAATTGTAAAAATATCACCCACCTTTACTGAATCACTGTTTTTTTGAGAAAAACTAGATAGTGATAAAAAAGCACACATAAACAGCGTAAATATTGGAGTTTTCATAATTTAAAGTTTAAAAATTAATATAAACAAAATTAATTAATTTAAAAATGTAATAAAAATAAAAATGGAAGTACAATTCTTAATGTATCGTTAAAAATAAATCGATTGCTTAGTGTAATTTATATCATATCATTTACTTTTTGTAGCTTTAACCCACAATTTAATCCATTATTATGAAAATAAAATTACTTTTCTACTTTACTGTATTTCTTCTTTTTTCTTCTTGTAATACCAATCAGAAAGACCTAAAAGAAAAAGATACTTATGTGCAGGATAATTATACAAAACAAGAAATAGCCATTACTATGAGAGATGGCGTAAAATTGCATACAACTATTTATAGTCCAAAAGACACCTCTAAAACATACCCTATTTTAATGCAAAGAACGCCATACAGTTCTAAACCTTATGGGGTAGCAATGAAAACTAAAATTGGTCCGAATACACATTTAATGAAAGATGGTTATGTTGTTGTATATCAAGATGTAAGAGGAAGGTGGATGAGCGAAGGAATTTACGACAATATGCGTGCGTACTTGCCTAATAAAAAAGAAAATCAATCAGATGAGGTTTCTGATACGTATGATACTATTGATTGGCTTATTAATAACATAGAAAACAACAACGGTAAGGTGGGTACTTGGGGTATTTCGTATCCTGGACATTATGCAACTATATCTACTATAGATGCGCACCCAGCTCTAAAAGCAGCTTCACCACAGGCGTGTATTGGTGATTTCTTTTTTGATGATTTTCATCATAATGGAGCTTTTTTATTAAGTTATTTTAGGGCTATATCTTTGTTTGGAACCTATAAAGATACTCCTACAGACTCAGCTTGGTATTCTTTCCCTAAAATGAATTCACAAGATCAGTATCAATTTTTCTTAGATAAAGGACCTTTAAAAAACTTAAACGAGTATTTTCAGTACGATCGTTTAGATGTTAATGCATTAGCCTCTAAAGATAAAATAGATGATTTCTTTTGGAAAGAAATAGTTGAGCACCCTAATTACGATTCTGTTTGGCAAAGTAAAGGTATCATTCAGCATTTAGATAAGGTGCCAAGTTCAGTGGCTACTATGATTGTAGGGGGTTGGTTTGATGCCGAAGATCTATATGGCCCATTAGAAACTTATAAAGGAATAGAAAAAAACGGAGAAGGTAATTACAATACAATGGTTTTTGGTCCTTGGGATCACGGAAAATGGTCTAGAAATACAGTTAGAAATACTGTGGGTAATTATTATTTTGGAGATTCTATTTCTTTAAAATTTCAATCGGATATAGAAACTAAATTTTTTAACCATTTCTTAAAAGGTTCAGGAGATAATAACTCTGGTCTGCCAGAAGCTTATGTCTTTGATTCTGGAAGAAAAGAATGGAAATCGTACGACTCATGGCCACCTAAAAATGTTGTAAAACAAGACTGGTTTTTATCCAATAATCAAGAACTAACCAATAGTAAAAAAGCAACTAAAGGTATTAGCTTTATTAGTGATGTTAAGAGACCTGTGCCTTATTCAGAAGATATCAAAACGGTTTTTACGCCAAGAAAATACATGACAGATGATCAGCGTTTTGCAGCAAGAAGACCTGACGTTTTAGTTTTTGAAACGGATTTTTTAAACGAAGACTTTACTTTAGCTGGTGATATTTTAGCCAAACTAAAAGTGGCTACAACAGGTACAGCTGCAGATTGGGTAGTTAAAGTAATAGATGTGCACCCTTCTGACGTTAAGGAAGATAATGAAACATTACAAGACCACCTTAAAATGAGTAACTATCACCTAATGGTAAGAAGTGAAGTTTTAAGAGGGAGGTTTAGAAATAGCTTTGAAAATCCAGAGCCATTTACACCAAATAAAAAAACAGCTGTAAACATTAAATTACAAGATGTGTTTCATACGTTTAAAAAAGGACATAAAGTACAAATTCAAGTTCAAAGTACTTGGTTTCCTTTAATTGATTTAAACCCACAAACCTATGTTGATAATATTTATAAGGCAGATGAAGCTGATTTTAAAACACAAACGCATACCGTTTTTACAGATTCAAGTATCGAGTTTTCAGTGTTAAAATAATTCATAAAATCATTTTTAATTTTAAGACTTACCTAAAGTTTAATTTAGAATTTTTCTCAAAACTTTAAACGTCAACTTAAGAAGTAGAATTTCTAAAAATATTCATATTATATGATGTTATTAAGGTTGTAAATTAAAAAAAGTCAGAAAGTTTAAAGAAAAAATTATCTTATAAGCAAATACATTTATGAATATGGATTTTGATATTGTAATTATTGGTGCAGGTTTGTCTGGTATAGGAGCTGCTTGTCATTTAGAAAGAAAAAATAATGATAAATCATATAAAATTTTAGAAGCTAGACAAGAAATTGGGGGCACATGGAGTTTATTCAAATACCCAGGTATACGTTCTGACTCTGATATGTATACTTTTGGTTATTCTTTTAAAACTTGGGATGATGATAAGTCTTTTGCAGATGCACCATCCATTTTAAAATATTTAAAAGAAGCTGCAGAAGAGTACAATGTAAAACAACACATTTCATTTGAGCAAAAAGTAGTTCATTACAATTTTGATACTTCAATAAGTTTATGGACAATTACAGCTGTAAATCCAATAACACAAGAAGAAACTCAATATACTTCTCAATATATTTTTAATGCGAGTGGATACTACAATTATGATACTGGCTACACTCCAAAATTTAATGGTTTTGAGAACTTTAAAGGTAAGTTTTTACATCCTCAAAAATGGAATACAGATTTAGATTATAAAAATAAAAAAGTAGTTGTTATTGGAAGTGGAGCAACAGCTGTAACAATTGTGCCAAAAATTGCAGATGATGTAGACAGCGTAACCATGTTACAAAGGTCACCTACTTATATAGCAGCTTTGCCAAATAAAGATAAAGTAGCAAAATTCATAAAAAGAATATTGCCCAGTAAAATGGCTCATACAACTGTCAGAGGTAAAAATATCTTAGCAGATATGTTGTTTTATAATTTGTGCAGAAAATTCCCTAAAACAATGAAAAAGGTTGTTTTAAAAGGAATTAAAAAAGAGTTAGGAGATTTCCCTTTAGAGCCTCATTTTTCTCCAGATTATAAACCTTGGGATCAACGTTTTTGTTTGGTTCCAGATGGTGATTTTTTTAAAGCCATCCAAAAAGGAAAAGCTTCTGTAGAAACTGATACTATAGAAACATTAACAGAAAATGGAATTTTATTAAAATCTGGAAAATTATTAGAGGCAGATATCATAATAAGTGCAACCGGTTTAAAATTATTGCCTTTTGGAGGAGCTAAAATCTCTTTAAACAATAAGCCTTTCGATATTACAAAGCAATTTATATATAAAGGCTTAATGTTAAGTGAATTACCTAATTTTTTTGTTTTTGCAGGTTATACTAATGCTTCTTGGACCTTAAAAAGCGATTTAACAAGCGAGTATATTTCTAGAATGTTAAAATACCTAGATAAGAACAATCATAAATCAGTTCATGCAAAAGTGGTTGAAGAAAATTTAGGAGAACTTCCTTTAATTAACTTAGATTCTGGCTACATTCATAGAGCAAAAGATATTCTCCCAAAACAAGGAGACCAATTTCCTTGGAGGCTGTATCAAAATTATATTTTAGATTATAAAGTATTACGTTTAAATGCTATAAAAGATAAGAGGTTATTATTCAATTAAACCGTAATAGATTATTTTTGCAGCATGTTTAAACCTAGAGTACCTATAGAAGAAGAAGATTTTTATTTAAATGAAAAAGGCTATAAAGTCTTTACTGAAAAATTTCATTTAAAGAGAGGCTACTGCTGTAAAAGTGGTTGTAAACATTGTCCTTATGGATATGATAAAAAAACAGATAGTTTTAAATAATAAAAATTGGGAGGTTTGAAGAAGTTTATATTGGTAGTAATAGTTGCATTTCAGTTTTGTGGTTGTGCAGATTTACAACAAGTTGTAAATAACTTGCCTAATAATGTAGGTTTAAGTCAAGAGCAAATAGGTAATGGTTTAAGACAGGCATTAGATAATGGAATAGCGCATCAAGTTGCAAAACTTACTTCTAAAGATGGTTTTTACAGAAATCAATTGGTAAAAATATTTCTTCCAGATGAATTGCAAGTACTAGATAAAGGTTTGCGTAAAATAGGTTTAAGTAATTTGGCAGATGAAGGTATAAAAGTACTTAATAGAGCTGCAGAAGATGCTGTTAAAACAGCTACACCTATATTTATAAAAGCTGTTAAAGAAATAACATTTAATGATGCTAAAAATATACTTTTAGGCAATAAAAATGCAGCAACAACCTATTTGCAATCAAAAACTAGCCAAAGTTTATACAACAGTTTTAGCCCAGTAATAGACAATTCATTTTCTAAAGTAGGAGCAGATAAAGTATGGAGTAACTTAATTACTAGATATAATTCCATTCCATTTGTAAAAAAGGTAAATCCAGATTTAACTGGCTATGTAACCAATGAAACTTTAAAAGGAGTTTTTACAATGATAGAAATAGAAGAAAAAGGAATCCGGGAAAAAGTTGGGTTAAGAAATACAGTGCTTTTAAGGCAAGTATTTGCTTTACAGGATAATAGGTAAATTAAATGTCTACTGTGTATAGTTTTTATATAGGTGTTTTTAACATAGATTTTGTAATTCTAGTTGTAAATTTACCACTTAAATATAAAGAATTTTAAAGGTCTATCATGAAAAAATTACTACTTACTTTTCTTTTTCTATTCACGTTAATAGCAAATGCTCAGCAGACTGTAGAAGATGATTTTGAAGGAAATGGAACAATCTCTACATGGTTTGGAGATGATGCTAATATTAATGCACAATTTAACAATCTTTATAAAGAAGCTATAAACACCTCTAATACTGTTTTAAAGTATGAAGATGTTGGTGGGCAATATGCTAATATTAGATTTGAATTAGATGAAAAGTTCGATTTATCTGAAGACTATACCTTCACCTTTAAAATTTATGTTCCTTTAATTAACATTACAGGTTCACAGAATAATCAAGTTTCACTTAAACTCCAGAATGGAGATTTAAATGAACCTTGGAGTACACAAACTGAAATAATAAAGTCAGTTACCCTAAATCAATGGCAAACAGTAACTTTCAATTTTAAAGATGATAACTATATCAATCTAAATCCAGGTTCTGCTGCTCCAATTAACAGAACCGATTTCAATAGAGTTGTTATTCAAATTAATGGAGAAGACAATACTGATAGAGTAACTGCTTATATAGATGATTTTTTATATGATGGTACAATTGCTGGAGCTTCAGATGATGAGCCAGTTTTTAATAATTTAGTTTGGTCTGATGATTTTGATGGGCAAACAGGTGTTGTTACAGATTTAGATAATTCTAAATGGTTTAAGCAAATCAAACCAATTTTAGATAATAATACTAGTTGGGCAAATGGAGAAATTCAGCATTATACAGATCGTATCGATAATTCTTATGTAAGTAATGGTACTTTAAAAATTTTAGCTAAAAAGGAGACTTATTCAAAAAATGGAGTGACTAAAAATTATACTTCTGCAAGATTAAACTCTAAATATGCTTTTACTTATGGTAAAGTAGAAATAAGAGCAAAAATGCCATTTGGTGTAGGTACCTTTCCTGCATTATGGATGCTTGGTCAAAACATTACAGAAGATGGTGGCTATTGGGCTGCTACAAAAGGTACTATTGGTTGGCCAGATTGTGGAGAAATAGATATTATAGAACATTGGGGAGCTAATCAAGATTTTGTGCAAAGTGCCTTACATAATAGATCTAGTTTTGGAGGAACTGTAAATAAAGGTGGAAGAAGTATTAGTAATGCCTCTACAGAATTTCATGTCTATACTTTAGAATGGTCTGCAACAAAGATGAGGTTTAGTGTAGATGGGATTCAACATTACGAATATGCACCTGAGAATAAAAACATTCAAAATTGGCCTTATGATGCTCCTCAGTATTTGTTGTTAAATGTTGCTATTTTACCAAATATTGCTGCCAATTTTACTGAGAGCCCTATGGAAGTAGATTATGTTAGGGTATATCAAGAATCAGTAAGTTTAAGTAATACTAATATTCCTTTAAAAAAAAAAGGATTTAACCTGTATCCTAATCCTACAAAAAATCAACTTACAATTCAATTAGGAACAGACATCTTAAGCAGTAAATTTATTATTTACTCAAGTACTGGAAAAAAAGTACATACTTTTTTTCAGAGTACTCAAATAAAAACGTATGATATCTCTTTTTTAAAAAAAGGAGTTTATTTTATAAAAGCGTCAACTAACGATAATGCTACTGTAACTAAACTTATAAAGGCTTAAAATCATCTAATTTATTTATTGTAAGTATATTAACTGTTGTGTAGTTTGTTTTTTTTTCATAGATTTAAAAAAAATAACCTCAATTTGTTATGTATTACCAAAATCAATTCCAAAATTACAAAAGGCATCTTAAAGAAAGATATGCCAATTTATTAGAGCAATCTAACAGCTATCGCTTTGTAGATGAGGCTAAAAGCGATTTAGCTGCATTTAAAGCAATGAAAATTTTAAAAAAAATAAATCAAGTTAGTTATTTAGACAGAGAGTTAATGGTGTAGTGCAGTGTGCATTTCTTTAAAATAATAAAAAGCTTTTAATAACCGATACCCATACCAAGAAAAAAATGCTCCATTTATAATTATTACTCTTGGGTTGTTCTGTTAGGCTGGGAACCAAACAGACAATTCTATTGGAAGTTTTTTGCAATTCAAAAATGGTACCATTTGGTCTTGGAATTGCATTATTTCTATTTTAGAATTACTTCCATTTGTTGCTGTAGCTCTTTTGCTTTAAGAGCAGCTGTATTTGCAAAATCTTCATTTTTAGAAGCGTAAATTATTCCTCGAGAAGAATTGATAAGTAAACCAATATTCTCTGTTAGACCATATTTACAAACATCTTGTAAGTTTCCTCCTTGTGCACCAACACCAGGCACTAATAAAAAGGCTTTAGGGACTATTTTTCTAATCTCGGCAAAATATTCAGCTTTAGTTGCACCTACAACATACATTAAGTTTTCTGAATATTTCCATGTTTTAGAGGTCTCTAAAACCTGTTTATAAAGCTCTTTATTGTCAATTTTTTGAGTTTGAAAATCAAAAGCCCCTTCATTAGAAGTTAAAGCCAACATTATTGTATGCTTATCTTTAAAAGCTAAAAATGGCTCAACTGAATCTTTACCCATATAAGGAGCAACTGTTACAGAATCAAAAGCTAAATCTTCTAAAAATGCTTTTGCATACATGGTAGAGGTATTTCCAATATCACCTCTTTTAGCATCAGCTATTGTATATATTTCTGGGTAATTTTTATTCAGGTAATGAATTGTTTTCTCTAAAGATTTCCATCCTTTTAAACCATATGCTTCATAAAAAGCGGTGTTTGGTTTATATGCCACGCATAAATGGTGTGTAGCATCAATAATGGCCTTATTAAATTCAAAAATAGGATCTTCTAAAGTTAATAAATGAGTTGGAATCTTCTCTAAATCAACATCTAAACCGATACATAAAAAAGATTTTTTTTGATTAATTTGTGCTATTAGTTGCGAAGTTGTCATTAGTTTTGCTTAAAGTGATACAAAAATACTATTTTTAATGGGTAACACTCAAAAGATCCCTGTTTTTTAAACTTAAATTTAAATGAAAAAAATTATTGTTTTGTTTTTTTTGGTTGTAATGAGCTGTAAAAAAGAATACCCAACCTCATTTACAGAGTCTGTAAATTTAGAGATGCTTATTGGTTTAGACGGAACTAAGATTACTTTAAGAGAAATTCTTTATAAACATAAAGGGAAAAAAATTCTGATAGATGTTTGGGCTTCTTGGTGTAAAGACTGTATTGTTGGCTTTCCAGATTTAGTAACATTACAAAAAGAATTCCCAGATGTTGCTTATGTATTTTTATCAACAGATTTTAGCAAGCCAGCATGGAAAAGAGCCATAAAAAAATACCAGTTAAAAGGAGAACACTACAATTTACCAAAAGGCATGAATGAAGGAGACTTTGTAGAATTTATAAATCTTTCTTGGATACCAACCTATATGGTGATTGATGAAAAAGGAGCTATTGTTGTGTTTAATGAAACAAAATGTACCGCTAAGGAAATTAGGAGAGCTTTGGCACAACTCTAAGGAAACGTTGTAGTAAGTATTTTTTAATTCGAACAATATTTAAATGATCATTTCTTAATTTTACAATTAGATTTAAAGACACAACCATGAGAAAAAAAATAGTAGCAGGAAACTGGAAAATGAATATAAATGTTAATGAGACTAGAACACTAATAGCAGGTATTCATCAAGAAATAGAAGCATTTCAATTACAAAACACACGAGTTGTTATTTCACCTTCACATATAAATTTATCAACTGCTTTAGCATTAACTAAAGAAAGTATAATGGAAGTTGCTGCACAAAATATGCATCAAGCAAAAAATGGTGCTTTTACAGGAGAAGTTTCTGCAGACATGTTACAATCTATTGGAGTACAATCTGTAATTATAGGACATTCTGAAAGAAGAGAATATTTTAAGGAAACTGATGCTATTTTAGCAGAAAAAGTATCCGCTGTTTTAGAAAATGGTATGGAGGCTATTTTTTGTTTTGGTGAATTATTAGAAGATAGAAAATCTGGTAACCATTTTAAAGTAGTAAAAAGTCAATTGCAAAATGGGCTGTTTCATTTAGAGAGTAAAGATTTTAAAAATATTGTTTTAGCTTACGAGCCTGTTTGGGCTATTGGAACAGGAGAAACCGCAAGCCCTGAGCAAGCGCAAGAAATGCATGCTTTCATCAGAAAAACACTTGCTGAAAAGTACAATCAAGAAGTGGCAGATTCAGTATCAATTTTATATGGAGGTAGCGTAAAACCTGAAAACGCCAACGAAATATTTTCTAAAGAAGATGTAGATGGAGGTTTAATTGGAGGTGCTTCTTTAAAACCTGCAGATTTTGCAGCCATTATTAAAGCAATTTAAACACAGCAAAAACACATACTTTAGTATAAAACCAATAAATTTGCATCAAGATTTAATCTTGATGCATTTTTTATTATGGATAATATATATATCGAATTTACTTTTACAATAACACCTAAAGAACCAGCTTCAGAAATTTTAATTGCAGAATTGGGTGCTGTAGGTTTTGAAAGTTTTGTAGAAACTGAAAATGGTTTAATTGCTTACATTCAAAAAGACCATTATAATGCACATATTTTAGAAGATATATATATATTAAAATCAGATGAATTTTCTATTTCTTATAAAGAAAAAGAGGTAGCACAAACCAATTGGAATGCTGAATGGGAAAAGAACTTTACACCAATTCAAGTAAACGATTTGGTAAGCATAAGAGCTCCTTTTCATGAGAATCCAAATTTAGAATATGATATTATTATAGAGCCAAAAATGAGTTTTGGAACTGGTCATCATGAAACTACCCATATGATGATTCAACATTTACTAGCACTAGATCTAAAGCATAAAAAAACGTTAGATATGGGGTGTGGAACCGGAATTTTAGCAATTTTTGCAGAAATGAAAGGTGCAAACCCTATTGATGCTATAGATATAGATAATTGGTGTTATGAGAACTCTATTGAGAATGTAAAACGCAATAATTGTACAAATATTAATGTTTATGAAGGTGATTCCTCTTTGTTGACTGATAAAAAATACGATGTAATTATTGCTAATATCAATAGGAATATCTTATTGAGTGATATGGAAGTATATACAAATTGCTTAAATAAAAACGGTATTTTACTATTAAGTGGTTTTTATAAAGAAGATATTAGTACTATAGATACTGAAGTTTCTAAATTTAACTTAAATTTAGAAAAAACGATAGAAAGAAATAATTGGGTTGCTTTAAAATACAATAAATTGTAATTTTGAGTTTATGAGTACAAAAGAAAAAATTCAAGAAGAAGTAGAAGTCTTAGAAAAAGAGGTTTTTCAGCATGAAATTGTATTGCATAATGATGATGTAAATACTTTTGATCATGTCATTGAATCTTTAATTAGTGTATGCGATCATACCTTAGAACAAGCAGAGCAGTGTGCAATGCTAGTTCATTACAAGGGTAAATGCACTGTAAAATCTGGTGAGTTTAAAGATTTAGAACCTAGGTGTTCTAAATTGTTACAATTAGGTTTATCTGCAGAATTGGTATAAGTATGGAAAATGTTCTAAAATATTATGAGTTTTCAGAGTTCATAAAAGACAATTCAGAAACTTTTTCAAATAATGAGATTGCATATACTGAGTTGAATGAAACTCATTATTTAATTTTTGAAAAAGAAAAATATCAATATAATTTATATGTTTCTAAATACTCCTCTAAAAGCCAAATAGGTAAAGAAAAGCCTGAGATATTAGAAATTTTGGTAGAAAACTATGATAAAAGTATACCTGCCCACAGACTTGCAATTACACAATACTTAAAGTAAGTCTATTTTATAAATTTTTTATAAAAAAATTTGATGTACACCATTACAAGGAGATGATTTCTTTTTATTTTATCGAATACAGGAAAATAAAAATTTTAAAAGTCTATACATTGCAATTCAATAAGCTTAAGGGCCTGAAATGTAAGTTTATTTCAAATAACATACTCTCTTAACAATCAATTGATAAGTAATTGAATAAAGTTGTAGAATTAACAAGACTTTAGTCCTATAGCTTTTACGATATCTTAGAAAATTAATAAAGATCAAATAAAAAAACAAGAAACATTTAAGCAGTTAATAAAAAAAAACTTCACAGTTATGTGAAGTTTTTTTTGTGACCATGCTAGGATTCAAACCTAGAACCTCTTGAGCCGTAATCAAGTGCGCTATTCAGTTGCGCCACATGGCCTTTTTGCGGGTGCAA
>JBDNBB010000113.1:0-4597 GCA_039768135.1 Polaribacter sp.
AAAAATGTATATTCGCCCACTGAAATTAATTTAAAAATCATATGGCAGTTTTATCAAAAATTAGAGAACGATCAATGTTCTTAATCATCATTATTGGATTAGCACTTTTTGCTTTTGTATTAGATCCATCAACTCTTGGTGATTTTTTCAATTCTAGTAAAGTAAACGAAGTGGGTGAGGTAGATGGAGAAGCTATTTCTAGACAAGAATTTGCAAATGAATTAGAAAGTTACAAGCAACAAGCAGGAGGTAGTATTTCTGAAATGCAAGCGGCAAAAACAGTTTGGGACAATATTGTTAGAAAAAAAGTATATAAAAATCAGTTAGATAAGGCTGGTATTACTATCGGAGAAGCAGATATTTGGAATGAGATTGTAAATGCACCTTTTGTGCAAAACAATCCACAATACCAAAACGAAGTGGGCATGTTCGACGAAAATAAGTTCAAACAATTCTTAGCAGATACAAAAGAAAACAATGCGCAATTATGGAGCCAGTGGTCTTCTTACATGAATCAATTAAGAGACAATGCACAGACTAGTACTTTTAACAATTTAGTTACTGCAGGTTTAGGAGCTTCTTTAAAAGAGGGTGAAATGCAATACTTAGTAAATAATACTAAATTAAATGGTCAGTTTGTTTATGTGCCTTATACTTCTTTAGCAGATAGTTTAATAAAATTAAAAAAATCAGATATTGAAGGGTACATTAAAAGTCATAAAGATCAGTTTCAAGTAGAAGCTTCTAGAGATATTTCTTATGTTAAATTTGATATTGTAGCTACACCAGAAGATGAGCAAGCAATAATGGATAATATAGCAGGTTTAAAAGAAGATTTTAAAGTTACTGAAAACGATGCTTTGTTTTTATCTGAAAACGATTCTGATACTAATTTAAATACAGGTTATCAGTTTAAAAGTAATCTAAATGCACTTATAGCAGATGCTATTTTCGAAGCAAACAAAGGAGACATTGTAGGGCCGTATAAAGATTTGAAGGCAATAAAATTATCTAAAGTTACAGAAGTAGTACAATTGCCAGATTCTGTAAAAGCAAGTCATATTTTAATTCCTTTTGTTGGTGCACAAAGAGTTGCCCCTGAAGTTACAAGAACAGAGGAAGAAGCAAAGCAGTTAGCAGATAGTCTATTGTCAGTTGTAAAAAGAAGAAGAAGTAAATTTTCAGATTTAGCAAAAGAATTCTCTTCAGATCAAGGTTCTGCTCAAAAAGGTGGTGTATATGATTGGTTTAATTATAATAGAATGACACCCGCTTTTAGAGACTTCACATTTGAAGGTGAAAAAGGAGACATTGGTGTTGTACAATCGCCATTCGGTTTCCATGTAATTAAAATTGATGGTCAAAAGAACAAACAGAAAGTTGTAAAATTAGCAACTTATACTAAAACTATAGTTCCTTCTGAAGAAACTGAAAACGCTGTATTTAGACAAGCAGAGGAATTTGCCTTAGCCGTTTCTAAAGCAGATAATTTCTTTGATGCAGCAAAACGATTAAGTTACAAGCCCAGACCAGCTGTTGGTTTAAAAGCTTTGGATGAAAATGTTCCTGGTATTGGAAATGAAAGACAAATTGTAAGCTGGACATTTAGTAATGAAAGCAACGTTAATGATTTTAAACGTTTTGATTTAGAAGGTAGTCACGTTGTAGCATTTATAACAGGTAAAGAAGAAAAAGGCTTAATGTCTGTAAATAAAGCAACAAGTAAAGTAAGACCTATTTTAATGAACGAGAAAAAAGCGGCGATACTTGTAGAAAAATTTAATGGAGCTACTTTAGAAGATATTGCAAAATCTGCGGGATCTAGTGTAAGAACAGCAAATAACATTACCTTAAAAAGTCCTACACTTTCTGGTGTTGGAGTAGCACCTAAAGTAGTAGGAGCTATGTATAATGCTGAAATGGGTAAAGTTTACAACAAAATAGAAGGTAATAGAGGTGTTTTTGCTTTTGTACTAAAAAGCAAAGAAAGCCCAACTGCTCTTCCTAATTACGATGCTAACAGAAAACGAATTGCTGAAGCAAGAAAAAGACAAACATTTAAAATGTATGAGGCTATAAAGAAAGCGTCTGATGTAGAAGACAACAGATCTTTCATGTATAGTAATTAAAATCTATACGACCTAAAAAAAATCCGTTCAAATCAATTGAACGGATTTTTTTATACCTAGAATTTTGTGCTACCTAATTTTGATAGCGTGCATAAAAAACCTTTTTGAAAACATCATCAAAAAGGTTTTTTAAGTTTTTGTTAAAAGAGCTTATCCATTCATCGAGATTAAAAACTCATCATTATTTTTAGAGAATTTTATTCGATCATTAATAAACTCCATTGCTTCTATTGGATTCATATCAGCAAGATATTTACGCAGTACCCACATTCTTTGTACTGTCTTTTCATCCAATAATAAATCATCACGTCTTGTAGACGATTTAATAAGATCTATAGCAGGGTAAATACGTCTGTTAGAAATATTTCTATCTAGTTGAAGTTCCATGTTACCTGTTCCTTTAAACTCTTCAAAGATTACTTCGTCCATTTTAGAGCCAGTTTCTGTAAGTGCAGTTGCAATAATGGTTAAAGAACCTCCATTTTCTATATTTCTTGCAGCTCCAAAGAAACGTTTTGGTTTATGTAATGCGTTAGCATCAATACCTCCAGAAAGTATTTTTCCAGAAGCAGGAGCTACGGTATTATAAGCTCTTGCTAAACGGGTAATAGAATCTAACAAAATAACTACATCATGGCCACACTCTACCAAACGTTTTGCTTTTTCTAAAACAATATTTGCTACACGTACATGTTTATCTGCAGGTTCATCAAATGTAGAAGCTACAACTTCACCACGAACACTTCTTTGCATGTCAGTAACTTCTTCCGGACGTTCATCAATTAATAATACAATTTGATATACTTCTGGATGATTGGCAGCAATAGCATTAGCCACATCTTTTAGTAACATGGTTTTACCTGTCTTAGGCTGTGCTACAATCATACCTCTCTGTCCTTTTCCAATAGGAGAAAATAAGTCTATAATTCTAGTAGATAGCGAGGCTCCTTTTTCTGCTAAGTTGAATTTTTCTTGAGGAAATAAAGGTGTTAAATGTTCAAAAGAAACACGATCTCTAACCACGTTAGGATTTAAACCATTAATCTTAGAAACTCTAATTAGGGGAAAATATTTTTCGCCCTCTTTAGGAGGCCTTACATTACCTCTAACCGTATCTCCAGTTTTTAAACCAAATAATTTAATTTGAGATTGAGATACATAAATATCATCTGGAGAAGATAAATAATTATAGTCAGAAGAGCGTAAGAAACCGTATCCATCTGGCATCATTTCTAGCACTCCTTCACTTTCTATAATACCATCAAATTCAAAATCAGGGTCTTTGTACCTGTTCCCAGATTTATTGTGATTTCTGTTGGTGTTGTTTTTATCTCTTGCTGGTTTGTTGTTGTTTTTTTGATTGTTACTTCGCTGCGGATTATTGTTGCGAGGTACATTTTTATGAGTAGGTTTTTGTTCCTTCTCTTTAGTATCTATTTTTCGCTCTGCAGGTTTATTTTTAACAGTTGCACTTTTTTCTATTACAGGAACCTCTTTTACCTCTTCTTTTTGAATTGGATTAGTACTTATATTCTTTGTAGTCTTTGTTTCTGAAGAAATTGGAGTTTCTGAAGAAATTGGAGCTTCTGAAGAAATTGTAGTTTCTTTTGTTTTTGGAGTAGAAGAGCTTGTCTTTTTTACTACTCTTTTTCTTTTTGGCTTTTCAGTTTTTGCAACAGTAGCAACTGGTTCTGTGCTTTTTGCGGCAGCAGGGTTTGCAGCTTGAGTATCTAATATTTGATACACAAGATCTAGTTTTTTTAACTGGCTAGTTTTAGTAAGTCCTATAGACTTGGCAACTTTCTGCAAATCTGCGAGAGTCTTTGCTTTCAGTTCAGAAATTTCGAACATTTAATATGATTATTAAGTTATGATATATCTTAAGATTTTAAGATTTTTGAAATTATTTTTTAGATGTTTTAACTTATATATAGTGCTATATAAGTTTTAATTGTGTGGGTATTATATTACAAATATATACTTTTTTTTTCACTTCTAAGTTTTTCTTTTTTTAAAAAGAAATTCTATTTTTGTAATCTAATTTATAAAAATGATTCAAAGAATACAAAGCATCTATTTACTGTTAGCATCTATTGTTTCTGGAGGACTAATTTTTGTATTTAATTTGTGGAATACAATTAAAGAAAAAATATTTGTTGTAGATTTGTTTTTAAGAGAGGCATTGTTTTTTAAAGTTATTCCTCTTTTGTTTTTAGCGTCTGCAATACTATCATTAATTGCATTGTTTTTATTTAAAAACAGAAAATTACAATTTGTAATTGGACGCATTATAATTTTGATAAACCTTTTTTTATTAGGCTTATTGATGTATTTATCTCTAAATTTATCTGGAGAAACAGTGGTTTCTGAGAAAGGTATTGGGATGTTTTTACCAATTTTGGTCGTATTGCTTATTGTTTTTGCAAATAAGGCTATTAAAAAGGATGAAGATCTTGTGAAATCTGTAG
>JBDNBB010000114.1:0-2851 GCA_039768135.1 Polaribacter sp.
AAGATAAAATTATGCAAGCAATTTTAGGCGTATTATTTCACTCATTAGGAGGTGTAGCTGCAGGTAGTTTTTATATGCCATACAACAAAGTAAAAGGTTGGTCTTGGGAAACCTATTGGATGGTAGGTGGTGTAGTCTTGGTTAATTGTACCACCAATAGCAGCTTATTTAACAGTGCCTGGTTTTGTAGATATTATAGCAAATAGTTCCTCTGCAATTTTAGGATTTACATTTTTAATGGGCTTGCTTTGGGGTGTTGGAGGTTTGTCTTATGGCTTGGGTGTTCGATATTTAGGAATGTCTTTAGGAAACACAAACGGAGGTGTTACAGAATTGTATATCAACGATGAAAAAATAGGCAAACGTTGGTTTGGAAAAGCAATTTATCCTGTTGCAGATTATTTAAATGAAGGAGAAAATAAAATAGAAATTAAATACACAACTGTTTTGGCCAATTATTGTAAATCACTAAATAATCCTTTAACCAATAGGTGGACTAGAAATTATAAAGATTTAGTGGCAACAGGTTTGGAAGGACCAGTAGAACTTTTAAGTTATTAATACGCTTTATAAAATTAAAAGAATCTAAGTTGTATTTAAAAGTTTATGGTTGAAAAAGTTATTTCTTTTAAGGAGTGAGCAGGATACTGTTCTAAGAAAAGAATATTATTTTTGAGTAATTAAGTTAAATATTAAAAAATGTTGAAGAAGTTACTTTGTTTTTACTTTATCTTGCTACTTGCTGAATCAGTATTTTCTCAAGATTATCCATTTAATTTACCTTCTAATATGGAAGCAACAATTAATATAACCTCTTCTAATACAGAAGTGTTTAATAATCTATTACTAGGTACAAATACACATCATTTTTCAAAATCAAAAGAGAAAGATTTAATTAATAAATTAAAACCCATAACTATAAGGTTTCCACACGGTTTATGGGCAAATTGGTACGATTGGAGAAGAGATGTAACAAGGCTTTTTGGAGAAGAATCTTTTGAATATGAACAAGGAGTAAATAAAACCATAAAAACAAAAACACCAGATTTATTAGCTAATATAAAGATATTTGATACCAATAATATTAAAGTTGGTATTGATGGACTTACCAATTTAAATACAACAAGAAAATCTCAAACAGGGAAAGGATTTGATATGATGTGGACTTTTAATATGAGTGCAGATGGTACTGATTTTAACAATGGAAGTCCAGAAACTATAGCAAGATACAACGATTTAATTTCTAGAGGTTTTGAAGTAAAAGTAATAGAGTTGGGGAATGAAAGTTTTTATCCTGGACAGCGAAGTTCTATCATACCTAATACTGATGATTATATTGCTAGAGCAAAATCGATGTCTGCTGCACTTAAAGAAAAAGATCCAAACATAAGAGTTTCTGTACCATTGTTGAGAAGAGATAGTTGGGCAAATCCTAATTGGAATAAAGATCTAACCCAAGATCTTACTTATTTTGATGCGGTTACTGTACACACGTATGTAGGTTCAGATCCTGATGATGCTAATAATAGTGATGAAGCTTTTGGCACTGCACTTACTGCAAGAAAACATTTAGGCAATTCTATTTATGACTATGCATACAAAGTTGCACCAAATAAACCTATTTGGTTAACAGAATGGGGTGTGAAATCTGGTGGGCCAAATGCGGCTTCTGTTTTAGGAATGGTAGATTGTTATATTTTTATGAGTCAAAATCAGAATATTTTTGAACGTGCCAATTGGTTTAGTGTAAATGGGGAACTAAATTCTCATTATGTTTGGGAGACCTATATTTCTCCAAGTGGTGTAGAACGCCCAAGAATTAAATATCCTTTAGAAAAAACATTGTTTGGTTCTGGTTATGAAATTTTACGTTTGGCATTAGAAAATACCACACTAATTGAAAGCAATGTAGAAGTATCAAATCTTGTAGATGGTGTAAAAGCAGTAAATGCAAGAGTAGTAACAAAAGAGGGTAAAACCTCCGTTTTCGTTGTAAACCTTAGTAATCAGGATGTACCATTTAATGTAAATATTGATGGTTTATCTTACACTGTAACAGCAACTCACAAAGCGATTAGTTTTTCTAAAATGGATGAAGAAAGAGCTATGGGGATTGATGTAGATCCGTTAACTTTAATTAGCCAAGGAAGTCAAGGGATTACATTGCCTAAATTTTCTATAAACATTATAGAAATAAACGACGTAACATTATCTGTATCAAAAGAAATTGAAGAAGATGTAGTAACTATTTTTCCAAATCCAAGTAAAGGAGTCTTTAATATAAAGTTAAGTCAAGGAGAAGAAATGCAGTATAAAATTTATTCAATTAATGGTGCAGAAATCCAAAAAGGAACTGTATTAACAACGAAACAAATTCGATTGAATAATAATAGAGCAGGTGTTTATGTTTTAAAACTAGAAGGAAATAGAGGGACATCAATACATAAAATTGTACTGAATTAGTTTTTTGACAAACATTGTAGTTAAAAAAAAGAAAGTAGAATATAATTCCTCACTATTTAAAGACTACTTTTTTAATAAGTATGCATTTAAATTTTATACATAAAGGTACAGGACAGTAATTTTATATATTGAAAGTACTTTTATCTATGTGTTATAAAAAATCAACAATTTAGCTATTACTAAATTAAAATAATGATGAAAATAAAATTACTATTTCTTTTAACTACAATTTTAAGCCTTAATTGCTACTCTCAAATTTCTTTTGAAAATGGATATTACATTGATAATAACAATCAAAAAATTAATTGTTTAATTAAAAATCTTGATTGGGAAGATAATCCAACTGAATTCAAATATAAACTAACTGAAAATAGCGAATTAAATATAA
>JBDNBB010000115.1:0-2912 GCA_039768135.1 Polaribacter sp.
GGTTCTGCTACTTCTTTAATTTCTAGTGCGGTTTGTAAACGTGTATAAACCCCTTCTTCTTCTAGAGCACTTTGAAGTGCCAAACCATTTATACAGGTTGCTAACATACCCATGTGATCTCCTTGTACACGATCCATACCATTTGCAGCACCAGCCACACCTCTAAAAATGTTTCCACCACCAATAACTATGGCTACTTCAACTCCTTTTGCTACTACTTGTTTTATTTCTTTTGCGTATTCTGAGAGTCTTTTAGGGTCTATTCCATATTGTCTTTCTCCCATTAAAGCTTCTCCACTAAGTTTTAAAAGAATTCTTTTGTATTGCATAGTTTATTTTAAATGTTGCGCAAAATTACGTTTTTTTTTTGATTTTCTTTTTTGTTAGAAAATAAAAAACCTTGCATTTCTAAAATAGAATGCAAGGTTTAAAATTTATAGATTCCTGTTTTTACAGGAGTAACAGTTTTGTCTTATCCTAAAGTTACTCTTTTAAAAGAAGATACTTCAACATCACCATATGTTTTTACATATTCAGCAACATTTTTCTTTTCATCTTTAATAAAAGTTTGGTCTAAAAGACACTGCTCCATATCTAAAGTTGTATTATCAGAAATAAATCTTTCCATTTTACCTGGTAAAATTCTATCCCAGATTTTTTCCGGTTTGCCTTCTGCAGCTAATTCTGCTTTTGCATCTGCTTCTGCTTTTGTTAAAACTTCATCAGTAATTTGAGACATAGAGATGTATTGAGGAACATTTTTTAATGTTTTACCCAATCTACCTAACTCAATATTATCTTTTTCAATCACAGCAATTCTTGCTTCGGTTTCTGCAGCAACATAAGCAGGATCAAAATCTTTGTAAGATAGAGTTGTAGCTCCCATAGATGCAACTTGCATTGCAACGTCTTTTGCTAAAGTTTCAGCATTATCTACCACTGCAGATAATCCTACTAAAGCAGCAATTTTACCAATGTGTGTGTAAGCACCAACATAAGCAGCTTTTACTTTTTCAAAAGCAGTGATGTCTAACTTTTCTCCAATAACACCAGTTTGTTCCACTAATTTATCGGCAACTGTCATTCCATTAAAATCTGCAGCTAAGAAATCTTCTTTGCTATCATAATTTAAGGCAATGTCTGCAAATTCGCCAGCTAATGCTACAAATTTTTCGTTTTTACCAACAAAATCAGTTTCACAAGCTAATACAATTGCTACACCTTCTGTTTTATCGTCGTTAATTTTAGTTACTGCAACACCTTCTGTAGATTCTCTATCAGCTCTTTTTGCAGCAATTTTTTGACCTTTTTTACGTAAAATATTTATTGCTTCGTCAAAATTACCTTCTGCTTCTACTAATGCCTTTTTACAGTCCATCATACCAGCTCCAGTTGCTTCTCTTAATTTTTTAACGTCAGCAGCACTTACTTTTACCATGTCACTTCCTTTTTTTATGAAACGATTGTTTCTAAATTGATATTAATTATTTTTTTTCTTCTGTTGCAGTTTCAGTAACTTCTGCTTTAGTAGCTTCCTTTTTTGGAGCTTCTTTAGCTTCTTTTACTTTTTCTTTGTCTGCTTTTCTATCAGATAAACCTTCTGCAATTGCTTCTGTAACAAAACCTAATACTTTGTCTATCGATTTAGACGCGTCATCGTTTGCTGGAATTACGTAGTCTACTTGTCTTGGATCAGAGTTTGTATCTACCATTGCAAAAATTGGGATATTTAATTTTTGAGCTTCTGCTACAGCAATGTGCTCTTTTTTAATATCTATTACAAATAATGCACCAGGTAAACGAGTCATATCAGAAATAGAACCTAAATTCTTTTCTAATTTTTCTCTTTGTCTGTTAATTTGTAATTTTTCTCTTTTAGACAAAGCGTCAAAAGAACCATCTGTTTTCATTCTATCAATAGAAGCCATTTTTTTCACAGCTTTTCTAATAGTAACAAAGTTAGTTAGCATTCCACCAGGCCATCTTTCTGTAATGTAAGGCATGTTTACTGCCTTTGCTTTGTCTGCAACAATATCTTTTGCTTGCTTTTTTGTAGCTACAAATAAAATTTTTCTACCAGAGTTAGCAATTTTCTTTAATGCTTCTGATGTTTCTTCTATTTTAGCTGCAGTTTTATACAAATCGATGATGTGTACACCATTACGTTCTGTATAAATGTAAGGTGCCATATTTGGATTCCACTTTCTTGTTAAGTGACCAAAGTGTACACCATTGTCTAATAAATCTTGAATGTTTACGTTTGCCATTTTTAAATGTGTTTACTTTCTGTTTTCGAAATCAATATACAAGTAGCTTTTTGTTAAGGTCTTGTATATTTAGATACTAAACTGTTTAATATTAATGTATTGTAATAATAACAGTTCTCAATTGTAATGTATACTGAAACAAGTTCAGTGTATATATTAACGTTTCGAGAATTGGAATTTTTTACGTGCTTTTTTCTGACCGAATTTTTTACGTTCTACCATTCTTGGATCACGAGTTAATAAACCTTCTGGTTTTAATACTGCTCTGTGCTCTTCATTAATAGAAACTAAAGCTCTTGTAATTGCCAAACGAATTGCTTCTGCTTGACCAGTTACACCACCACCAAAAACATTTACTTTTACATCATAAGATGTTAAGTTTTCTGTTAACATTAATGGTTGTTGTACTTTATATTGTAAAGTTCCTGTTGTAAAATAATCTTTAAAATCTTTCTTATTAACAGTAATGTTTCCTTTACCTTCCGAAAGATAAATACGAGCTACTGCTGTTTTTCTTCTACCGATTTTGTGTACTGTATCCATTATTTATAATCGTTAAGGTTAATAGCTTTAGGTTCTTGACCTGCTTGTTTGTGCTCTGTACCTGCATATACATACAAGTTTCTAAATAAAGCGCTACCTAAA
>JBDNBB010000116.1:0-29607 GCA_039768135.1 Polaribacter sp.
CACAAATTTGTGAAGCAAACTCCTCCTTAGCTCAGTTGGTTAGAGCATCTGACTGTTAATCAGAGGGTCCTTGGTTCGAGTCCAAGAGGGGGAGCAAAAAAGCCTTATCTGTTTAGATAAGGCTTTTTTAATCTGTATATTTTAATTTACTTCACAAACTCTAACTCTATGTCTTCTAAAGATTTACCCTTAGTTTCTGGCAAGATTTTAAATAGCGCAATAAATCCTATCAAAGAAATAACGGCAAATATTAAAAATGTAATTGCATTACCAAGATTCGCTAATTCCCATGGAAATATCAATTGTACTAATGAGCTTATTAATGAGTTGACAAAAGCAATTATACCAATTATAAAGCCTTTATATTTTATTGGATAAAGCTCTGATAATAATACCCACATAACTGGTCCTAAAGAAAAGGCAAAACAAGCAATAAAACCTAAAATTCCGCCTAAAATTAGAGGTGCGTTAACTGAAGTTGCTGATTCTAATATCATTGCTTCATTTTTATTGAATGTTTTTAAACCTATTTTACTTTTAACCTCTTTCTTAAAATCGAAATCATTTTTAAAGGTTTTATTTGCAAGTGAGGATAGCTTTTCTGAATTTGAAAATTCTAACTGAGAAATTTGCTCTGAAGTTAAATTATATGTTGCTTGTCCAAAACCATAAGAACATAAAAATAAACTAATTGTTATACCAGCAGAACCAATAAGTAATAAAGGCCTTCTACCAATTTTATCTATTAAATAAATAGCTACAAAAGTAAAAGCTACAGAGGTTGTACTTAATAATACTCCTGAAGAAAATGCAGCATCTGTACTAATTCCTGTTTGCTTAAAAATAGAAGTTGCATAGAAATAAACTGCGTTTATACCTGTGATCTGCTGAAGAATACCTATTACAATACCAACTAAAAAAACAAACCTAAGCGATGGCTTTAAGAGGTCTTTAAAACTTACTTTTACTTTATTTTTTTTATAATTTGTGTTTTTTTCTAAAACTTCTATTTCTTTATTGCCTTGTACCTCTCCGTAAATTTGAATAAATACTTTTTTTGCTTTTAAAAAGTTTTTCTTTGCAAAGAGCCATCTTGGACTTTCTGGAATAAAAAATAAAAGTAAAAAATACAAAAGAGCAGGGAATAACTCCACTCCTAACATATACCTCCAAACAGTAGTATCTATAAGAAAAGTTACTTCTAAACTATTGTACTTGTTGAATAAATAGTTACTTAAAAAAGCAGCAAAAAAACCGAAAACAATGTTTAGCTGTTGTAATGAGACTAACTTGCCTCTATTTTTTGCTGAAGATATTTCTGCAATATAAATAGGTGCAATTACTAAAGCTGCTCCAAAAGCAAGACCCCCAACAATTCTTGCTAAATATAGAGATTCATAAGAGGAGGCAAGCGCTGACAAAATAGAAGACATTGCATACAAAAAAGCAACAATGAGCAATACTTTTTTTCTCCCATACTTATCACTTAACCTTCCTGAAAAAAACATAGCAACCATAGCTGCAAATGAGGGAGAACTCACTACCCAACCAGACTGTATTTCACTTAAGTTAAACTCTGGCCCAACAAAAAACATAACTCCAGAAATTATACCAGCATCAAAGCCAAAAAGAAACCCTCCAAGTGATATTACAAAAGAAATTACTATTATTTTTTTATTCATAATTATTTAGAAAAAGTTCTTGCTAATAAATTAAAGTTTGTATTGCTCTTGGCGGAATAGAAATAAATGTTTGCTTATTATCAACTATAAGTTTATAATTTATTGAATCGTTTGTTTTATTTAAAACAACTACTATTGTTTCGCCATTTTTATTTTTAAAAGAAGTACTTTCTATATTGCTTCTGCTTGTGGAAGTACTTAAGCGCTTTGCTCCAGGCCTTATAAACTTAGAGAAATGACCAATATAATAATAAGTTGGAGTTATTATTAATTCACCTGTTTTTAAGTTAGCATGAATAGGTGCAAAACAGAAGTTTTGAACATGGTTTGGGCCTCCATTTTCATCTAATAAGATATTCCAATCTGTCCAACCAACTACTCCATTATTAAAATCATTTATCATTGAGTTACCGTATCTCTCAGCGTTTGGCCAATAGTTTAACTTTTCATAATTAAAACCTTCTTGACAGCCTTCTGTGAATAAAATATTTTTTGTTGGGTATGATTCATTAACATTTTTTAAATTCATGTTTTACCCAATCTACCTCCATAACCCACTCGCCATCCATTGGGTTATCTGTAATTTTTGCAAAATTTAATATTGCAAACATTTTTTCTGGATATTTATCACCTTGGCCAACATTTCTATATATTTCTTTATTATCAACTTTATAAACTAAATCACTATTTTCCCATTCAACAGAGTACTCATGGTACTCATTTAAAGTAACATCAAACCCTTTTCTTAAAGACCACCAATCTCCTTCATTACATACTCCTAAACTCTTTATAGCTCCTGTTGTAAAATGATTTTTTTGATGATCTCCATGATGCTCAAATATATCTATTTCTCCAGAACCAGTTTTTGGCCAACAAATATTTTCATCTGCTTCTTGTACTGGTGGTTCGTTGTTTTGCGCACCCAAAAGCCACCAAGCAGGAAACATACTTTTTTCTCCATTACTCCATAGTTTTAATTTTGCAGTCCATTTACCTTTGTGAAATTCTTTTTTGTTTTTAGTAGTAATTCTTCCTGCTACATACCGAGTATTTGGATGTTTTTCTCCAAATTTATCAAAATTATTACAAGATATCTCTTCATTTATATTAATAACTTTTAGCTTTAAAGTACCATTACTTACCTCTCTTGTACCATAAAGATTGTCCGGAACGTAGCAATGTGTTTCCTTGTTTACCCAAATCAATTGATCTTGCCAATTATTTTTATTAAAAGTAGCAAAATCATCAAAGAAGTCTATTTGCCAACCCTCGTCTAAATTATATTCATTTTTTATTTTTATAGTACTTGAAAGTAATACAAATACAAATAATACTAATGATAGATATTTAATTATTTTTTTTGATTGAATCATTTTATTTAATATTAAAAAAAGTAAATTAAGAGTTTAAATGTTTGTGAAGTTAATTCCTTTAAACTGTTAATAGAATTGAGCTTTGAATAGATAAAATGGATTAAAAAAGTTTTTAATTAAAGGAACAACTTGGTCATTAGATAATTGAGCAATCACAGAGGATGTAAAAAAAGCACATAAAAGCGCAGCTATCTTAATTTTCATTCGGTATTATTTTTTAATAAATAATTGAAGTAATGTTTGAAGATAAAACATTTAAACCAAATATACAGAAAAAACAAAACGTTAAAAAAATATAAGACTATTGGTCTTTTTTCTCCACTAATAATAAACTTCTAAGAGTCTTACTTGTGTTGCTTTAATAGTAACATTTTGAATTGCAGCAGGTAGTAAAATAGTTTCACCACAATTTATTGTATATGCTTTATTATTATAATGAATAGTTGCATTACCTTCTACACACATAAATATAATAAAGGAATCTATGGATGAATAATCTTTATTTACAGTAGTATTAATGTCTAAGATATTAGTTGTAAAATAAGGAGAATGAACTAATTTATTCGATATGTTTTTATCTAAATCGTATGATGTTTTATACATTTCATAGACTGAATAATCTATAACATCTAAAGCTTGTTCGTTGTGTAAGTCTCTTTTTTGTCCAGTTTTAGTATCTACTCTATCATAATCGTAAATTCTATAGGTAATGTCTGAAGTTTGCTGGATTTCTGCCAACAAAACACCTGCACCTATTGCATGAACTCTTCCTGTAGGGATGTAAAATGTATCGCCTTTGTTCACATTTTCGTGATGCATTACCTCTAAAATAGTATTATTTTTTAGATGCTCTTGATATTCATCTTTAGAAATTTCTTTATCAAAACCAACTATTAATTCAGCATCTTCATCAGCTTGCATAACATACCACATTTCATTCTTACCAAAAGAGTTGTGTCTTTCTTTCGCAATCTTATTACTTGGATGCACTTGAATTGACAATGGAGTTTTAGCATCAATAAATTTAATCAATAAAGGAAATTCTTGCCCAAACTTTTCGTAAACATTGTTACCTACAAACTCTCCTTGAAATTGAATAGTTAAATCTCTTAAAGACTTACCCATTAAAGCACCTTCTGCAACTAACGTTTCGTCTCCTGAAACGTCAGAAATCTCCCAAGACTCACCAATATTATTTTCCTTATAATTTTTATTTAATACTGTATTTAGTTTTTCTCCACCCCAAATTCTATACTTGTATAATGGAGTAAACTTTAAAGGATAAAAATTCATATTTCTATTTGTTTGTTCAAAGATACTAAAGCAATAAATGTAAATAAATTTAGTTGTTTAGAACACAATTAAATATACATAAACTACCGAATACTTTAGATGGGTGGTAAAAAAGTGTACAAACAATAATAGCACTAAGCTAACATAGTTACTGCTTTTTGAAGCGCAGTAACAAAAATATCAATCTCTTCTTTAGTGTTATAAAATGAAAAGGATGCTCTGACAGTTCCCGGAATCTGATAATAATCCATAATAGGTTGTGCGCAATGATGTCCTGTTCTAACCGCAATTCCTAATTTATCTAAAATTGCACCAATATCGTAAGGGTGAATAGCACCAACATTAAATGAGATTACAGCAGTTTTATTGGTAGACGTTCCATAAATTTTCAGACCTTCTATTTTTTCTAATTGTTGAGTTGCATAAACTAATAATTCATTTTCGTAAGCTGAAATATCTTTAAAACCCAATGAATTCATATAATCTAAAGCTACTCCAAAAGCGATACCTCCACAAATATTTGGCGTTCCAGCTTCAAATTTATGTGGCAAACCAGCATAGGTTGTTTTTTTAAATGAAACAGTTGCAATCATTTCCCCTCCTCCTTGATAAGGAGGTAATTTCTCTAACCACTCTTGTTTTCCGTATAATAAACCAACTCCTGTTGGCCCACACAATTTATGAGCAGAAGCAACATAAAAATCTACATCTAATGCTTGAACATCTGGCTTAATATGAGGCGTAGCTTGTGCTCCATCAATCAGAACTGCTGCATTAAATTTATGAGCAGCTTCAATAATTTCTTCTATTGGATTTATGGTTCCTAAAGCATTTGACACATGGTTACAAAAAACAAGCTTAGTGTTTTCGTTTAGTAATTGATGATAAGCTTCCATATCTAAAACTCCTTCATCTGTCATTGGTATCACCTTTAAACTTGCGCCTGTCTTTTCGCAAAGCATTTGCCAAGGAACAATATTAGAATGGTGTTCTAAAGCAGAAACTATTAACTCATCTCCTTTACTTAACAAAGTTTCAAAACCTGAAGCTACCATGTTTATAGCATGTGTAGTACCTGCAGTAAGTATTATTTCGTAAGCTTCTTTAGCATTGAAGTGCTTCTGAATTTTTAAACGAGCTTCTTCATATTTATCTGTAGCTTCCTGACTTAATGTATGCACACCTCTGTGAATATTTGCATTGTAATTACTATAATAATCTACAATTGTATCTATAACAACCTGAGGCGTTTGAGAAGTTGCTGCATTATCAAAATACACCAAAGGCTTACCATGCACTTCTCTTTTTAGTATCGGAAAATCCTCTCTAACTTTATTTACATTAAACATAAGGCTTATTTTAAAATACAAAGATAAAACTTGATTTTTTAAACATCGAATAAAGCCAATATGATTTTCTTATTTTTACAAATCTAAACTCATATTTTTATGAAATTATTTAAACGAGTACTGCTATTAATATCCATTACAACTATATTGGTCATATTTGTAAACTACCCTAAACTGAATATACTGGCAGGCTATTCTGCAAAAAACACAGCCTCTTCAGTTTTTTTAGGAAAACGTGCTTTAGCTTTCACAGATGTAACAGACAATAACTTTTCTCCAGTAAATTTAGCAACTGATGCAATTGACATCAATAATAAATTTGCAGAGGCATCTGTATTTAATTTATTAACTAGAAAAGCAATTTACAGAAAAGGTTTAGGTAGTGTTTTAACATTAACAGAAGCAGATGAAACAGCAGATTACCTGACTCCAAAAAGATCAAAACCTAACAATTTAATTCCTTATCCGTATGGAAATGCAGATCAAAAAGACACCCTTTTTAACAACATTAATTACCCCAAATTAAATAAGACTGTAAGCTCGATTTTTGGAAAAAATCAAACTAGAGCTGTTGTTGTTATTTACAAAGATCAAATTATTGTAGAAAAATATGCAAAAGGATTTACAAAAGATTCTAGACTTTTAGGCTGGTCTATGACCAAAAGTGTTTTAAGTACCGTTTTTGGCGTGCTACAGTATCAAAATAAAATAAAGGTAACAGATAAAGCCCCTATTAAAGCTTGGAAAAACGATGATCGTAGAAATATTAGTGTTCATAATTTACTACAAATGAATTCTGGTTTAGCTTGGGATGAAAATTATGATGAAATTTCTGATGCAACAAAAATGTTGTTCCTAGAGAGAGATATGACTAAAATGCAAGCTCAAAAACCCCTTATCGGTAAAATAAATGGAAGCTGGAACTATTCTTCTGGCACCTCTAATTTATTGTCTGGGATTGTAAGAAGTCAATTTAAAACACATCAAGAATATCTAGATTTTTGGTATACAGACCTTATTGATAAAATAGGTATGAATTCTATGGTTATAGAGGCTGACTTAGCTGGTAACTATATTGCGTCTTCTTATGCTTGGGCTACACCAAGAGATTGGGGAAAGTTTGGCCTACTTTACTTACATAGAGGGAATTGGAATGGCTCTCAGGTTTTTTCAGAAAAATGGGCAGATTATGTTGCTACACCTACGCCGAGTTCTAACGGGCTTTATGGAGCACAATTTTGGTTAAATGCCAAAAGGCAGATGAAAGATGTTCCAAAAACCATGTATTTCGCAGATGGGTATCAAGGTCAACGTGTTTATATACTGCCCGAACAAGATTTGGTTATAGTAAGAATGGCTTTATCTTGGATGGATGAAAACACTTTTTTAAAAGGAATATTAGAAAGTATAAACTAAAGATCATAAAAAAACCACGTTGTAACGTGGTTTTTTTGTGATTTATTATGCTATAAATCGAACCCGATGTTAACGTTTAATTTATTAGCTATTAACTTTGTAATTCTAGATTTTACCTCTGGTATTTTTACACTTTCTAATACCGTATTTGCAAATGCAAACATTAACAAACCTCTACCTTCTTTTTTAGGAATACCTCTTTGTTGCATATAAAACAAAGCATCATCATCCAATTGTCCAATAGTACAACCGTGAGAACATTTTACGTCATCAGCAAAAATTTCTAATTGAGGTTTTGCATTTATAGTTGCTTTATCGCTTACTAAAACATTATTATTTTGTTGATAAGCATTGGTTTTCTGTGCCTCTTTTTCTACAATTACTTTACCGTTAAATACTCCTGTAGAGCGTTCATCGTAGATTCCTTTATAATCTTGATGAGATTCGCAATTAGGTTCTATATGATGCACTAATGTATGATGATCTACATGTTGTTTTCCTTCAATAATTGTAATTCCTTTTAAAATAGAGTCTATATGTTCTCCATTTTGATAAAAATTTAAATTATTTCTGGTAATGTTTCCTCCAAATGAAAAGGTATGCACAGAAACCACACTATTCGATTTTTGATCTACATAAGTGTTATCAACTAACGAAGCATTTGTATGATCGTCTTGAATTTTATAATAATCTACAGTTGCACTTTTAGCAGCAAAAACTTCGGTTACAACATTAGATAAAACTGCATTAGAGGTTAAACTTTGATGACGTTCTATAATTTGTACATGCGAATTTTCTTCAACCACAATTAAATTTCTCGGTTGAGTCATTGTTGCTGGCTCAGAACCTGTTGTGAAATTAATAATCTGAATTGGTTTCTGAACTTCTATATTTTTTGGAATATGAATATAAGCGCCCTCTGATGCAAAAGCTGTATTTAAACTTGTTAAGTTATCTTGCTTAGCAACTTTATTAAAATATGTTTCAATTACAGATTTATATTTTGACTTATTTAATGCAGAAGACATTAAGCAAACATCAAAATTTTCGTGAGTTGTTGCAGATAAAAAAGAGCTGTATTTACCGTCTATAAATACAACTTTATACGTATCTATATCGTGAATAAAATACTGCTTTACGTCTGCCAAATCTACAGCTCTTCCTCTATCAGGAAAAATACTAAAGTCGTTTTTTAAAAGTGAGTTTAAAGATGTGTATTTCCAAGCTTCCAACTTTTTAGATGGGAAACCTAGCTTATCAAAGTTTTCTAGGGCTTTAGAACGTATGTCATGAATTGCTGAATTCGTATCTACATTATCCTCAAAAGCTACATAAGAAGAAAGTAATTTATCTTTTAATTCCATTTTATATTGTTTGAAAGTTAAAATTACAAGGGCTAAAAGATATAGCCGTTGAATTTAAACTAGTTCCTTTTTAATCCAATCATACCCTTTTGCTTCTAATTCTAAAGCAAGAGAGGCATCACCTGTTTTTACAATTTTACCATCGTGTAAAACATGTACAAAATCTGGAACTATATAATCTAAAAGTCTTTGGTAATGTGTAATTACAATTACTGCATTATCTTTAGATTTTAATTTATTAACACCATTAGCAACAATTCTTAAAGCATCTATATCTAAACCAGAATCAGTTTCATCTAAGATGGCTAGTTTTGGCTCTAACATTGCCATTTGAAAAATTTCATTACGCTTTTTCTCTCCACCAGAGAAACCTTCATTTAAAGAACGAGATAAAAATTTACGATCAATTTCTAACAACTCAGACTTTTCGCGAATCTTTTTTAGCATATCTTTTGCAGGCATATCTTCTAAGCCTTTTGCTTTTCTAGTTTCGTTTATGGCTGTTTTAATAAAATTTGTTACAGATACACCAGGAATTTCTACAGGGTACTGGAAAGACAAAAACACACCATTATGCGCTCTTTCTTCAGGAGCTAATTCACTAATGTTTTCGCCATTTAATTCTATGGTACCATTAGTAACTTCATAATCTTCTTTACCAGCTACAATATTTGCAAAGGTACTTTTACCTGCACCATTAGGTCCCATAATTGCATGAACTTCTCCTGCATTCACTTGTAAGTTTAACCCCTTTAAAATAGATTTTTCGTCTATTGATGCGTGTAAATTATTAATCTTTAACATATTTTCTACTTTGATTTTTGAGCCTTTAGCTCTATGCTATTTACTATTTAACTTTTTAGTCTGTAATTTTTGAAAATTAACCTACAGAGCCTTCTAGTGAAATTTCTAAAAGTTTTTGTGCTTCTACAGCAAATTCCATAGGTAATTTGTTAAGTACTTCTTTACTAAAACCATTTACAATTAATGCAATTGCTTTTTCTGTATCTATACCTCTTTGATTACAATAGAACAATTGATCTTCACCAATTTTACTTGTGGTAGCCTCATGCTCTATTTGTGCTGATTTGTTTTTTGCTTCTATGTAAGGAAAAGTATGTGCTCCACAGGCATTCCCCATTAAAAGAGAATCACATTGTGAAAAATTACGTGCATTTTCTGCCCTCGAATTTATTTGTACTAAACCTCTATATGAATTTTGAGATTGACCAGCTGAAATACCTTTAGAAATAATGGTTGACTTGGTATTTTTACCTAAGTGAATCATTTTTGTACCTGTATCTGCTTGCTGAAAATGATTGGTAACTGCTATTGAGTAAAACTCACCAACAGAATTATTACCTTTTAAAATACAAGAAGGATATTTCCAAGTTACTGCAGAACCTGTTTCTACTTGTGTCCAAGAAATTTTTGCATTTGTTTCACATAAACCTCTTTTAGTTACAAAGTTAAAAACTCCACCTTTTCCATTTTCATCTCCAGGAAACCAGTTCTGAACAGTAGAATATTTAATTTCTGCATCATCCATAGCAATTAACTCTACAACTGCTGCATGTAGTTGGTTTTCATCTCTTTGAGGAGCTGTACAGCCCTCTAGGTAAGAAACGTAACTTCCTTTATCTGCAACTACTAAAGTTCTTTCAAACTGACCTGTACCTCCTTCATTAATTCTAAAGTAAGTTGATAGCTCCATTGGGCATTTTACACCCTTTGGAATGTAACAGAATGATCCATCAGAGAAAACAGCTGAATTTAGTGCTGCATAAAAGTTGTCTGATGTTGGCACAACAGTACCTAAATATTTTTTTACTAATTCAGGATGTTCTTGAATAGCCTCTGAAATTGGCATAAAAATAATACCTTTTTCACCCAATGTTTTCTTAAAGGTTGTTGCTACAGAAACAGAATCCATAACGATATCTACTGCAACATTGGCTAACTTTTTTTGCTCGTCTAAAGAAATACCTAATTTCTTAAAAGTCTCTAATAAATCTGGATCTACCTCATCTAAAGAGTTTAATTTAGGTTTCTTTTTTGGTGCAGAGTAGTAAGCAATCTCTTGAAAATCTGGCTTAGGATATTGAACATTTGCCCAATCTGGCTCTGTCATTTTCTCCCAAACTCTGTATGCTTCCAGCCTCCATTCAGTCATCCATTCTGGTTCGTTTTTCTTCTTGGAAATTGCACGAACAACATCTTCGTTTAAACCTTTAGCAAACGTTTCACTCTCTATATCTGTATAAAAACCGTACTCATACTCTTTGGTTTTTAATTCTTGTTCTAAATCTTCTTCTGTATACTTTGACATGATTGTCTGATTTTAAAGTGAAAATGATTCTCCACAACCACAAGTTCTATTTGCGTTTGGGTTGTTAAACACAAAGCCTTTACCATTTAAGCCTCCAGAATATTCTAAAGTAGTCCCTACTAAATATAAAAAGCTCTTCTTATCGACAACGATTTTTACATCATTCTCTTCAAAAACCTTATCGTTTTCTTGTTGGCTATTATCGAAAGTTAAATCATAAGATAAGCCTGAACAACCTCCGCTTTTTACACCAACTCTTACAAAATCTTTTGTAGAGTCAAAGCCATCATCTGTCATCAATTCAATGACTTTTCTTTTTGCTGTGTCTGAAACTTTTATCATAATTTTAAATAGATTAAATCTAAATTGTGTGCAAATATACGACATAAGTCGCAAAAAATAGAGAAACTTTCATTATGAAACCTAATGTTATGATTGGTTTTATTGATTAGTTTTTAAAAGCAGGATTATTGATAAACTCCACATCTGTTAAGGTCAATAAAAAGGCTTTTAAATCGGCTTTTTCTTGGTCGCTTAAACCTACTCCACCTACATTTACTTTCTTCATTAATGGATCTATTGTTTCTGAAAATTTTAACCCTTCTGAATAATGATCGATAACTTCTTCTAAAGAAGAAAAACGGCCATCATGCATGTAAGGCGCAGTAAATGTTAGGTTTCTTAGAGATGGAGATCTGAATTTACCGTTATCTAAAGGATCTCCAGAAATGGCTCCTAAACCTAAATCTGTAAAGGTTGCGTCTAAGCCATTGTTATGAAATTGATTATCTGTCCAAAGAGGATTATTGTTACTTCCATGACAATGAAAACAATCTCCTTTTTCTTCGCTCATAAAAACGTTAAATCCATTTTCTTCGGCTGCTGTTAAACTAGCTTTACCCAATAAATATTTATCGAATTTAGAATTTGCAGAAATAATAGTTCTCATAAATTGAGCAACGGCCTTTGCTACTAAATCTCCACTAATTTCTGAAGTACCAAATGCGAGCTGAAATAAATCTGGATAGCTATGATGTCCATTTAATCTTTTGGTGATTTCATTTAAGTCACCATGCATTTCTATGGGATTTACAATAGGTTCAATAACCTGATTTTCTAGTCCAAATTCTTTTCCATCCCAAGCAAAACGTTCCTCAAAATTCCAAGCTAGGTTGAATAATGGCATCGAATTTCTTGATCCTAAATTACCTTCTGCACCTTCACTAAATTGTGAACTATCAGAAAATGCTTCTTGTAATTTATGACAATGAGCACACGATTGTGTTTGATTACCTGATAAAATTCGATCTGAAAATAGTTTTTTTCCTAAAGCTACACCCTCTATTGTAAGAGGGTTATCTGCAGGTATAATTGGCGCTATCAATTTATCTGCAAATAATTCAGGTATTTCTAAATTATAGGCAACAGGTGTATACACATCATCTTCTTTAGATGAACAACTCATCAAGAAAAATAAAAAAATTATGTAAAAACCTAAATGTTTCATTTTACCAAAAATATTAATTACTAGTAATTTCACCTAATGAAAATACAGATTGACCATTTTCATTCATCAAAATTTGAGCGTCGAAATTTGGCATTAGAACAGTATTTAATTCGTTTAAATTCCAAGTATTAGGATTTTTAAACCATTCTGCAACATTCATTTTAATTTCTATTGTTGTGTTTTCTGTGATTTCTATATTACCTAAGTCAACTTCAAAAGAAGTGTCTTGTAAAATTTTATTGTCTGGATCTGTAATATCTGCAGCTCTAATTGCATGGTAATTAAAGTTTGCGTCAGCATTATTACTATCTTTAAATTTGCCATCAAACTGCATGTAATGATAACCACCACCTAACATTTCTGGCACATTAAAAGAGGCAGAGTTTAAGTCTACATAAGCTCCATCTAAATTGTCTTCATCTCTAAAACCAAAAGTAAATGCAAGTGCATTAACTTTGGATATTGGTACGCCTGTTACAAAAAGGGTAGTTTCATTTTTAGCTATATCAATTAAACTATAAATTGTAGATGATGACTGTATAGTATTATTGAATAAAACATTAGAAACTAAATATCTTAATCTAGAAATACTTATTAAATCGTCGTTTGCGGTTCTAAATTTAAATTCATTAAAATCTGATGAGCTAAGCTCAACTCCATCCCAATTGTGCGTAAATTTAAGTTTTATAGCTATGGTTTGATTTACACAACATTCTGTTTCATCTTTACATGACAAAATAATCAATAAAAAGAAGAAAAAATAAAATGGTTTTTTCATAAAACTATTTAATATTTATAATTAACCCATCTGAAAACCCTTTATTTTCAGAGATGTCTCCGTCTGAACTACTACTTTCTCCTACAGCAACAATATCTTGATTTGCAAGTTCTACAGCATCGAACAATAATTCATTTTCTGTACCGCCAATAAACTGTTGCCAAAGTAAAGAGCCATTATTATCTACCTTTAACACCCAACCATCATTTTGACCTTTATTGATAAAACCTTGGTCTAAACTTCTAGAGTTTCCGGAGATTACAAAACCACCATCTTGTGTTTTAGAAATAGATCTTGCAACATCGAAACTAGAACCTCCTAAAGTTTTTTCCCAAAGTAAATTACCTTCAGTTGTAATTTTTATCATCCATAAATCTGCACCTCCATTATTTGTAGATACATCTTTATCTTTACTTCTAGTATCCCCAACTACTATAAAACTACCATCATCTGTAGTCGTAATTCCTCTTGGTTCATCTACTTCAGAACCACCAAAACTTTGCTCCCAAAGCAAATCTCCATCTGAAGAAACTTTAAAAAGCCAAAAGTCATAAGTTCCTTTATTATTGCTAATATTAAAATCTTCACTGTCTGAAGATGCTGCAATTATATAATTGTTATCATTAGTTTCTATAACACCAAATGGAGTATCTGTAAAAGAACCTCCAAAATATCTGCTCCAAACTAATTCTCCATTATTATTCAGTTTAATTACCCAAACATCTCCACCTGCATGTTTCTCTGTGGTCTTAGAATTACCTTGACCATTCGAAGCTGTTACATCTAAAACACCCGTAATTAAAAAACAATCGTCTGCAGTTTGAATAAGTGAATTACCTGTATCCGCACCTGAAAATCCAAAAGTTTTCTGCCAAGAAATTGTGCCATCAAACGTGGTTTTAATCATCCAAAAATCTTGAGCTCCTGCATTGTTAGCTACATCAAAATCTGAACTTTTGCTAAAACCAAAAAGCGCAAAACCACCATCTTTAGTTGCAATTAAATCTGCTGCTCTGTCATCATCTGAACCACCATAGGTTTTACTCCAAAGCAAAACGTGATCTGATGAGAATTTCATCAACAAAAAATCGAAACTTTCATTGGTTTTATCTGAGATATCAAAATCATTACTTTGTGTGTAACCTAAAACTGCATAGCCCCCATCTAAAGTGGAAACTACAGATTGATAAACATCGTTTTTAGAGCCACCAAAGGTTTTTGCAGTAACTTCTTGGGTTACAGTTATTGAAGAAAAACCTTCTCTAATTTCTGGATCTGAACATTGAAAAAGAAGAAAAAGAGTTGCTAAGTAGCAGAGTTTTTTCATTCAGTATTTTATTCTGATTTTTTAATTAAAAACAATCCGTTTTCAATATCACTTACTACAATTACACCACTTTCAAAATAAGGATACACATTCCAAACTCCATTAAAAGAGGCTAGATTACTACTTGGTCTTGTATCAAAAAAACCAGTTTCGTTCATTGTTCTATTTGCTATATCAGAAATATCTATCATTCTAACACCTGCTGTATAATTTGCCAAATAAAACGTATCATCTTTTACATAACCATTATGATCTATAGCTGCTGTAGTTCCTTGATATTCGAAATGTAATTTAGGATTATCTAAGTCTATAAAATCGAAAACAACAGTTCTTGTAAAACCTCCATTTCTAAGTTCATCTAACTCATCTCCTAATAGAAAATAACTCATATCTTCTGTAAACCAACCTTGGTGTGTATACTCTACATTGGTATAACTTATGGCTGATAATCTTGTCGGATTCCTTTTATCAGAAACATCTACAATTACCACTTCTGTTTCATTACTACCAATTAAAATCTCTTTACCTACATGTTCTGTGTCTGGACCATTATAGGTGACTACTTGTGCATCATGAGAATAGTTAAGAAAACCACCTTCTTCTAAAGGGTTTAATGGGTCTTGAATATTTATAAATAATGGCCCTCCTTGATAAGTTCCACTTCTACTTGTACCAACAGGATAAGCATAGCCTTCACTCTCATTAATTACAATATTGTGTGCACTTCCAAAATTCGTATAGGTTGCATCTGCATCAAAAACTACTGGCGGATTTGCAACATCTCTTAATTTTGTTAAATCGAAAACCTGCATCCCATGATTGGAAGCCTCACTAACCACAAATGCATAATTGTTGTAAACTTTTACATCTCTCCAATCGCTATTTACAGTTGCTGTTGGTAAAAAACCTAAAACAACTGGAGTTGTTGGCTCACTAATATCTATAAATGAAGCTCCAGAATTTAAGCCCATTAAAGCATATTCTTTGTTTGTTGTAGGATCTGTCCAACCCCAAGAATCGTTTCCACTTAAATTATCACTTGCAGTGTTCGATAAATTTAAATCATCTAAAGAAATTCTTGCTAATAAATCATAGCCATTGCAAGGAAATTCGCCCGCCATTCCATTTTCGCACTTTGTAATCTTATCATTTATGGGATCAACTACATCTACTATTGGATCTGGATTAGATGGTCCTAAATAACCTTCAGAGCAACTAAAAGAAATAAAAATTAATAAAAACAGTGTTTTTTTAAACATAGTAATATTTTAAATTAGTACCAATAGCTAGCATAAATCGACAAGCAATAAGTTGTTATTATAAAATTATTGTACCAAAAATAGAATTTATAATTGAAACCAAATTAAAATCTCTGTTAAAGTAATTCTATCAATTTTAAGAATGTAACTATCTTTGCAGCATGTTAGAAGATAAAAATCAAAATAAAACGTCATTAGCCGAACTTGGTGAGTTTGGTTTAATAAATCATATTACAAAATACTTTAAAGTAAATCAAGAAACTACAGTAAAAGCAGTTGGTGATGATGCAGCAGTTCTAGAGGCTTCAGAACAACAAACTTTAGTTACCACAGATTTACTAATTGAGGGGGTTCATTTTGATTTAAGCTATATGCCTTTAAAGCATTTAGGTTATAAATCTGTAATGGTAAATTTATCTGATGTATATGCAATGAACGGAACTGCAGAACAAATTACGGTTTCTATTGCTGTTTCTAACAGGTTTCCATTAGAAGCAATTGAAGAACTATATGCTGGTATTCAGTTGGCTTGTGATACTTATAAAGTTGATTTAATTGGTGGTGATACCACTTCATCTACCAAAGGGATATTAATTTCGGTAACAGCAATTGGTAAAGCCAACAAGGAAGATGTTGTGTATAGGAATACCGCTAAAGAAACAGATTTAATAGTTGTTTCTGGTGATTTAGGTGCTGCTTATTTAGGATTACAAGTTTTAGAAAGAGAAAAGCAGGTTTTTAAAGTAGACCCAAACAATCAACCAGATTTAGATAATTATACTTATTTAATTGAGCGTCAATTAAAACCTGAAGCACGTAAAGATGTGGCTGGGCTTTTAAAAGAACTAGAGGTAAAACCAACTGCTATGATTGACATTTCTGATGGTTTATCTTCAGAACTTTTTCACATTTGTACACAAAGTAAAGTGGGTTGTAAAATTTATGAAGATAAATTGCCTTTAGACCCACAAGTAATTTCTGCCTGTGAAGAGTTTGAATTGGATTCTACTATGGTTGCTTTAAGCGGTGGTGAAGACTATGAACTTTTATTTACAGTACCAATCTCAGATTTTGACAAGGTAAAAGGCAATCCTAACTTTTCTATTATTGGTCATATCACAGAAGAAAACCAAGGTTTACAACTTATTACTAGAGCAAATCAAGAAATTGAGTTAAAAGCACAGGGTTGGAATTCAATGCAAGAAGATTAATCTAATCTAACTTAGATTTTTAGAATAGTATTAACTTAAAAAGTTCAATAAAATAGTCGACAAAGCTTCTTTGTTTTCTATATGACTCATGTGTCCACCATCTAAACCGATGAGTTCTGAGTTTGTTTTTTTAGCCTCTTTTTTCGCGATTTCAAATTGTAAAACAGGATCTTTTTTACCAGCAATTATTAATTTTTTAAAACCGTCATTAGTCAAAACATGGTTCTGGTTTTCTCGCAAACGCATGCCATCATTTGCAGCTATATAACCCTGAATAGGTGTTTTTAAGGCCTCTGATAATGCTATGTTTATTTCGTTTTTATATTTATTTCTGCTATTCTCTGTAAATAAATTTACAAAAGACATACGAACTAAATTTTTAAAATTATGCTGTACCATTTTATTAGCACGTGCTCTTAATGCTTTTCTAGCATCATCATCTTCATTAGAAGTTGAATTTAATAAACATAAACCTTTAATTTTAATAGGGTTTCTATCCGCTAATTTTAAAGCGACATAACCTCCTAAAGAATGTCCAATAATATAAAATCGTCTTAATTTTAGATGTTTTAAAACAGCTTCTATAGCTTCTGAAAATAAAGTTAAACTATGCACATAGCCCAAGCAATCTGTTTTCCCATGACCTAATAGATCTATAGCAATTACTCTATTTTTTTTTGCTAAAACTGGTGTAATATTTTCCCACATGGTTTTGTTTTCTAAAAAACCATGCAACAAAACTACTGCAGCCCCCTTTCCTATGTCAGAAAATGAAATGTTCGTATTTTTAAATAATATCGATTTTTGCATCAAACAAAAATATGTATATTTCCGCTTTTAAATCAATCAAAAAATGAACAAAACAAAAGAAGTTTGGATTGCTGGTTTTGCACTCTTTTCACTTTTTTTTGGGGCAGGAAATTTAATTCTACCTCCATCTTTAGGAATTAAAGCCGGTTTAGATTGGTGGACTGTCATTTTAGGCTTTGTGACTACTGCTGTAGTTATACCTATACTTGCCATTTTTGCACATGCAAAACTACAAGGAACCTTATATGATTTTGGAAAAAAAATATCTCCAACCTTTAGTACATTATATTGTTTTCTAATTTACGGAATTGCCATTGCAATTCCTGGACCAAGAACAGCTGCTGTTACACACGAAATGACAGTGCAACCTTTTTTTGAAACCTCTAGACTCTTAACAAGTATTATTTATTTTGGCTTGGTCTTTGTTTTTGCTATGAATAGAAGTAGAATTATTGGACTCATAGGTAAATTTCTAACTCCTATAATTGTTTGTATTTTACTTATTATTATTGGTATTGCAGTTTTTAATGCTCCAGAAAACACACCTATTAGTAGTTTTAAAAATCCTTTTATAGACGGAGTATTAGAAGGCTACCAGACTTTTGATGCCATTGCCGGTGTTGTTGTAGGTGCTGTAATTATTATATCGCTACAATATAGCTCTCATACCACATTTATTGCGAAAAAAAAATTAATTCGTAAAGCTGGCTTTATTGCTGGTATTGGATTACTTTTAATTTATGGAGGGCTTATTTTAAGTGGATCTTTGTTTGCAACAACTTTTGCTGAAGATGCTTCTAGAACAGAAATATTAACAAGTTTAAGCATACAAACTCTAGGTAATTTAGGGACTACTTTTTTAAGTGTTTTAGTGGCTTTAGCCTGTTTTACAACTGCTGTTGGTATTGTAACTGGAACCGCAGACTATATAAAAGGAATTTGTAACAACTCTCAAAAAGCATATATAATTACTGCTGTTATTGCCTCTTTAATAGGTATTATTGTTGGAAGTTATCAAGTAGATTTTATCATTACACTTGCGGTACCAGCTTTAATGTTTTTATACCCGATAACAATCATGCTAATTCTACTAAACGTTGTGCCAGAAAAGTATGCTTCTAAATTAGTTTTTAGAGGTGTTGTATTAGTTACCTTTATTTTTAGCATTCCAGATTTTTTAGGTTTTATAATTCCGAGAGAGCATTTGTTAGGCATTAAAAATATAATCCCTTTAGCTAATGAAAGTTTGGGTTGGGTTTTGCCAGCTTTACTTACTTTTATTTTTTTAAATTTTATTAAAAAAAAATAATACGATAAAAAGGGTTGCATCATTTAATAGAATTATAGCTTTTAGCAATTCTAAATACTGTAAATTTGTATCATAAAACAACTGTTTGTTAAACTACTATAAATATCCGCATACAACTTCTAAAGAGTGGGTTACTTTTGTGCATGGTGCAGGAGGAAGTAGTTCTATTTGGTACAAACAAATTAGAGATTTTAAAAAACAATTCAATGTGCTTATTTTAGATCTAAGAGGTCATGGAGATAGCAAACCTACTTTAAAAGACACTTTTAATACAAAATACACGTTCGATTCTATAACTACTGATATAGTTGAGGTAATAGATCATCTTAAAATAAAAAAATCGCATTTTATAGGCATTTCCTTAGGTACTATTTTGATAAGAAATCTTGCTGAGAAAAGACCAGAGCTAGTTCAAAGTATGATTATGGGTGGTGCTATTATTAAGATGAATTTCCGTTCGCAAATTTTAATGAAAGTTGGTAACATTTTTAAATCAGTTGTACCTTACATGATGTTGTACAAACTGTTTGCTTTTATAATTATGCCAAACAAGAATCACAAAAAATCGCGATTGTTGTTTGTAAACGAAGCAAAAAAATTATACCAAAAAGAGTTTATTAGATGGTTTAAATTAACTTCAGAAATAAATCCATTATTACGCTTTTTTAGGACAAAAGATATTAAGATTCCTACTTTATATGTAATGGGTTCTGAAGATCATTTGTTTTTACCTTCTATAAAAAATATTGTTGCAAAACACGTAACTTCTTCTCTTTTTGTGATAGAAAAATGCGGACATGTTGTAAACGTAGAACAGCCAGAAGTATTTAATAATGAAACTATTGGTTTTATAAATTCTCTTGCATAAGCCTTTTTAATACTCTAAATTTACTTTTAAATTTATAAAATCATGAACCAGATTATCACCTTTGGTGAAGTATTAATGCGAATTTCTCCTAGAGGAAATAAAAAATTTATTCAATCTAATAACGTTGAGTTTTATTTTGGAGGCACAGAAGTAAATGTTGGTATTTCTATTGCCAACTTTGGAGGAAAAGTAAAACACATCTCTTGTATATCTGACGATTTTATTGGAAACACAGCAATCTCTTATTTAAATAAATTTGATTTAGATACCTCTGCAATTGTAAGATCTAGCAGGCCTTTAGGTGTCTATTTTTTAGAAGTTGGTGTAGTTATTAGACCAAGCTCTATTTCTTACAACAGATCTCACTCATCATTTTCTGAAATTAAACCAGAAATGGTTGATTGGGAAAAATCATTAGAAAATGGAAAATGGTTTCACTGGACAGGAATTACACCTGCCTTAAACAAAGGAAGTCAGCAAACTTTATTAAAGGGTTTAAAATTGGCTCGTAAAAAAGGATTACAGGTTTCTGCAGATCCAACATACAGAAGTGGCTTGTGGAAATATGGAGAAAATCCAAGAGATATTATATCTGAAATGATTGAATATTCTACCATTTTTATTGGCGGAATTAATGAAATAAACGAACTTTTAGAAACTGAATACACCTATTCTAACGAAGATTTTATAGCAGCTAGTAATCAGTTAATGGATACCTATCCATCAATAGAAAAAGTTTTTGATAAGATTAGAACATCTATCAATTCTTCTTGGCATAAAATCAGAGCTAGAATGTGGAATGGAGTAGAATTTAGAGAAACTGAAGATATAGACATAACTCATGTTGTGGATAGAATTGGAACCGGAGATGCTTTTGCTGCTGGTTTAATTCATGGCTTACAAAAGTTCGATGATTTTAAAGCTATACAATTTGCATCTGCAGCTTGTGCAATAAAACATACTTATTTAGGTGATGTAAATTATGCAAATGAAGAGGAAGTAATTAGTATTTTAGAAGGAAATACAACTGGAAGATTAAAGAGATAATATGAATAAAAACAAAAAGCCAGTAATTAAAATTACTGGCTTTTTATTTTATAATAGAATGTTATGAATTCATTAAATCTTCAATTTCATCTGCTTCAATAGGTATATTTCTCATCAAATTAAAAGGTTCTCCTTTTTCTTGAACAACAACATCATCTTCTAAACGAATACCAAAACCTTCTTCTGGAATGTAAATTCCTGGCTCTACTGTAAAGACCATATTAGCTGTCATTGGTTTGTGAAGTAAACCATAATCATGAGTATCTAAACCAATATGATGACTTGTACCATGCATAAAGTACTTTTTATAAGCTGGCCATTTTGGATCTTCATTTTGCACATCTGCTTTATCTATCAATCCTAATTTTAATAATTCTGATGTCATAATTTTACCCACCTCAACGTGGTAATCTTTCCAAATTGCACCAGGCACTAGCAATTTTGTAGCTTCTTTTTTTACATAGTTTACAGCATTATAAACCTCTTTTTGTCTCTTAGAAAATTTACCAGAAACTGGTATAGTTCTAGATAAATCACTTTTATAATTTGCGTATTCAGCTGCAATATCAAATAAAATTAAATCGTCACTTTTACATTGCTGATTATTTTCTATATAGTGTAACACATTAGCATTGTTTCCTGAAGCTATAATTGGTGTGTATGCAAATCCTTTAGATCTATTTCTAACAAATTCATGCAATAATTCTGCTTCAATTTCATATTCCCAAACACCTGGTTTTACAAAGCCTAAAACTCTTCTAAACCCTTTTTCTGTAATATTACACGCATGCTGCATTAAATCTAATTCAATAGTATCTTTAACTGCCCTTAAATCTTGTAAAATAGGGTTGCTTTTTGCTACAGAATGTGCAGGATATTTAGCCAACAACCATTTTGTAAATCTGTCTTCACGTGTTTCTGTTTCTACAGAAGCTCTGTAATGCTCGTTTGTGTTTATGTAAAAATTATCTGCATAAGTAGACATTTCAAATAAAGTTTTTTCTAAATCTTGTAGCCAGAAAATGGATTGAATCCCACTTATTTTTGTAGCAGTTTCTTTGGTCAATTTTTCACCTTCCCAAACTGCAATATGCTCATTAGTTTCTCTTACAAATAAAACTTCTCTTAAATCTTTATTTGGGCAATCAGGAAATAATAGTAAAATACTTTCTTCTTGATCTACACCACTTAAATAAAAAATATCTCTATGTTGCTCAAAAGGCATAGTACTATCTGCACTAATAGGATATATGTCATTTGAATTAAAAACAGCAATACTTTTAGGCTTCATTTGAGCCATAAAATTTTTGCGGTTTTTTATAAAAAGTTCTGAATTTATTAGGTCGTATTTCATGCGTACTTAAATTTTAATACACAAATGTAGGAATTATAAACTCAAAAAAAGAGTACTAGTTTCGTTTACTTTTTGCGGTATCACTTCTGCCTCTTCCTGAATTATTCGCAGGATTTCTGTGCTTATTATTGCTAGGTCTTCTTGATTTTTTTGGAGTATCTTTCTTACCATCTGATGCTTTTTTCTTTTTACCAAAAGAACCTTTACTTTGAGTTGCAGCTCTTTTTGGAGGCGCAGTATCTGTTGGTTCAAAACCTTCTACAATTACTGACTTTAACTTTTCATTCAGTAATTTTTCGATTTCTTTCTGATATTCTGTTTCTTCACTACAAACTAAAGAAATTGCTTCACCTTCTGCACCAGCTCTTCCTGTTCTACCAATTCTATGCACGTAGTCTTCAGGTACATTTGGTAACTCATAATTAATAACATGAGGCAATAATGGAATATCTAAACCACGTGCTGCAATATCTGTGGCTACTAAAACCCTAATAGTATTATCTTTAAAATTCTTTAATGCCTTAGTTCTAGCTCCTTGGCTTTTATTACCATGAATTGCTGCAGCAGAAATTCTAGATTTTATTAAGTTTTGTGTTAATTTATTTGCTCCGTGTTTTGTTCTCGTAAAAATTAAAACCTGATTCCAATTGTTCTCTTTAATAAGTTTAATTGTAAATTCAGTTTTCTTCTTTTTATCAATTTTGTAAACTTTATGAGAAACTTTTTTTGCTGTTGAGTTTTGTGGTGCAGTTTCAACCTCAACAGGGTTTCTTAAAATACCACTTGCTAATTTTTTTATTTCTTTAGAGAACGTGGCAGAAAATAATAAATTCTGACGTTTTACAGGCATATAACTAATAATCTTATTAATGTCTCTAACAAAACCCATGTCTAACATTCTATCTGCTTCATCTAAAATAAACACATCTATCCGTTTAAAAGAAACTGCTTTTTGATCATGTAAGTCTAATAATCTCCCAGGAGTAGCTACTAAAATATCTACGCCTCTTTTTAAAGTTGCAATTTGTGATGCAGCTTTAACTCCACCAAAAACTACTGCAGAATTTATATTAACGTACTTACTATATTCTCTAACATTATCATGCACTTGCGCAGCTAATTCTCTTGTAGGTGTTAACACCAAAGCTCTAATGGGCCTATATTTTGGATGTTTTGTTTCTGATAAATATTGCAAGACTGGTAAAGTAAATCCTGCAGTTTTACCTGTACCTGTTTGTGCAGAAGCAAGTACATCTTTTCCATTTAAAATATGTGGAATTGCCTTTTCTTGTATTGGAGATGGCTTTGTGTATCCTTTTTCTTCTACTGCTTTTACAAAAGCATCAGATAAGCCTAATGATTTAAACGACATAATTTTTATTTAAGAAACAACGAATTATGTTGATTCTAAGTTGTTGCAAATGTACACTGATTCAAAGTCTAAAGATAATATTTAGACTCATATTTATGAATTGAATACTAAAATGATTCGTTTCATAGATTTAAATCTATTTTATAAAAACAAAAAAATTAACAGTATTTTTTTAGAAAAAATGTATAAAAACCAATATTTTAGTAAAATAATTATAGAATTTATATTTTAAAAAACAACTCGAAAATACTTTAATCATCATGAAAAAATCTATCTTTTTTTTCTTCTTATTCGCTTCTTTTTTTTCGTTTAGCCAACAAAATCAAACAAGCGCTTCTTCGATTGCAGCTTCGCTAATTGAAAAAGAAAATCTTACTAAAAACTCATTAGTAAAAAATATCTCATTTACAAATATTGGTCCAACAGTAATGAGCGGTAGAGTTGCAGATGTAGCTGTGAACCCAAATAATACCACAGAATTTTATGTAGGCTATGCTTCTGGTGGTTTATGGTACACGAATAATAATGGTACAACATTTACACCTGTTTTAGACAACTCACCAACACAAAATATTGGTGATATCGCTGTAGACTGGAACTCAGGTACAATTTGGGTAGGTACAGGAGAAAAAAATTCATCTAGATCTAGTTATGCAGGTATAGGTATTTTAAAATCTACAAACCAAGGTAAAACATGGCAAAATATGGGTTTAACAGATTCTCATCATGTAAGCCGTATTTTAATTAACCCAAATAATGCAGATGAAGTTGTAATTGGTGTTATTGGTCATTTATACTCTTCAAATGCAGAAAGAGGTGTTTTTAAGACTACAGATGGTGGTAAAACTTGGGCAAAATCTTTATTTATAAATAACGATACTGGTATTATTGATGTAGCTGTTGCTCCAGAAAATTTTAACATTATGTATGCTGCTTCTTGGGAAAGAGAACGTAAAGCTTGGAATTTTGATGGTGATGGTGCTAACTCTTCAATTTACAAGAGTACAGATGCAGGAAATACCTGGACTAAAATTTCTGAAAATTCTGGTTTTCCTACAGGAAATGGTGTAGGTAGAATTGGTTTAGCAGTATTTAATGAAAACACTGTTTATGCTTTGCACGACAGTCAATTTAGAAGACCAAAAGGCATTACAAGAAAACCTTCTGATGCACTTACAAAAGAAGACTTTAAAACAATGTCTAATACAGATTTTCTAAATTTAGACGATAAAAAAATAAATACTTTCTTAAAAAATAACGGTTTCCAAGAGAAGTACAGAGCAGAAAACGTAAAACAAATGGTTAGAGTTGGTACTGTAAAACCAGCAGATTTAGCCAGTTATTTAGAAGATGCAAATGCAATGCTTTTTGACACTCAAGTAATAGGTGCAGAAGTTTTTAAAACTACAAATGGTGGTAAATCATGGAAAAAAACACACGATAATTTCTTAGATGGTGTTTACAGTTCTTATGGGTATTACTTTGGTGAAATTCGTGTTGATTTACAAAATGAAAATGGCATTTATGTATTAGGTGTACCAATCATAAAATCTAAAGATGGCGGAAAAACATTTACATCAATCAGTAAAGAAAATGTACACTCAGATCATCAAGCTTTATGGGTTAATCCAAAAAAATCAGGCCATATTTTAAATGGTAATGATGGTGGTTTAAATCTTTCTTATGATGACGGAGAAAGCTGGATTAAACTAAATGATCCTGCAGTTGGTCAATTTTACTCAGTGTATGCAGACACTCAAAAAAATTACAAAGTGTATGGTGGTTTGCAAGATAATGGCGTTTGGGTAGCAAACCATAATGCGAAAATTGATAAATCATGGCTACAAAGAGGTCAAAATCCATACGAATCAATTATGGGTGGAGATGGTATGCAGGTGCAAGTAGATGAAAGAAATCAAAACATTGTATACACAGGTTATCAGTTTGGAAACTACTATAGAATTGACAGAGAAAAAGGAAATCAAGTTTACATACAACCAAAACATACTTTAGGAGAAACTCCATATCGTTTTAATTGGCAAACACCTATACATCTTTCTAAACACAATCAGGATATTTTATATTTAGGAGGTAATAAATTACACAGATCTTTAAATCAGGGTGATGATTGGGAAACTATTTCTGACGATTTAACTACAGGTGGTAAAAAAGGAAACGTGGCTTATGGTACCTTAACCTCTATATCAGAAAGTCCGTTTCAATTTGGATTATTGTATGTTGGTTCAGATGATGGTTACATCAACTTAACTAAAAACGGAGGAGGAACTTGGACTCGTGTTTCCAACAATTTACCACAAAACTTATGGGTATCTAGAGTAATTGCTTCTGCACATAAAAAAGAGCGTGTTTACGCAACTCTAAATGGATATAGGTTTGATGATTTTACACCCTATGTATATATGTCTAATGATTATGGGAAAACTTGGACAAACATAGGTGAGTCAATTCCAACTTCTGCTGTAAACGTAATAAAAGAAGACCCTGAAAACGAAAATATCTTATATTTAGGTACAGATAATGGCTTATACATTTCTTTTAATCAAGGAAAATCTTGGGAAGCATTTAGCAACAATTTACCAAATGTAGCTGTACACGATTTAGTAATTCAACCAATAGCAAAACAATTAATTGTAGCCACACATGGACGTAGTTTATACAAAGCAGATATTTCTGCATTACAAACTATGAATACTGATGTTATTTCAAAATCGACTCATATTTTTAACGTAAATAATATTAGAAAAAACAGAAACTGGGGTCGTTCTTGGAGCCAATGGAGAACTGCTTACGAACCAGAAGTTACCATTCCTTTTTACTCAAATTCAAACAGAAAAAGTATGGTTTCTATTTATCACAATGATATTAAGGTTAATGAAATGCAAATTGATGCTGCTAAAGGATACAATGAAGCTAACTTTGATCTTACCTTCTCTAAAAAAGGTTTAAAGTCTTTTAGTAAAATGTATGAAAATAAAAATATAATTACAGCACAAAATGGTAAAAACTATTTACCAAAAGGTACTTACATCGTTAAAATAGGTTCAGAATCTACTAATTTTAGTGTAAAATAAATTTTCTTTTTTTAATTTCTTAAAGAAAACAGGTTAACGTAAAAAAAACGTTAACCTGTTTAAATTGCGTCTAATTATCAAACAATTGTGAGTTTACTGTTTATTATTTAAAACTATTCTAAATACTAGCGAAAACGTTATAAATTCTTTGCGATGCATTTGTTTAAGCCTTATTTTTGTACAAAATTTATAATTAAATTATACAATGAGCGGATTTTTCAAATCTTCAATAGGTAGAAAAGTGTCTATGGCACTCTCTGCATTCTTCTTAATGGTTTTTCTTTTACAGCATCTATCAATAAATATGATGTCTGTATTTAGTGCAGAATTATTTAATGAAGTATCACATTTCATGGGTACAAATCCAGTTGTCCAATTTGCCTTACAGCCTGTGTTAATTTTTGGGGTTGTTTTTCACTTTGTAATGGGTTTCATTCTAGAAATTAAAAACAACAAGGCAAGAAAAGTGTCTTATGCGCAGAACAATGGTGCTGCCAACTCAAGTTGGATGAGTCGAAACATGATTTGGTCTGGTTTGGCAATTTTAGCATTTATTACTTTACACTTTATCGATTTTTGGTTTCCAGAAATCAATACTAAATTTATTCAAGGCGATTGGTCTGGTTTGCATAATGGCGAATTTAGATATCACCATGAATTACAAGAAAAGTTTGTAAACCCAATTAGAGTTGCTGGTTACTGTATTGCTTTTGTATTCTTAGGTTTACATTTAGCACACGGTTTTACTTCAGCATTTCAATCTGTTGGTGCAGCTTCACTTCGCAAAAAATTAGGTGTAATAGGAAAAGCATATGCAATTATTGTTCCATTAGGATTTATAATTATTGCGCTTTATCATCATTTAAATCATAACCATTAATCTTAAATAACTATGGCTTTAGATTCAAAAGTACCAAAAGGTCCAATTAAAGATAAATGGACTGAATATAAAAATCATATTAACTTGGTAAACCCTGCAAACAAACGTCATATAGATGTAATTGTAGTAGGTACAGGTTTAGCAGGTGGTTCTGCTTCTGCAACTTTAGCAGAATTAGGCTACAATGTAAAAGCTTTTGCATACCAAGATTCTCCAAGAAGAGCGCACTCTATTGCAGCTCAAGGAGGTATTAATGCAGCAAAAAATTATCAAGGAGATGGAGACTCTACCTACAGGTTATTTTATGATACTGTAAAAGGTGGAGATTACAGATCTCGTGAAGCTAACGTATATAGACTAGCAGAGGTTTCTGCGAACATTATAGATCAATGTGTGGCACAAGGAGTACCTTTTGCTCGTGATTATGGTGGTTTGTTAGACAACCGTTCTTTTGGTGGCGTTCTAGTTTCTAGAACTTTTTATGCCAAAGGTCAAACTGGTCAGCAATTATTATTAGGTGCATATTCTGCAATGAACAGACAAATTGCTCGTGGAAAGATTGAAATGTTTAACAGACACGAAATGTTAGACGTTGTTATTGTAGATGGTAAAGCAAGAGGAATTATTGCTCGTAACTTAGTTACAGGAGAAATTGAGAGACATTCTGCACACGCAGTTGTAATTGCTTCTGGTGGTTATGGAAACGTATATTTCTTATCTACAAACGCAATGGGTTCTAATGTGACTGCAGGTTGGAAAGTGCATAAAAAAGGAGCATATTTTGCAAATCCTTGTTATACACAAATACACCCAACATGTATTCCACGTTCTGGAGACTATCAGTCTAAATTAACGTTGATGTCTGAATCATTAAGAAATGATGGACGTATTTGGGTTCCAAAAAATTTAAAAGATGTTGAGGCGATAAAAGCAGGAACTTTAAAGCCGACACAATTAAAAGAAGAAGATAGAGACTACTATTTAGAAAGACGTTATCCTGCATTTGGTAACTTAGTTCCAAGAGATGTAGCTTCTAGAGCTGCAAAAGAGCGTTGTGATGCTGGTTATGGAGTAAATGCTACAGGTGAAGCTGTGTATTTAGATTTTGCAGCGTCTTTTGTACGTTATGGAACAGAACAAGCAAAAATTCAAGGAATTTCAAATCCTTCCGAAGCAAAAATAAAAGAATTAGGACAAGAAATTGTAAGAGCAAAATATGGAAACTTATTTCAAATGTACGAGAAAATCGTAGATGAAAATCCGTATGAAACACCAATGATGATTTATCCTGCAGTACACTATACAATGGGTGGTGTTTGGGTAGATTATAATTTGATGACAACAATTCCTGGTTGTTACGCAATTGGAGAAGCAAATTTCTCAGACCATGGTGCAAACAGATTAGGAGCATCTGCCTTAATGCAAGGTTTAGCAGATGGTTATTTTGTATTGCCATATACTATTGGAGATTATTTAGCTGATGATATTAGAACAGGTAAAATATCTACAGAAACTCCAGAATTTGAGGCTGCAGAAAAAGAAGTAAGAGAAAGAATTGAATTCTTCGTAAACAATAAAGGAACACATTCTGTTGATTACTATCACAAGAAATTAGGAAAAATTATGTGGGACAAATGTGGAATGTCTAGAAATGCAGAAGGTTTAAAAACTGCAATTCAAGAAATTTCTGACTTACGTAAAGATTTCTGGCAGAATGTAAATGTACCTGGTACAGATACAGAGTTTAATGAGCAGTTAGCTAAAGCTGGTAGAGTTGCAGACTTCTTAGAGTTAGGAGAATTATTTGCAAAAGATGCTTTAGAAAGAGAAGAATCTGCAGGAGGACACTTCAGAGAAGAACATCAAACTGAAGAAGGAGAAGCAAAAAGATTAAAAGAATTCCAATTTGTTTCTGCTTGGGAATATAAAGGAGAACCTAAAGATGCTGTTTTACACAAAGAGCCTTTAGAGTATGAGAATATAGAAG
>JBDNBB010000117.1:0-6038 GCA_039768135.1 Polaribacter sp.
CCTCTTGAGCCGTAATCAAGTGCGCTATTCAGTTGCGCCACATGGCCTTTTTGCGGGTGCAAATATAGCTGTTTTTTTTAAACTAAGAAATCTTAGAATGAGTTTTTAAGAATTAATTTCTTTTTCATAAGCTGCTACTATGGGTTTGGCATCTTCTAAGTCTACATTTAAAACTTGTAACTCAATAGCCGTTCTATGCTCTCCAAAACCGCCTAATCTTGCAGATTCTAATCTGTCTTTAATTAAAGCACTTATATTATGTTCTTCTAATCTATTCTGTAATCCTTTTACTAAAATTGACGATCCAGAAAATATGGTAATGTGTTTATTTCTCATATGTTTTTAATCTAAAGATTTTATTGTTACAAAGGCTCTCCAGCCAATAATTGCCAATTGCATTTTTGAAGCTTTAGAGATATCCAACTCTTTTTTAGTGAATGAGGGTAGTATTAACTTATTTAATTTGGCTAGTATTTTAAAAACTTTTTTTTGCATTTGTTATTCCCTTTGTCGTTAAATTTGTGTAAAAATAACCATTTTAAGTTATTTTCTTCTTAGGAATAAATTAACCATTCTTTTGAAACTCGTTTAATATCATTTATTATTAAAAGTGAAATAGGTTTCGTAGAAGAATCAATTTTTATAATTGTGTAATCTTGTATCTTTGCAAAAAAGTTTTTTGATGAATTTTTTATGGATTGGTTTAGGTTTAGTGCTATTGATTTTTGGAGGGGATTGGTTATTAAAATCAGCTGTTGCTTTATCTCTTAAATTAAGAATTTCTAAAATTGTTATTGGAATGACAGTGGTTTCTTTTGCAACCTCTGCTCCTGAACTTATTGTTAGTATAAATGCATCTTTAACAGGTGCGTCAGATTTAGCACTGGGTAATGTTATAGGCTCTAATATTGCAAATTTAGGTTTGGTTTTAGGGGTGACTCTACTATTATGCACTCTACATGTAAATAAAGATTTTTACAAAGTAAATTGGCCAGTAATGCTCATTGCATCTTTATTGCTGTATGTTTTCTTAGAAAACGACCAAGTAATTGATCAAACAGAGGGTTTGCTTCTCTTCATTTTATTAATTTCTTTTATTGTATATCTTTTAAAAACACAAAAAAACAAGAATTCGGAGATTGTTTTAGAGGAAGAAGATCAGTTATCTAATAGTAAGATTTTTGTTTTTTTTAGCCTTGGAGGTTTTGGATTATGGCTTGGTTCTGAATTATTGATAAAAGGCGCAACTGCATTGGCGCTAGAATTTGGTGTTACAGATCGTGTTATAGGGGTAACACTCGTGTCTATTGGAACTAGTGTGCCTGAATTGGCAGCTTCTATTATTGCAGTACTAAAGAAAGAAAAAGCCATTTCTTTAGGGAATTTAATTGGGTCTAATATATTTAATATTTTAGCAGTTATTGGAATTACTGCAATGATTACCCCCATTTCATTATCAGATCAAAGACTTTTAACTAGCGATATTTTTTGGATGTTAGGCATTGCTATTGTTTTATTGCCTTTGGTTATTGTTCCTAAAAAAAATATACTTAATTGGGTCCATGGTATTGTCTTGTTACTAAGCTATGTGCTGTTTGTGGTGTTTACATTATAAATTTATGTTGATGAATAAATTTTTATTTCTTTTTTTAACTCTTTTTCTAGTTTCTTGTAATTCTTTCGATAAACGGCCTTTAATTGGAAAAACACCCTATCAACAGCAGTTGAATTCAAGTTTTAAAGATGCCACAACATCTCCTTTACTTTCAAAAGATTTAAAAAATTTTAAAGGACTCGATTTTTTCGCTGTAGATAGTTCTTTTATTGTAAAAGCAACGTTTACGCCAATTCAAAATGCACCAATTTTTGAAATGCCTACCACAACAGAAAGAGCTCCTTTATACAAAGAGTTTGGGGTTGTAAGTTTTACATTACAAAATAAACCTTTTCAGCTTACGCTATATCAAAGTCAAGATGATTTAAAAGACGATAAATACAAAGACTACCTTTTTTTACCTTTTACAGACAATACATCTGGATATGAATCTTATGGTGCAGGACGTTATATGGATATTATGCTTGGTGATATTACTGAAAATAATACTGTTGTTTTAAATTTTAATAATACATACAATCCTTATTGCGCTTATAATGAAAAGTATTCTTGTCCATTAACACCTCGAAAGAATCATTTAGATATTGAGGTAAAAGTTGGTGTTAAAACGTTTAAAAAATATTAGGGATTTAGCGTAATGCTATTTTTTGCATCTAGTAAAATCCCATTTTCCAAGGTCGTTAAATGATTTTTTCTAATTTTCAACTTGGTTTCAGCATGAGCTGTCATGTTTAATTGACCAAATGTTTTAGCTGTTGAAATAGCCGTATCTAAAAGTTCTTCTGGTTGTACAATAGTATCTAGAAATCCAGCAGCTATAGCTGTTTCAGGAGTGTATATTTCAGCATTAACAACACTTCTGTTTAAATATACTTCAGAAAGACGTGCTTTTGCAATAGCAACTCCTGCATTGTGCATCGTCATTCCTATTGCTATCTCATTTAAACCTATTTTAAAATTGCCTTGTACACCAATTCTATAATCTGATGAAAGTAATAAAAAAGCGCCTTTGGCAATAGCATGGCCATTGCATGCTACAATGATAGGAAGTGGAAATTGCAACATTCGTAACGAAAGCTTAGAGCCCTCAGTCACTAAATCTATAGCGTCTTTAGGTGACTTTTTCATGATACTTAAATCAAATCCACCTGAAAAAACACCGTCAGTTCCTGTTAAAATTACCACTTTACTCGTCTGTTCAGCTTTATGTAATCCTTCGTGTATTCCGGAAATTACATCATGAGAAATTGCATTTGCCTTACCATTATTAATAGTTATGATCGCGTAATTTTCTTTTGATTGATATGTAACAATTTCGTTCATTTCCTATTTGGATTTATTTGATAAGAAACATGCCAGCAAATACAGCTAAAAAACCAATTGCAAAACTTGCTATTGTATAAAAAGCAAAAGAGCTAAAATCTCCTGATTTTAAAAACATATGGTTTTCATAAGCAAACGTAGAAAAGGTAGTAAAGCCCCCACAAAAACCAGTAGCTAAGAGTAAAGTTTGATTTTCAGAGATTGCATCGTTTTTTGCTGCATAACCTAAAATTAGCCCAATTAAAAGACTTCCTAAAATGTTAACAGCAAAAGTACCATAAGGGAAACCTTCTGTATTATTTAGCCATTTACCAATACCGTAGCGTAAAACACTACCAAAGCCACCACCAATAAAAACAAAAAGTAGGTTTTTCATCACAGATTTAGTTCATTAATATTTCTCCAGTTTTTCTTATCAACAATGGTTCCTTTATTTAAAATTATAATTCCAGGATTTGCTCTAATCATTGTTTTTAAAGTGGTTTCATCGCAAAATAGAAATTCGAAATCTAATTTATAACGTTTTTTTGTAAGGTCTATAATATCAGAAAATGAAGCAGACACTCCGTAAACCTTATATCCTTTTTGTTTTGCTTGCGTTGCAGTTTCTTTGATTTTTGGAAATGCTATAAAATCAGATTTTTCTAAACTAGGCATAATAATAAGTAGCACTTTGTCCATTTTTAAGATTTCAGGTGCCAAATCGTTTTGAGTATCTTCCAAAAAGAAATCGTGGATAGGTGGCATACTGCCATCATTTTTATATTCCATTCCTTCTGAAATGTTTTTACCTACAGCATAAGCTCTAAAATCGATTATTGGTAAGCTAATCAGTACATACCAAGTAATTATTGCCGATACTATTAAAGATAAAAAAACAACAAACCCATTATTGTTTCTTGCAAAAATACGATTGATAAACTTTATCTTGAAACCTATAAAAAATATTAAAATGGTAAGAATTACATCTTTCCAAAATGTTTGCCAGGGTGTAAGCTTTATAGCATCGCCAAAACAACCACAATCGGTTACTTTATTAAAATAAGCTGAATACCAAGTTAAAAATAAAAAGAATAGGATAGTAATTTTTAAACTATTTACGGTAAATTTTGCTTTCCAGCCTACTAAAAGAGCGAATCCTAAAACAATCTCAGCAATAATTAAAAAGATGGCAAAAGGTAAGGCATAAGGTATTAAAAATTCTAAATTTAAAACACCCTCAGAAAAATACTCTTCAAATTTATACTGAGAGCCTATAGGATCTACTAATTTTACGAAACCCGAAAATATAAAAAGACCAGCAACAACTAGCCTAGCAATTTGAACAAGTATTTTCATGAATTTTAATTTAAAACGTAAAACATATTAGTTGTTATGCCAAGTGAATCATTGCAAAAATGGCATAGTTAATCATATCTTGGTAGTTAGCATCAATACCTTCAGAAACTAAGGTTTTCCCTTTGTTATCCTCAATTTGTTTTACACGTAATAATTTTTGTAGAATTAAATCTGTTAAACTAGAAACACGCATATCTCTCCAAGCTTCGCCATAATCATGATTTTTGTTTAGCATTAAATCTTTTGTGATTTTAACATGCTTATCATATAATACTGTTGCTGCTTCAGTAGACAAATCTGGATTTTCAACAACCCCTTTTTCCAATTGCACTAAAGCCATAATTGAGTAGTTGATAATACCAATGAATTCTGGTTTTATGCCTTCGTCTACCTTACGAACTTCGTTTTCTTGTAATTGTCGAATTCTTTGTGCTTTTATAAAAATCTGATCAGTTAAAGAAGGCAAGCGTAAAATGCGCCAAGCACTACCATAATCAGACATTTTTTTAATAAATAAACTCCTGCATTCTTCAACTACAGCGTCATATTGTTTTGAGGTATCTTGCATTATTTTAATAAAAGAATTTATCAAATGTAGTAAATCTTAGGTCTATTTCATTTATTTTTACCATGAAATTATTTGTGATTTTATGAAAAGAGTTGTTGTTTTTTGTGGTTCTAGCCTTGGGTATAAATCTTCATATAAAGATGCAGCTATAGCTCTTGGACATTATTTTGCAAAGCACGAAATAGGTTTAGTTTACGGTGGAGGCAAAATAGGAATGATGGGGGTTTTGGCAGATACTATTTTAGCACAGCAGGGGGAGGTAATAGGAGTAATTCCTAAATTTTTAGAAAAAGAAGAAGTAGTACACCCAAACGTAGAAGAGATGATTGTTTGTAAAACAATGAGTAAACGTAAGGTGCTTATGAGTCAATTAGCAGACGGTTATATTACGCTTCCTGGTGGTTTAGGAACTTTAGATGAATTGTTTGAGGTGTTGACTTTAAGTCAATTGCAAATTGAGCAAAAACCAATCGGACTTTTAAATAGCAACGGTTTTTTTGATGCTATTCTAGCGCAAATAGATCACATGATTGTAGAAGGTTATATAAAACCTGAAAATAAAAAATTATTGTTAGTGGCAAATTCAATAGAAGAATTAATGCATAAAATGCAACAGTACAAGGCTCCAAAAAAAAGAAATGTAATTCAAAAAGTTGTTCAATAGCATGACTATAAATTGCAAAGGAAATTTAATAGATCTAAGCACTCCTAAAGTAATGGGTGTTTTAAACATTACTCCAGATTCTTTTTTTGACGGAGGAAAATACAAAAACGAAGAAGCAATTTTAAGGCAGGTAGAAAAAATGTTGAAAGAAGGAGCTACTTTTATTGATGTAGGCGCTTATTCATCTAGGCCAGGAGCAGATCATGTGTCTGAAGAAGAAGAGCTAAGTAGAATTATGCCTGTGATGGGTTTGTTATTAAAAGAATTTCCTCAAATTATTATCTCTGTAGATACGTTTAGAAGTAGAATAGCAAAAGAAGGTATACAGCATGGAGCTGCTATAATTAACGATATTTCTGGAGGTAATATGGATGCAAATATGTTTAATACGGTTTCAGAATTACAAGTTCCTTACATTTTAATGCACATGTTAGGAACTCCACAAAATATGCAACAAAATCCTGTTTATAAAAATGTGACTAAAGAAATCATTTCTTTTTTTGCTGCGCAAATATTTAAGTTACATCAAC
>JBDNBB010000118.1:0-43031 GCA_039768135.1 Polaribacter sp.
ATTAATTTTTAACAAACCATCAAATTTTATAATTATTTTAATTTAATTGTTGTTATTATGCTTTATTTACTATTATTTGCTTTTTTATTTCACAAATATTTTTTTAATATTTACCTCATCTATATTTACAACAATGGTAAACTTAGAAACACCCTCTATTTCTGATGGTGAAGTATTTAAACTTTCTATATTGATGTGTCTTCTCTGAAAAATTGCAGAAATTCTATTCAATAATCCAATATTATTTTCAGTATAAATAGATACTGTATATAATTGTTTATCTTCTGTACTCATATTTTTAAGATGGTAGAAAATAGATAATAGATAATAGACTACTACAGTCTTTTATTCACTAAAATCTTTATTCTTTGTTCTTTTATCTTTACTCTATATTATCAACTCTTCTTTTACTCCAATCTTATATCCGATACACTTGCTCCTGTTGGAATCATTGGAAAAACATTATCTTCTTTTTCTACACAAACCTCTAGAAAATAAGCTTCTTTACTTTGCATCATTTCTGCAACTGCTTCAGCTAAATCTTCACGTTTTGTAACTTTTCTAGCTTTAATGTAATACCCTTCTGCAATTGCAACAAAGTTTGGATTTACCATTTCTGTTGATGCATATCTTTTGTCAAAAAACAATTGCTGCCATTGACGAACCATACCTAAAAAATCATTATTTAAAACAACAACTTTCACAGCTGCTTTTTGCTGAAAAATGGTACCTAATTCTTGAATTGTCATTTGATACCCTCCATCTCCAGAAATAGAAACCACCTCACGATCTGGAGCTGCCATTTTTGCACCAATTGCAGCAGGCAAACCAAAGCCCATTGTTCCTAAACCACCTGAAGTAATATTACTTTTAGACACATTAAAATCTGCATATCTACATGCAACCATTTGATGCTGACCAACATCTGTAACAATTGCAGCTTTACCCTCACTTTGACTATTTATTTCCTTTAAAACTTCTGCCATTGTTAGACCTTCTTTTGTAGGATATAAATCGTTCTTGATTACTTTATCGTATTCTATTTGATATAAGTCTTTAAATTTCTGATGCCAATCTGTATGACTTTTTTCTTCTAAAAACGGCAATAATTCCTCTAGACTCTTTTTTGCATCACCTAAAACTGCAACATCAGATTTTACATTTTTATCAATCTCTGCAGGATCTATTTCAAAGTGAATTACTTTTGCTTGTTTTGCATACGTAGATAAACTACCTGTTACTCTATCATCAAAACGCATTCCTATTGCAATTAAAAGATCACAATCATTGGTTAAAACATTTGGAGCATAATTACCATGCATTCCAACCATACCTACATTTAAAGGATGAGAAGTTGGTATTGCTGAAGCACCTAAAATAGTCCATGCAGCAGGTATACCTGCTTTCTCTAGAACTGCCTTAAGCTCTTCTTCAGCTTTTCCTAAAATTACTCCTTGACCCCAAACTATTAATGGTTTTTTTGCTGCGTTTATAAGATCTGCAGCTTCTTTAATTTTTATAATATCTGTTGTAGGCACAGGATTATAACTTCTAACATGCGTACATTTCTCGTACGAAAAATCAAACTCTTCAAACTGAGCATCCTTTGTGATATCTACCAAAACAGGTCCTGGCCTTCCGCTTCTTGCTATATAAAATGCCTTTGCCATAACTTTTGGAATGTCAGCAGCCTTAGTAATTTGGCAATTCCATTTAGTTACAGGTGTAGAAATACCAACGATATCTGTTTCTTGAAAAGCGTCACTACCTAATAAATGAGAAGCTACTTGACCTGTAATACAAACCATTGGTGTAGAATCTATTTGAGCATCTGCAATTCCTGTAATTAGATTTGTAGCCCCAGGACCAGATGTAGCAATAGCCACACCTACTTTACCAGAGATACGCGCGTAACCTTGTGCTGCATGTGTTGCTCCTTGCTCGTGACGTGTTAAAACATGGTGGATTTTACCATGATACTTATATAATTCATCATAAACAGGCATAATTGCACCTCCAGGATATCCGTATAAAATATCAACACCTTCTGCTATTAAACACCTCACAACTGCCTCGCTTCCAGAAATACGTTCTGTAGCTTTATTAGTTTTACCTTGTGATTTTATGGTTTGTATTTCCATATATTTCCTCTTTTTAGAATAGAAAAAGAAGACTTTCTAATCTTTCTCTTTTCTCTTTATTCTTTATTCTTTTATCTATATCATCTTTATAAATCAGTAACACATCCTTTAGATGCAGAAGCTACAGATTTGGCATACTTATATAAAATTCCTTTTTTATGTTTTAATATAGGTGCTACCCAATTTTCTTTTCTTTTTGCTAATTCTTCATCAGAAATATGTACATTAATAGAGTTATCTTCTGCACTTATTTTTATTTTATCACCTGTTTCTAACAAACCTATTGCTCCTCCAGATTGTGCTTCTGGAGTAATATGACCCACAACAAAGCCATGAGTACCTCCTGAAAAACGACCATCTGTTATTAATGCTACAGATTTACCTAAACCTGCACCCATAATTAATGAAGTTGGCTTTAACATTTCTGGCATTCCTGGACCACCTTTTGGACCAACATACCTAATTACAACAACATCGCCTTTTTCTACTTCTCCATTTGAAATACCTGTATTTGCTGCTTGTTCACCATCGTAAACCACAGCTTTACCTTCAAACAATAAACCTTCGTTTCCAGAAATTTTAGCAACAGCACCTTCAGTAGCTAGATTTCCGTAAATAATTTGAATATTTCCTGATGTCTTTAACGCTTTATCTTTTGGATAAATAACATCTTGATCTTCAAACTCCATTGCTTTTACATCTGCTAAATTTTCTGCCAATGTTTTACCTGTAACAGTTAAACAATCTCCATGCAAATAGCCACTTTCTAGTAAATACTTCATAATTGCAGGTGTACCTCCAACTCCATGAACATCTTCCATTAAGTATTTACCTGATGGTTTTAAATCTGCAATTAAAGGAGTTCTGTCTGATACTCTTTGAAAATCTTCTAAAGTAAAATCTATTTCTGCTGCATGTGCAATTGCTAAAAAATGCAAGACAGCATTTGTAGAACCTCCTAATGCGTTTACTAAAGCAACAGCGTTTTCTAAAGATTTTTTAGAAATGATATCTAATGGTTTTAAATCTAACTCCAATAAATTTTTAATAGCCAAAGCAGTTCTCTCTGCCTCAGATAATTTGTTTGGATTCTCTGCTGGAATTGATGAATTATAAGGCAAAGCAAAACCCATACATTCTATTGCAGAAGCCATTGTATTTGCGGTATACATACCTCCACAAGCACCTGCTCCTGGAATTGCTCTTTTTATAATTTCTTTGTATTCATTCTCATCAATTTCGCCGGCTACTTTTTGTCCTAAAGCTTCAAACGCAGAAACAATATTTAATTTTTTCCCTTTATAATTTCCAGATGCAATAGAACCTCCATACATCATTATAGATGGACGATTTAAACGCAACATTGCAATAATAGAACCTGGCATATTTTTATCACAACCGACAATAGCAATACACGCATCGTAACTTTGTGCATTCATAACAGTTTCTATAGAATCTGCAATTATATCTCTAGATACCAAAGAATAATTCATCCCTGAAGTACCCATAGAAATCCCATCAGAAACTCCAATAGTATTAAATCCTAAACCTACCATGTTTGCAATATTACACTCTACCTTAACCTCTTCTTTTAAGCGGTTTAAATGCATATTACATGGATTACCATCATAACCTGTACTTGCAATACCTACCTGAGCTTTACTCATATCTTCATCAGAGAGCCCTACAGCATAAAGCATTGCTTGAGATGCAGGTTGAGATTCGTCTTGCGTTAATCTTTTGCTATGTTTATTTAACTCCATTTTTCGTAAAGATTCTTTTTGACAAAAATATAATAATTCAAACGTAATGCTATAAATTATGTAATTATCGAATTTAAACTCATAGTAATTTTTAAAGACCTTAATAATTGTTAATCAATGATTTACACTATTATCATTATGATATTCAATACTTATATTATTTTCAACATAAAGACCGATTTACAATCAATATAATATTTTATTTAATAAAAAAATCGCTCAGATACAATGAGCATACCTAAGCGATTTTATATTAGATTTAAAATATTTAGATAATTGTACTTTGTCCCATATGAATATTTCTAAAATTCATGTTACTATCGTCTTGATTTAAAATATAATCTGCAATAAAATCACCAACTTTAGACGTTGTGGTTGATTTTTGTATTTTCCTTTTGATATCTTGAGTAGTAAAACCTAAAGCTAAAGATTTATCTACAGCTCTTTCCACTGCATCTGCCTCTTCATATAAGCCTAAATATTTTAATAAAAGTGCAGCAGAAAGTATTGAGGCTAAAGGATTAGCGGTATCTTTTCCTTTGGCTTGAGAGTATGCACCATGAATTGGCTCAAACAAACCATTTTTAGTTCCTATTGAAGAAGAAGACAATATTCCTATTGACCCAGATAGTGAACTCGCAACATCAGAAATCATATCTCCAAAAAGGTTTTCTGTTAAGATAACGTCAAAATGGGTTGGGTTTAAAATCATTTTCATTGCTGCATTATCTACAAACAAATATTCTAATTCAACATCTTTATACTCTTTGGCAATTTCTGTAACTGTTCTTCTCCATAGACGAGAGGTTTCTAAAACATTTGCTTTATCTACCAAGGTTACTTTATTTCTGCGTTTTTGCGCTGCTTGGAATGCCAAATGTGTTACTCTTGAAATTTCTTGAACTGAATACGAAGAGACATCAAAAGCTGTTTGCTCGTCTTGACTCAATTTTTTTTCACCAAAATAAATACCTCCGGTTAATTCTCTATAAATTACAAAATCAGTGTTTTTTATTATTTCTCTTTTAAGTGGAGAATTTGATAACAAGTTATCATATGCCTTTACAGGTCTAATATTACAAAACAAACCAAGAGCTCTTCTTAAATTTAACAAGCCTTGTTCTGGCCTAATCTTTGCTTTAGGATCATTATCGTACTTAGGATCTCCTACTGCTCCAAATAATATCGCATCTGCGGTTTTACAAATATCTACAGTTTCTTTAGGCAAAGGGTTACCTGTTTTATCAATAGCACAAGATCCTAATTTTGCTTCTTTATAAATAAAAATATGATCGTAAGCCTCTGCTATTGCATCCAAAACTTTGATAGCTTGCGCTACAACTTCTGGACCAACTCCGTCTCCTGGGATTACTGCAATATTATATTTCATTATATACTTTTATGGGGTTACTACTGTAGAAAGGATTTTTAAACTCCTCATAATTAAATGAATGTCAACATCTTGTATTTCCTTTTGTTGATCTGCCATTTTTAAAAAAGAGCTATAAGCCTCATCTAACTGTATTTTTGTTAATTCATATCCTATTTTTTTAGATCTGTAAGCTAAAGCTGCTCTACCACTTCTTGCTGTTAAAACAATGGCGCTTTCTGTTACACCAACATCTTCAGGATCCATAATTTCGTAAGTTTCCCTATTTTTTATTACTCCATCTTGATGTATACCTGAACTATGAGCAAATGCATTTGCACCCACTATTGCTTTATTAGGCTGTACAGGCATTCCCATTTTTTCTCGAACCATTATACTAGTATCATACAATAACTTTGTATTGATACTGGTTTCTAAATTTAAATAAGGGTGTTGTTTTAAAATCATTACCACCTCTTCTAAAGCTGTATTTCCTGCTCTTTCTCCAATACCATTTATAGTACATTCTATTTGACGAGCACCATTTACAACACCTGCAATTGAGTTCGCTGTAGCCATACCTAAATCGTTATGACAATGACAAGAAAGCGTAACGTTTTCTATTCCTTTTACATTTTCTCTAAGGTATTTCATTTTTGCACCATATTCTTCTGGCAAACAATACCCTGTAGTATCTGGAATATTTAAAACTGTAGCTCCTGCTTTTATAACTTCTTCACACACTTTTGCTAAGAACTCGTTGTCTGTTCTACCTGCATCTTCTGCATAAAACTCTACATCCTCTACAAAAGATTTAGAATAAGCAACCGCTTTTACAGCCCTTTCTATAACCTTATCTCTAGTTGAATTAAACTTATATTTTATATGAGAATCACTTGTGCCAATACCAGTATGAATTCTGGGATATTTTGCGAATTTTAAAGCCTCTGCAGCTACTTTAATATCTTTTTCTACAGCTCTTGTTAAACCACAAACTGTTGCGTTTTTTACAATTTTTGCAATTTCCGAAACTGATATAAAATCTCCAGGACTAGAAACTGGGAAGCCAGCTTCAATAACATTTACACCCAATACATCTAACCTTTCTGCAATAACCAATTTCTGAGTAGTATCTAACTTACAACCTGGCACCTGTTCACCATCTCTTAAAGTTGTATCAAAAATTTGGACTTGATTATTTTGCATAATTAAAAAAATTGACTTTATATTTAATCAAAAGTATTTAATGAGATTAAAATAATTAGTTACTTTTACCAATCTATACGATTTCTATTATCTGATTTAAAAATATAAAAATCTGATTATTAAATATTTATGATCAAAAAGCTTACATCAGTCAGCCAGCAAAACGATGCTTTATTCGTTTTAATTAAGTCTTTAACCAAATCTGAAAAAAGACAATTTAACTTATATGTAGGTAGGTTAGAAGGTAATGTTGGAGCTAAATTTTTTTCTTTATTTAAATTTTTAGAGAAGCTTAAAACATATGATGAAAAAGAAATAATTAAAAGTGGCATTGTATCTAAACAGCAGTTATCGAATTTAAAAGCGCATCTATACAAGCAGATTTTAATCAGTTTGCGTTTAAACCCTGCGCACAAGAATATTAGAATTTTAATAAGAGAACAATTAGATTTTGCGACAGTTCTTTACCAAAAAGGGTTGTACAAACAAAGTCTAAAATTGTTAGATAAAGCTAAAAATTTAGCTTTAGATAACGAAGAAAAAAATATTGCATATGAAATTGTAGAGTTAGAAAAAGTAATTGAAACACAGTACATTACCAGAAGTTTAAGCAATAGAGCCAACCAACTAACACTAGAAGCAAAAACATTAAGTCAACAAAACGTAATTGCGAGCAAACTCTCTAACTTATCTTTACAAATGTATAGTCATTTACTACAAAATGGATATGTAAAAAACAACGAAGAACTAGAGTTCATAAATCAATATTTTTATAGTAAACTTCCTAAATACAATTTTAAAACCTTTGGTTTTAGAGAAAAACTATGGCTATATAAAAGCCACTTGTGGTTTAGTTTTTTAACACAAGATTTTTTGCATAGCTACAAATATGCTAGCCAATGGGTGGCGCTTTTTAAAGAAGATAAAAAATACATTAATCAACATCCTGTTTTTTATTTAAAAGGGGTAAATTATTTATTAGAAGCATCTTTCTTTGTTAAAAAAACCGCTACTTTTAAAAAAGAACTAACAGCATTTGAAGAAGAAATTAAAAATAAAGTTATTCCTTCTAATATGAATACCGATTTATTAATGTTTCAGTATTTGTATGCTAATAAACTTCATTTGCATTTTCTTGAAGCTACATTCTCTGAAGGAGAATATCTTGTAGATATTATAAATCATAAATTAGAAAAATACCAAGATAGATTAGACAGTCACTACATTGTAATGCTCTATTATAAAATTGCTTGTTTGTATTTTGGGATGGGTAAAAACGAGATGTGTATTGATTATTTACAAAAAATTATTCAATCTAAAAAACTAAGTTCTGCTGAAGATTTACAATGTTTTGCAAGGATTCTTAATCTTATTGCACATTATGAATGCGGTTTAGATTACGATCTAGAAAGACAGTTTATTGAAACTTATAAATTTTTACTAAAAATGGAAAATTTACAAGAAGTTCAAAAAATATTTTTAACATCTATAAAGGATTTAAGCGACGTATTTCCTGGAGAAATAAAAAAAGAATTTAAAAAAATACACACTAAACTAGAAGTTTTTGAAGATCATCCTTATGAAAAAAGAGCATTCTTGTATTTAGACATCCTTTCTTGGTTAGAAAGTAAGATACAAAACAAACCTATTTCATTAGTTATTAAAGAAAAATCAAATTTTACATACAAATAATACGTTTTTCATTTTATCTTATGCTATATTTTATTAAAATTCTATTTATTAAGCTATTTTGTAAAATAATTGATAATCTATTACCCTTGAATAAATAATACCTCTATTTTTGTGATGTGATTTTACCTAAAAAACATACACAAAAACTTCTAACTACTACTCTAGTAGCAATTATTCTTAATGGTTTAATTCGTTCTACAACGACTACTACAACCCTTTAGGGGTTTATTTTATTCATATTATTTCAGGTTACCATCTATTGCAAAAAGCAATCAATTCAAACGATATTATAAAAGCAAATACTTAAAATTACAAAATGAAAGTATTAAAATTTGGAGGCTCATCTGTAGCAAACTCAGAAAACATAAAACAAGTATTAAGCATTGTAGCAAATACTTCTAAACAAGATAAAGTAGCAGTTGTAGTTTCTGCATTTGGTAAAACAACCAACAATTTATTAGCAGGTGCAAATAAGGCTTTAGAAAACATAAAAGAAGCAAAGGAAATTTTAGCAGAAATTAAAAGCTTACATTTTAAGGTTATTGATGATTTGATTCAAAGTAATTCGAAAGAAGTGACTGAAACAGTTGTAGATCTATTTACCAAATTAAATGCCATTTATGAAGGTGTTTTTCTTTTACAAGAATTATCTGATAAAACATTGGCAAAAGTATCTAGTTTTGGAGAAAGACTATCTTCTTACATCATTGCAAATGCAGCTAAAGAAATTTTAAACGCGACTCATAAAGACAGTAGAGAGTTAATTCTTACCAATGATATTTATCTAAATGCTCAGGTTAATTTTGATAAAACAGATGATTTAATTCACACCTATTTCAAAAATAACAACCATCAAGTTACTATTTTAGGAGGCTTTATTTCTTCGAACGTTGAAAACGAAATAACAACTTTAGGAAGAGGAGGTTCAGATTTTTCTGCTGCTATTTATGCTGCTGCATTAAATGCATCTGAATTACAAATATGGACAGATGTTTCTGGAATGTTTACAGCCAATCCAAGTGTGGTAAAACAAGCGCATCCAATTCCAGAAATTTCTTATGAAGAAGCTATGGAACTTTCTCATTTTGGCGCAAAAGTTTTATACCCACCAACAATTCAACCAGCTTTAAGAAAAGATATTCCTATTACAATAAAGAATACATTTTCGCCAGAAAATGAAGGCACATTAATTTGTAAAAATCCACAAAGTAAAAGTGATGTAAAAGGAATTTCTCATATAGATGAAATTAGCTTAATTACTTTAGAAGGTGGAGGAATGATTGGTATTCCTGGTTTTTCTAAACGATTATTTGAAGCTTTATCATTGGCCCAAATAAATGTAGTTTTTATTACACAAGCCTCTTCAGAACACTCAATTTGTGTAGGTATCTATGATGCTGATGCTCAAAAAGCAAGAGAGATATTAGAAACAACTTTTAGTATTGAAATAGACAGAAAAAAAATAAAACCTATTAGTGTAGAAAGCGATTTAGCAATTATTGCAGTTGTTGGAGAAAGCATGAAAAACTATCAAGGTTTAAGTGGACAAATGTTTAGCACTTTAGGCAGAAACAATGTAAATGTTAGAGCAATAGCTCAAGGCTCATCAGAAAAAAACATTTCTGCTGTAATAAATAGTTTTGATGCAAAAAAAGCATTAAATGCTTTGCATGAAGAGTTTTTTGAAGAACGCACAAAACAACTTAATCTGTTTGTAACAGGAGTTGGAAATGTAGGTGAACGTGTTTTAGCTCAAATTCATCAACAAAAAAAGTTCTTAAAAGAGAACTTAAAGTTGAACATTAGAGTTATTGGTATTTCCAACTCTAGAAAAATGTACTTTGATAAATCTGGAATCAACTTAAAAAATTGGAAAGATTTATTAGCTGATGGGCAAGAAACTTCTTTAGCCTCTTTTCATGATCATGTTAAAAAACTAAACTTAAGAAATAGCGTATTTATAGATAATACAGCAAATAAAAGTGTATCTGAAGTGTATGCAAACTATTTAAAAGATAGCATTTCTGTAGTAACTTGTAATAAAATTGCGTGTGCTTCTGAATACAACAATTATAAAAGTCTAAAAAATCTATCTAAAAAATACAATGCATCCTTTTTGTTTGAAACTAATGTTGGTGCAGGTTTACCAATCATAGATACTTTAAAAAACTTAGTGAATTCAGGAGATAGAATTCATAAAATTCAGGCTGTTTTATCAGGTAGTTTAAATTTTGTATTTAATAATTTTAATGCAAACTCTACGTTTAAAGATATTGTGCAACAAGCACAAAAAGAAGGTTATACAGAACCAGATCCAAAAATTGATTTAAGTGGAATTGATGTGGCCAGAAAAATTTTAATTTTGGCACGTGAAAGTGGTTATCAATTAGAATTGGAAAATATTAAAAACAATCCTTTTTTACCTAAAGAGAGTTTAAATACTTCTAATAATGAAGCGTTTTATGCATCATTAGAAAAAAATGAAAATCACTTTCAATCAATATTTGCCAAGGCTCAGAAAAATAATTCTCGTTTAAAATATGTGGCTGAATTTATTAACGGAAAAGCCAATGTTGGTTTACAAGAAATTCCTGCACAACATCCTTTCTATAATTTAGAAGGAAGTGATAATATTGTATTATTTTTCACAGACAGATATCCAGAAAATCCTCTAATCATAAAAGGTGCAGGTGCAGGTGCAGATGTTACTGCTTCTGGTATTTTCGCTGATGTAATTCGAATAGCAAATCAATAAGAAATGAACTATTTAAAACTATTTTCTCCTGCAACTGTAGCCAATGTTTCTTGTGGTTTCGACTCTTTAGGGTTTGCTGTAGATACTGTTGGTGATGAAATGACATTTACAAAAACAGCAGAAAAAGGAGTGAAAATTACTGCTATTTCTGGCGCAAATTTATCTTACAATGTAGATGAAAATGCTGCAAGTGCTGTGGTTCAAAAAATGCTAAATGAAGCAAGTGCCGATTTTGGGGTTGCTTTAACTATTTCTAAAGGTTATTCTCCTGGAAGTGGATTAGGCAGTTCTGCTGCAAGTGCTGCAGGTGCTGCTTTTGGTGCGAATCAATTATTAGGAAATATTTACTCTGAGTTAGAATTGGTGAAATTTGCCATGTTTGGTGAAGAAGTAGCTTGTGGTTCACAAATTGCAGATAATGTAGCTGCTGCAATTTATGGTGGTTTTGTTTTAATTAGAAGTTATGAACCTTTAGAAATTATAAAATTACCTGTACCAAAAGAATTAAGATTGGTAGCTATTCATCCTCAAGTTGAAGTAAAAACAAAAGATGCAAGAGCTGTTTTACCTATTAAAATAGACTTAAAAGATGCCATTACTCAATGGGCTAATGTTGGTGGTTTAATTAGTGGTTTGTATAGCGAAAATTATCAATTAATAAGTAACTCTTTGGTTGACATTATTGTAGAACCATATCGTAAAAAACTAATTCCATATTTTGATGAAGTTAAAAATGCAGCTATAAAATCAGGTGCTTTAGGTGCAGGAATTTCTGGTTCAGGGCCTACTATTTTTGCATTATCTAAAGGTGATGAAGATGCTAAAAAAGTACACTCAGCCATTAACGAAAGTTATAAAAACACAGGAATAGAGTACACTTTATTTACCTCAAAAATTAATGAAAAAGGAATTAAAATTTTAGAATCGAATTAATATGCAGTATTATAGTTTACATCATAAATCACCTAAAACTAGTTTTAAAAAAGCAGTTATAGAAGGCTTAGCAAAAGATAGAGGCATTTATTTTCCTGATGAAATTACAGCTTTATCTTCTGAATTTATCGAAAATATTTCTGACTACAACAATCATGAAATTGCATTTAAGGTGATTGAACAATTTGTGGGTGATGAAATACCAGAAGACATTTTAAAAGACATCATTAAACACACATTAACGTTCGATTTTCCAATTGTGAAAATCACTAATAATATTGCTTCTCTTGAACTTTTTCATGGGCCAACAATGGCTTTTAAAGATGTTGGCGCTAAATTTATGGCTCAATGTTTAGAATACTTTAATACAAATAATGATGAGGAAGTAACAGTTTTAGTAGCTACTTCTGGAGATACAGGAGGTGCTGTTGCTAATGGTTTTTTGGATGCAAAAGGTGTGAATGTAGTTATTTTATATCCTTCAGGAAAAGTGAGCGATATTCAAGAAAAGCAACTCACAACACTTGGTAAAAATATTACAGCTTTAGAGGTTGATGGTGTTTTTGATGATTGCCAAGAAATGGTAAAAACAGCCTTTTTAGATGATGAAATATCAAGAAAATTAACCTCTGCAAACTCAATAAATATTGCAAGATGGTTACCTCAAATGTTTTATTTTTTCTTTGCTCACAAAGAGCTTCATCAAAAAAAGAAAGAAATCGTTTTTTCTGTACCAAGTGGAAATTTTGGAAATATTTGTGCAGGAATCATGGCTCAAAAATTGGGTTTACCAGTAAAACATTTTGTGGCTTCTACCAATATAAATAATACTGTACCTAATTTTTTAGAAAGTGGAATTTACGAACCTAAGCCATCTAAAGCTACCATTTCTAATGCCATGGATGTTGGAAACCCAAGTAATTTTATCAGAATTAGAGAGTTATTTAATAATGATTTAGAGACTTTAAAAAATTCGTTTTCTTCGTTTTCTTTTTCTGATGACGAAACTCGAGACAAGATGCAGGATATTTATGATATTTCTGGTTATGTTTCAGATCCTCATGGAGCTGTTGGCTATTTAGGTTTAGAAAAGTATGGTTTAAGGGAGAATGAAATTGGAGTGTTTTTAGAAACTGCACATCCTGTTAAATTTTTAGATGTTGTAGAAAGTACTTTACCTGTTAAAGTTGAAATACCTCAGCAAATTAAAAAAGTGATTGATAAAGAAAAGGTAGCTTTAAAAATTAGCTCTTATGAAGATTTGAAAAACTATCTGAATGCATAGTTATTTTCTTTGTTTTGAATTATAATTCATCTTTCTAAAAATTAAAAGTAGAATTCCACAGTTCATAATTACAGGAATATATTTATTAAGTAAAGCTGTGTCTGTAAAAAAACAATAACTGTAATACCAAAATAGCACAAAAGTAATTGCGTACACTACTTTTAATATTGATGGTTCTTCTTTAAAAAAATCTAACATAATTCTAATAAGTTATAGTTCAAAAATTCCATCATGTGTAAAACAGTAATTTTTACAATTTTTAGGTGCACTTCTTGTATTTAAGCCTGTAAACAAACTAAATGCAGGTAAAATTAATTGATTCTTTGTAACTTGAAAACAAGGTAATTTTATACGTTGTCTACCTTTACCTTTTATAAAAACCCCTGGATGCGTGTGCCCAGAAATTGTAAAAAAATCATTTGAAGGTTCTTCAAAATCGTGTACAAACTTTAAGCAATTTAAAAAATAATCTTTCTTAAAAACTTCAATTTTGAATTGATCATAAATTGCATTTGAAAATCGGTCATGATTACCTTTTATCAATTGAATTTTTAAATTCGAAAATTGTATTAGCCAATTTTTAAATTCATCTAAATCTGAATTATATCCTGCATGAAATAAATCACCAACAATTATTAAATTTTCTGCATTAAAGTGCAGAATAAGTTGTTTTAAGCGTTCTAAATCTGTGGTTAAAACATTTTTAGGAATAGGAATTCCGCTTTTTTGAAAATGTGCAGATTTACCAATATGCAAATCACTTAAAATTAAACTTTTTTGGGTTTTCCAATAAATAACACGTTGATTGGTTAGCTCTAAAACCTCATCATTACATGATATTGTTTTAGAAATAATCGAAATGTCTTGCATCATTTTAAAGCCTGCTTTTGTATACGCTCTATACGTTTACTTAAATCTTCATTACTCATTGTACCTCTTAAGCTATCTACTTTTAAAGGAAAGCTCAAAGGTGTAAAATTACGTGCTTTTTTCAAAATAATTTTACTGTTAGAAATACGCTGAAAAGCAGCTTGTAAACGTACTTTTTCTAGCTCATAATCAAAAACCTCATTGTAGGCTTGTTTTAATAATAAATTAGAAGACTCATAATCATTTAAAACCCTGAAAATTAGGCCAGATGATGATTGTAAACTCTTATTTGTTTTACGTTTTCCTGGTTGTGTTTGAATAACTAAACCCGCAACAACTGCAATATCTCTAAATTTACGAGAAGCCATTTCACTTGCATTTATACTGGCTGTAACATCTTTAATTAAGTTTTCTTTAGAAAAAATGGCATTCATATTTTCTTCTGTTAACGGAATTTCTTGATCGCTCAACAACTCAAAACCATAATCGTTCATGGCAATTGTAAACGTTAACTTTTTAATTTGACTAATTCTATATGCAATTAAAGAAGCCATGATTTCGTGCACTAATCTACCCTCAAAAGGATAGGCAAATAAATGAAAACCCTCTTTTGTTTCAATCATTTCTATTAAAAATTCATCATGTCTTGGAATGTGAGAATTTTCTTCTTGTCTTTTTAATAAAGGATGTAAAAATTTAAGTTCTTTTTCTCTATTGTTTGGGGTAAGCGCATCACTTAATTTTAAACGTAAAAAATGCGTTAAACCTGAAGTTAAAGGCAATCTTCCACCCAACCAACTTGGGGTAATTGCTTTTTTCTTTTTACTTCTTTTCACTAAGACTGTCATGTCTTTTATTTGTTGAATTTCTACAACTTTACCTCCTAAAACAAAAGCATCACCTTTTTTTAGTTTTGAGATAAAATACTCTTCAATCATACCAATATAACCACCAGAAAAGAACTTTACAAACAGCATAACTTCGCTTACAATTACACCAATATTCATTCTGTGGTTCATGGCAATTCTCCTACTTTTCACTCTGTACAAACCATCATCATCTAAAACCACTTTATGAAACTCTTCGTAACTTTTTAAAGTATTTCCTCCTTGAGTTATAAAATGTAAACACCAATCAAATTCTTCTTTGGTCAAAAAATGAAAAGCATGAACTTGTTTGATAAACTCATAAGTTTCTTTTGGTTTAAAACCTTCACCAACTGCAAGTGTTACCAAAAATTGAACTAAAATATCATAGGTTAATACATAAGGCTGTCTTGCTTCAATTTCGTTTTGTTTTACGGCTTCTTTTACAGCTGCAACTTCTATTAACTGTAATGAATGTGTAGGTACTGCATACATTTTTGAAGTTTCAAAAGGTGAATGCCCACTTCTACCTGCTCTTTGCATAAAACGTGCAATACCCTTTGCAGAACCAATTTGTATTACACAATCTACAGGTTTAAAGTCTACACCTAAATCTAAAGAAGATGTACAAACTACTGCTTTTAATAACCCTTGTGAGATTGCCTCCTCAATCCAATTACGTTGCACTTTATCTATAGAACCATGATGTATGGCTATTTGACCAATTAAATCTGGTTCTTCATCAATAATTATTTGATACCAAAGTTCACTTTGATTTCTTGTATTTGTAAAAATTAAAGTGGTTGTGTTTTCATAAATAATAGGAATTATTTTTGAGCTCATTTGTTTACCTAAATGACCTGCCCAAGACAATTCTTCTACTTGATCTGGTAATAAAGAAGTGATTTTGATTTTCTTCTTTTCTTTAGCACGAATCATGGTAGTTTTTACATCATAAGGAATTAAAACATCTTTGGCTTCTTCTAAATTACCAATGGTTGCTGAGATTCCCCAAATTCTTAATTTTGGTGATAAATTTCTTATTCTGGCAATTGCTATTTCTGTTAACACACCACGTTTTGAACCTAATAATTCATGCCACTCATCAACAGCAATACAGTTTACGTTTTTAAACCATCTTGAATTTTTTTTCTGAGAAAATAGTAAGTGTAATGTTTCTGGAGTTGTTAGTAAAACATCTGGCATTAAACGTTCTTGACGTCTTCTATCTTTGGTTGGTGTATCTCCATTTCTAACCTCAACAGCCCAATCTAAACCAATTTCTTCAACCACATCATTCATGGCTTTTGCCAAATCTTTAGCTAAAGATCTTAAAGGACTAATCCATATTAATTTTAATCCTTTTTTATATTTATAAGGATGATTTAAATAATCGATAACAACACCTAAAAAAACAGAAAATGTTTTTCCAAAACCTGTAGGTGCTACAACCATTCCACTAAAATTATTGTGATAACGTTCCCAAGTTTGCGATTGAAAACTAAAAGGTTCATGACCTTTTTCTTCCATCCAACTTTGAATGATTTGATAACCTTGGGTTTGTTTAAAGTTGCTCAAAAAATAGTTATTAGTTATTAGTTGTTAGTTGTTAGTTTGATCTCGATACAATTTTCTTCCTTTGTCAGAAAATCACTCAAACCAACAACTCTTATCTCTTTTCTTTTCTCTAGTTTCTTTATCAACTTAATTCGCTTCAATTAATGCTTTTACACTTTTTATAGTGTCAATATCTTTTACGGTTTTGTCTTTTCGCCAACGTTTCATTCTTGGAAAACGAAGTGCAACTCCACTTTTATGACGTTTACTATATGCAATACCTTCAAAAGCAATTTCGAAAACCAATTCTGGTTTTACTGTTCTTACTGGCCCAAATTTTTCGATAGCATTTTTATTTACCCACCTAGAAATTTCGGTAATTTCTCTATCTGTTAAACCTGAATATGCTTTGGCTACAGTTACTAATTTATCATCGTTTTGAACTGCAAACGTATAATCTGTGTATTTAGAACTTCTTCTTCCACTACCTTTTTGTGCATAAATCATTACAGCATCTATAGTTAAAGGATCTACTTTCCATTTCCACCAATCGCCTTTTTTACGACCTACATGATATATGGAAGATTTCTTTTTTAGCATTAAACCTTCTGAATTAAAAATTCTGGCAGAATTTCTTAAATCATCTAATTCGTTCCAATTTTTGAATTTGATAACCTCAGATAATTTAAGCATATCGCTTTTATTCTGTTGAAATAAGGTTTCTAATTTTCTTCTTCTTTGCCCCATTGATTCTTGTCGTAAATCAACATCATCTATTTCTAAAACATCATAAATATACAAACCAACAGGTACTTCTTCTAGTAATTTTTTAGTTACATTTTTACGATTTAAACGTTTTTGTAAATCATTAAAAAGCAAAACTGCACTGTCTTTTATGGCTAATATTTCTCCATCAATTACAAAACTTCCTTGCAACTGAGAAACTGCTTCTACAATTTCTGGAAATTGTTGTGTAACCAACTCTTCTCCTCTGGACCAAATAAAAACCTCTTCTTCTCTTTTAATGATTTGACCACGGATTCCATCCCATTTGTATTCTACTTGCCAATCATTTTCATTACCCAAATCTTCTAAATCTTTTTCTAAAGCGTAAGCCAAGCAGAAGGGATAAGGTTTAGAATTATCGTAATTAATGTGTTCTCCACTCAACAATTCATCAAAAGTGATGGTGTCTGGAGTCCAATTACCAATAATACTGTGCATTAATTGATTGGCATCTATACCTGATAATTTTGCTAATGCATTTACTAGTGTTTTTTTAGAAACCCCAATTCTGAAACTACCACCAATTAGTTTATTAAAAATTAAACGCTCTTGAGCTTTTAAACCGTTCCAAGCATTTAAAACATATGCTTTCTTTTCTTCGTCTGTTTTTGATTTTAGATTGATGAGTTCATCAATCCAAACATTCAGTGGTTTTTCAATTTCATTTTCAGGATTTGGTAAAAGCAAAGCAATAGTTTCACCTAAATCACCTACAGAAGAATAGCTTTCTAAAAAAAGCCATTCAGGAAGTTGCGTAATTTCCATCACCCAACCTTTCATTAAATTGGATTTTACAGGTCTGCTTGGTCTTTTGCCTGTAAACAATGCAATTAACCACAATTTATCTTTGTCTGGAGCAGTTTTAAAATAATTAACCAAAGCTTCAATTTTAGCATTGGTTTTATTGGTGATTTCTATAGCACTTATTAAATTAGAAAAGTCTTTCATAACTAAGCAGTTTCAGTTTTTAAAGTGTCTTGCTTTGCCAATTCATCTTCTCCATATTCTGTTTTTAGTTCATGAGCTTCTATACCAATTTCATTCAAATATTTAGAAAATACAGCTTGTGAGCCATGAGTTACATATACTTTTTCTGCTTCTGTAGCTTTTACTGCTTCTAATAAACCATCCCAATCTGCATGATCGCTTACAGCAAAACCTGCATCTACACCTTTCCATCTTCTGTTTCCACGAATGTGCATCCAACCAGAACAAATAGCTGTTGCTGCATTTGGAATTCGTTTTAATAGTTTAGAACCTAATAATGCTGGTGGAAGAATTACGATTTTATTTTGTATGTTTTTTTTATCAAAACCTGGTTTTATTAAAGTGGTTTCTGGAATTGTAATACCTGAACCTGAGATAGCATTATTTAAATTATTGATTGCTGAGTGCACAAAAATATCATCTACACCTTCTACCAATTTCATAATTCTTTGTGCTTTACCCAAACTATACCCCAAAAAAACACTGGTTCTATTATTTTGTTGATTTTGTAATATCCAATTTTGAAGTTCAGCTTGTAAATCTAATTCGCTTTTCCATTTATAAATAGGCAAACCAAACGTACTTTCAGTAATAAATTCGTTACATTTTACAGGTTCGAAAGGCACAGAAATAAAATCGGGTTGCGTTTTATAATCACCAGAAAAAACAATTACATATCCTTTATATTCTAAACGTATTTGTGCAGAACCTATAATATGACCTGCAGGATAAAAGGAAACTTGAACTCCATTTATCATTCTAGGCTCATTATAACCCATACTTTCTATAGAAATATCTTGCCCAATTCTGTGTTTTAAAATGGCTTTAGAATCATTATGACACAAATAATGCTTATTACCCCATCTTGCATGATCTGCATGACCATGAGAAATAATTGCATAATCTACAGGAAACCATGGATCTAAATAGAATTTACCTGGAATACAATAAATGCCTTTTTTAGTGAATTTTATCAACTTCAAATTGTAGATTTTAGTAAAGATAAAAAATGGATTGCAGTTTCCTTACAATCCATTTTAATAATTCTTTATTTGATAACCTTCCAAAATAGAAACAATAAAAAACTCCAACTTTTAAGTTGGAGTTTTTCGCGTTTTAAATAATCAAATAACTGACTAGCTCCTTAAATCTTTAATGATATCTAAGGCTTGCTTCGTCATACTTTCAATTTTATCTAAATCAAAATTACCATTAGCATCTTTGGCTATTAATTTTGATCCCATTCCAACACAAGTAACACCTGCATTGAACCATCCTTCTAAATTTTCTCTTGTTGGAGACACACCACCTGTTGGCATAATGCTTGTCCATTGACAAGGTCCTTTTATTGCTTTAACGAAATCTGGACCGTAAATTCCACCTGGAAATAACTTTACGATTTCACATCCTAATTCTTCTGCTCTTGCAATTTCTGTTAAAGAACCACAACCTGGAGACCATAGTACCTTTCTTCTATTACAAACCAAAGCAATATCTTCTCTTAAAACTGGTGTTACTATAAAATTTGCACCATTTTGCATGTATAAAGAGGCTGCTGCTGCATCTGTTACAGAACCAACACCCATAATCATACCTGGTAATTCTGCAATGGCATATTTTGTTAATACTGTAAAAACTTCTAAAGCAAAATCACCACGTGCTGTAAATTCTAATAATCTTGCACCACCATCATAACAAGCTTTTAAAACCTTCTTACTTACTTCTATATCACTATTAAAAAATAAAGGCACTAAACCTGTATCTTTCATTACTTGTGCTACTTCTAATCTTGAATATTGTGCCATAATTTCTTGGTTTTATCTTGCTACTCTACCAGAGGCATCACCTCCCATTAATTTTTCTACTTCAGAAACTGTTACTAAGTTAGCATCTCCTTTAATTGTATGTTTTAAGCATGAAGCTGCAACTGCAAAGTCTAATGCATTTTGATCATCTTCTGGGTACTTTAGTAATCCGTAGATTAAACCTCCCATGAATGAATCTCCTCCACCAACTCTATCTACGATATCTGTAATTTGGTACTGACGAGTTTCGAACATTTTTGAACCATCATATAAAACTCCAGCCCATGTATTATGAGAAGCAGAAATAGAGCCCCTTAAAGTTGTAATTACTTTTTTAGCTCTTGGAAACTTTTCCATCATTTGTTTACAAACAGATAAGAAAGCTTCTGCTTTTACATCATGACCGTGTTTATGAACATCTAAACCTTCTGGATGAATACCAAAATGTTTTTCTGCATCTTCTTCATTTCCTAAAATAATATCACAATAAGAAGTAATTTCTGTCATGATTTTTTCTCTATGAGCGTCATCACAATATGTCCATAATTTTGCTCTATAATTTAAATCTGTAGAAATAGTAACTCCTTTAGCGCTTGCTGCTTTTACTGCTTCTAAACAAACATCTGCTGCTCCTTGTGAAATTGCAGGTGTAATACCTGTCCAATGAAACCACTCTACACCTTCAAAAACGCTATCCCAATCTATCATTCCTGATTCGATTTCTGAAATTGCAGAATGTGCTCTATCGTAAACTACTTTAGAACCTCTAGATACAGCTCCTGTTTCTAAGAAATAAATTCCTAAACGATCTCCACCATAAACAATCTTATCTACTCCAACTCCACGTTTTCTCATTTCCATCATTGCACACTCACCAATATCATTTTTTGGTAAACGTGTTACGAAATCTACATCAACACCATAGTTTGCTAATGAAACTGCTACATTAGATTCTCCTCCACCATAAACTACATCAAAGTTATTTGCTTGTGAAAATCTTAAAAATCCTTGAGGAGCTAATCTTAACATGATTTCTCCAAACGTTACTACTTTTCCCATGAAATATTATAAAATTTTAATTTTGGTTAAACGTTTAACCAATGTTTCAAAATAAAATCAAAACCTATATTTTAGTATTTGTTTTGATTCTAATCTTTCAAACCGTACTTTTGTTTAAACGATTAAGCAAATATATATAAATTTGGCGAAAAAAAACAAAACTACCATAAAAGATATTGCAAATGTCTTAAATATATCTGCTGCTGCAGTTTCTAAGGCATTGCATAATGATAGCAGAATAAGTGAAAAAACAAAAAAAGCTGTAAGACAAGTTGCTGAAAATTTAAATTATCAGCCCAACCATTTAGCAAGTGCTTTGCGAAGTGGAAAAAGCAAACTTATTGGAGTTATTGTGCCAAAAACAAATAGTAATTTCTTTTCATCTGTAATTCATAACATAGAAGAAGGCCTAAACAAAGAAGGTTATAATATTATAATTACACAATCTAACGAATCTTATAAAAAAGAATGTGCCAATATAGATGCATTACTTTTTACACAAGTAGATGGTATTATTGCATCTATGGCTAATGAAACTGTAGATTTAGCTCATTATGAGAAAATTAAAGCCGCAGGTATTCCGTTAATTACATTTGATAGAGGTGAAAATGATTTAAATGTAGATTATATAGGGATTGACGATTATAATAGCAGTCACATTATTGTAGATCATTTAGTAGAACAAGGTTGTAAAAGAATTGCGCATATTGGTGGTTTTAAAAGAACCCGAATTTATAATAATAGAATTAGAGGATATATAGATGCTTTAAAGAAACATAATTTACCATTAGATAAAGAATTGCTTACAGAAAGCAATTTAACCAAAGAAGATGGTAGATCAAAAATGCAAGGTTTATTAAATTTGGGAAACAGACCAGATGCTGTTTATGTTGCTGGAGATTATGCTGCTTTAGGAGTATTAGAACTTCTAAAAGAACAAAATATTTCTATCCCTGATGAAATTGCTTTGGTTGGTTTTGGAAATGAACCATTTACAGACATGGTTAGCCCTAAAATCACGAGTGTAAATCAGCATAGTTATGAAATTGGAAGAATAGCTGCTAAAACATTTTTGGAGTTTGAAGATAAAGATCAATTAAATCAAACTTTAAAGAAAAATATTTTAGAGGCAGAGCTTATTGTGAGAGCTTCCTCTAGACGAAAATAAGGAACATAAAAAAAGCAACTAAAGTTCTTTCGAAAATTAGTTGCTTTTGTTGGCCTACAAGGACTCGAACCTTGAATGTCGGTACCAAAAACCGGTGTGTTACCAATTACACCATAGGCCAATACTTTAATGAGGGTGCAAATTTAGAGTAAAGTTTTAAATTCACAAACATTTTTTTGAAAATTTTGCTTTTAACAAACTTTTATGAGGAGTTAGCCGTTTAGAAAACGACTCAAAACCTTCTTTTTTTCATATTTATTAGTACATTCGCTAATAGAATATTACGTTAAAATGAACGAAAAAAATTACACAAAATGGAACATCGTTTTAGGATGGGTTTCATTTGCAATTGCCTTAATTACTTATAGTTTAACTTTAGAACCAACTGTAAGTGCTTGGGATGTTGGAGAATATATAGCTACCTCTGTAAAACTAGAAGTAGGGCATCCTCCAGGTGCTCCTCTTTTTCAAATGTTAGGTGCATTCTTTGCAATGTTTACTCCTGATGTTACTCAGATTGCAAAAATGGTAAACTTTATGTCTGCTTTAGCTAGTGCGTTTACTATTCTTTTTATGTTTTGGACCATTAGTAATTTGGCTCTAAAATTGTCTGAAAAAACAGGTAACATTTCTAAAGGCAAAAGAATTGCAGTTTTAGGAAGTAGTTTAGTTGGTTCTCTTACTTACACATTTTCTGATAGTTTTTGGTTTAGTGCTGTAGAAGGCGAAGTGTATGCAATGTCATCATTTTTAATGGCGCTTTTATTTTGGTTAGGTTTAAAATGGGAAAGTGAAATTCATACACCAAGAGGAAACAAATGGCTTGTGCTAATTAGTTTTGTAGTTGGTTTATCTTTTGGAGTTCACATCCTTTCATTGTTGGTCATACCTGCAATTGTTATGTTGTACTTCTTTAAAACCTATAAAAACATCAATTTAAAAACATCTGTAATTGCTACTGTTTTTTCGGTTTTTGTTTTAATTTTAGTTTTTAAATTCATATTTCCTTTTACATTAAAATTCTTTAGTGCATCAGAATTGTTTTTTGTCAATTCTATTGGTTTACCTTTTAATTCTGGAAGTATTATTGCTGCAATTATTTTAGTAGCACTTTTCTTTTTTGGTTTAAAATTTACTAGAAAGAAAAATAAGCTTACTGCAAATACGCTAATTTTATCATTGTTATTTATTGTTATAGGTTTTTCTTCTTGGATGATGCTTCCAATCAGGGCAAATGCAAACACTACAATTAACGAAAATAATCCTTCTAGTGCTCGTGAGTTGTTAGCTTATTATGATCGAGAACAGTATGGAGATGCTAATGTTTTTTATGACACCTATTACTCTAATAAATATAGTGATGAAAGAAATAGAGAGAACCCAACTAGAGATGACAAACCTAAATATGAAAAAAAGGTTGTAAAAGGAAAGGACAGGTATGTTATTGTAAATATTTATAAAGATGTTTTACCTAATTACTCTGACAAACATAAAGGTTTTATCCCTAGAATGGTGAATCCTTCTTCTGAAGAAATGTACAAAGCTATTGCTGGTATTCCAAAAAATAGCAAAAGAAGGCCAACATTTGCAGAGAATATAAAATTTATGATTAGCTATCAATTCGGCTATATGTATGGGCGTTATTTTATGTGGAATTTTGTTGGACGCCAAAACGACATACAAGGTCGATTAGATGTTTTTAATGGAAACTGGCTTAGTGGGATTAACTTTATTGATGAAGCGAGACTTGGTTCTCAAGAAATGTTACCTTGGCAAGCACTACTAAATAAAGGACGAAACACTTATTATTTTCTTCCTCTTTTATTAGGCTTAGTAGGTTTGTTCTTTCAGATTAAATGGGATAAGAAAAACTTCTTTGCTTTATTTTTATTTTTTGCTTTTACAGGTTTTGCTATTATTTTCTATACAAACCCTAGACCTTTTGAACCAAGAGAGAGAGATTATGCAGTTGTAGGTAGTTTTTACATTTTTGCAATTTGGATAGGTTTTGGTGTACTAGCATTGTATGAATATTTAAAAAACTTTGCAACTCGTAAAAAAGTGGCTATTGCAGTTACTATTGCCTCTTTATTGGCAGCACCTGTATTAATGGCTTATCAAAATTGGGATGATCATGATAGATCTAACAGATATACCACTCATTTAAATGCACAAGCCTATTTAGAAAGTACAGATCCCAATGCCATCATGTTCACTATTGGTGATAATGACACATTCCCTCTTTGGTACATGCAAGAAGTAGAAGGCGTTAGAACTGATGTTAAACTAGTAAACACTAGTCTTTTTCAAACAGATTGGTATATAGACCAAATGAAGAAGAAAAGTTACGATGCAGATCCAATTCCATCAGAATTAACACATGATGAGTATAAGTATGGAACGCTAGATGTTGCCTATTACTTTCAAGAATTATTTCCTCAATTAAAAGATTCAGTTCTAGAACTAAAAGATTTTATGAAATGGATTAGAAGTGATAGTAAACGGACTTTTTATGATTTAGATGAAGATGGTAATCCAGAAAAAATATTACCAACCAATAAAATTCGTATTCCTGTTAATAAAGAAAACGTATTAAAATATGGTATTGTAGCTCAAAAAGACGCTAATAAAATTGTGCCTTATATAGATATAACTATAGATAGAGCTATTGCTAAAAACACCATCTTAATGCTGGATATTCTTAATAACTTTAATTGGGAAAGACCAATTTATTTTACTGGTGGTTCTAATACTGACAGTGAATATGTTTGGCTTAAAGATTACTTACAATTAGATGGAGTTGCATTTAAACTAGTACCTATTAAAACACCAACAAAAGTGTTCAATGAAAATGGACAAATGGTTCGTGAACTTACTTTATTTGATATTGGTAGAATAGATACCGAAAAAATGTATAACAATATCCAAAAATGGGATTGGAGAAACATTAACGATGGTAAAATCTATTTAGACGAACAAACAAAAAGAAATGTTATTTCTTTAAGAAACAGTCTAATGCGTTTATCTGCAGCATTTGCTGAAGAAGGAGACACCATTAAAGCTATTGAAGTTTTAGATTTATCATTAGATAAAATGCCTATAGAAGATTTTGATCATTATAGTTTATCTATGGAGTATCCAGAAATGTATTATAAACTAGGTGAAGTAAAAAAAGCTAGAAAAAATGCAGAAGATCTAATTCGTTTATTTAAAGAGAAGTTAATTTGGTTTAGTACTTTTTCTTCAGAAGATTTTGATATTATTTTCGAAGAATTCGATGTTACCTTTAGATATCTTTATAGAGGAATTATCGATCAAGTTTCACGATATGATACAGATCAAGAATTTATAAAAGAGTTACAAGATGAGTTTAATAAGACACTTAATCTCTTTCAACATATAATGCCAGAGGATGCAGAGTAAAAAAAACCGCAAACGTAAAGTTTGCGGTTTTTTTTGTATTTAATTTATTAAAGGTATTTCTGAACTAGACCAATTAAGGTATTTGCATCTTGCATACCCGTTTGTCGCCATTTCATTTCTCCGCTTTTATAAATCATAAAAGTAGGATTCCCTTTTACTCTTAAGGCGTCTGCTAAGGTTTCATTTTGTTTGATATCAATCTTAATTACCTTAGCTCTATCACCTAAAGCTGCAGCTACGTCTCTCAGAGTGTCTACTGTATTTTGAACATCGTCCCAATCTTGATAAAAGTCGATTAAAACTGGCTTTTCAACGCTAATTAATTCTCCAAATTTTGTCATAAAATAATTTTTTAAGAGGGAAAAAATTGTAAAATTTTGCTTTTAAATCTGTGACAAAGATAACAATTCTATTTAAATTGACTGATTGTCAGGCTTTTTTCAATTCTATCACAGTAATTTCTGGCCAAATACCAACTCTTCCCGGAAATGCATGATAACCAAAACCTCTATTCACATTTATAAATCTACCAAACTCCTCATATAAACCTGCCCATTGTTTATAAACGTATTGAGAAGGGCTCCATTTTAAAAACCCAGGTATTTCAATACCCATTTGTAAACCATGGGTGTGCCCACTTAAAGTTAAGTGATAATTAAAATCGTCTTTCTTAACTTTTTCTTGCCAGTGACTCGGGTCGTGACTCATTAATATTTTAAAATCGTCTTTCTGAATTCCTGAAGACGCTTTTCCTAAATCTCCAGCTTGATTAAATCCTTTTCCCCAGTTTTCAACTCCTAAAAGCGCAATTCTCTCTCCATTTTTTTCAATGTACCTGTGCTCATCCAACAATAAATCGAATCCAATTTTTTTATGTATGTTTTTTACTTTCTCAAAATTATCAATTTTATCTTGAGGAGTTTTCCAATCCATATAATCTCCATAATCATGATTCCCTAAAATTGCATATTTACCTTCTTTTGCAACTAGTTTATCAAAAACATCAATCCAATCATCCATTTCGTCAGCTTTATTGTTTACAATATCGCCTGTAAATAATAACAAATCTGATTGTTGTTCATTAATTAAATCTACCCCATATTGAATTTTTTCTCGGTTTGTAAAACTCCCTGAATGAATATCTGAAATCTGAGTAATGGTATAGCCATCAAAAGCAACTGGTAAATCATCAAAAGATAATTGATATTTTATTACTTTATAATTGTATTTTCCTTGAATAATTCCATAAATAAAAGACACAAAAGGAATGGTTGCAATACCTAAAGCCAATTGAGAAATAAACTTTCTTCTGCTTGGAATAGATTTTGTTTCTCCGCTAGAAACAGCAGAGATTAACTTTACAATCCACCTATAAACGTCTTCACCAAAAAGAAAAACAATAACCACTAGCTTTGGTATAGCCAAAGTTAACATTAAGCCCATGGCCATCTGAAAACGTGGTGTTTGTCCATTTCCTCTATCGTAAGTTAGCATTGTTATCAAAAAATTGATATAAACTGCAGCACTAACAGCTATAAATGAAAAGCGAACCCATTTATTCTTAGAAATTGTTTTAAAAGCTTGAAAAGTATAAATCTCTACTGCAACTATTACAATTACTAAGATTATTAAAGGTATTAACCAACGAGGCATAGAAGTTGTTTTTAAAACCATCAAAGATAACTGTTAAAAAACGATTGATTTTTAACAACTTGTTAAAGTTTTTCTTAGTTTTATAAGATTAATTTTCAAGTAAATGGATGCAATTGTTGCTTTTTTCGAAAACCTAACCAGTGTACAAAAATTAATATGGATTATAGGTTGCCTATCAGTATTTTGGATTTTAGAAGGTGTTTATCCTCTTAAAAAACACAAATACAATAAATGGAAACATGCCAAAACAAACTTTGTATTGTTAGGTTCTACTATTTTAATAAATGTAATTTTTGGCTTAATTACTGTTGGTATTTTTCTATGGTTAGACACCAATAATTTTGGCTTATTAAATTTGGTTGATTTTCCTGTTTGGGTAGAAATTATTCTAGCAATCATGATTTTAGATTTTATGTCTCAATATTTAGTGCACTTTATGTTGCACAAAATACCTGTAATGTGGCGTTTTCATACAGTACATCATAGTGATAGGCATGTAGATGTTACCTCTGGTACAAGACATCATCCTATAGATTTTATATTTAGAGAAACTTTTGCATTATTAGGCATTATAATAGCTGGCTTACCTTTGGCTTATTATTTAATTTATAGAATACTAACTGTACTTTTTACCTATTTTTCTCATGCAGATATTCAGCTTCCTCTTTGGTTAGATAAAGCTATTAGTTATGTATTTATTTCACCAAATACACATAAATTTCATCATCATCATGTAATGCCTTGGACAGATACCAACTTTGGAAATATCTTTTCTTTCTGGGATCGTATTTTTGGAACTTTCATTTACGAAGACACCAATGATATTGTGTATGGAGTAGATATATTAGATGCAGAAAAATCAGATGATGTACTTTATCAACTAAAAGCTCCTTTTCAAAAAGGACTAAAATCGGCAGAATATAAAGGGTAATTTATTTTAGATTTTTGTAGTTTTATCTTTTAAGAAAGAAAGATAAAATGGCAGACCAAAAAAGACTATTTCTAGTTGATGCTTACGCATTAATTTTTAGAGGATATTACGCATTTATTAAAAACCCTAGAATAAATTCTAAAGGCTTAGACACCTCTGCTATTATGGGTTTTATGAACTCACTTCTAGATGTTATAAAACGTGAACGACCAGATCATTTAGCAGTTTGTTTTGATAAAGGTGGTAGTGCAGATAGAGTAGAAATGTTTCAGGAATACAAAGCCAATAGAGATGCTACTCCAGAACCTATAACACAAGCCATACCTTACATCTGTAGTATTTTAGAAGCCATGCACATACCAATAATGGTTAAAGAAGGTTTCGAAGCAGATGATGTTATTGGTACACTTTCTAAACAAGCAGAAAAAGAAGGTTATAAAATCTTTATGGTTACCCCAGACAAGGATTTTGCACAATTAGTCTCAGAAAATATATTTATGTACAAACCACGTTTTGGAGGTGGTTATGATATTTGGGGAGTGCCTGAAGTTTTAGAAAAATTTGCAGTTACAGATCCTCTGCAGGTCATAGATTTTTTAGGAATGATGGGAGATTCTGCAGATAATATTCCTGGTTTACCAGGAGTTGGAGAAAAAACTGCAAAGAAATTTTTAGCTCAGTTTGGTTCTATGGAAGGTTTATTAGCCAACACAGATCAGCTAAAAGGTAAAATGAAAGAAAAGGTTGAAGCAAATGGCGAGCTTGGTTTACTTTCTAAAAAGTTAGCTACAATTATGTTAGATGTGCCTGTTACTTTTAATGCTAAAGATTTTACTTTAGATCAGCCAGACTTAGAAAAAGTAGAAGAAATTTTTAATGAATTAGAATTTAGACAACTATTGACAAATTTCTTAAAAACATTTGCTACAGAAACTACAACTAATGCTTCTGACAATTCACCAAAAAATACAGATACTCCTAAAAAAGCAGCAACAAATTCAGAAGGTCAATTCGATTTATTTGCAGCTCCTGGTTCTGGAAGTATAACTCAAGAAGAGAGTTTGTCTGGTTTTAAATCAATTACAAATACAAATCATTTTTATCAACATATAGATAGTCCTCTATCTCGTAAATTATTAATTAAAAAGCTAATGCAACAAACTTCTGTTTGTTTTGATACTGAAACAACAGGCTTAAAAGCATTAGAGGTAGAGTTAATAGGAATTGCATTTTCATATGAAAACGGTAAAGGATATTATGTTTCATTTCCAGAAAATCAGGAAGAAACTAAAACTATCTTAGAAGAATTCAGGCCATTTTTTGAAGCTGAAACAATAGAGAAAGTTGGTCATAATTTAAAATACGACATCAAGGTTTTATCAAACTACAACATGCCTGTTAAAGGTAGATTATTTGATACCATGATTGCTCACTATCTAATTAATCCAGATATGAGGCACAATATGGATGTTTTGGCTGAGACGTATTTAAACTATCAACCTGTTTCAATAACAGAATTGATTGGTAAAAAAAGCAAAAATCAACTTTCTATGAGGGTTGTGCCTATAAAAGACCAAACAGAATATGCTGTTGAAGATGCAGACATCACTTATCAACTAAAACAACATTTTACGAATGAGTTAGAAAGTGGTAATGTTACTGAACTTTTTAATAACGTAGAATTGCCTTTAGTTTCTGTGTTAACAGCTATGGAAATTGAGGGAATTAATATTGATACAGACTTTTTAAAGCAACTTTCTACAGCTTTAACTGATGATATTAATAGATTAGAAAAAGATATTTATGAACAAGCAGGAGAAGAGTTTAATATTGCATCTCCAAAGCAATTAGGTATTGTTTTGTTCGACAACATGAAATTGATAGATAAGCCTAAGAAAACAAAAACAGGTCAATATAAAACTGGTGAAGACATTTTATCTTTCTTAGCAAAAGACCACAAAATAATTAGAGACATTCAAGAATACAGGCAATACAAAAAACTGCAAAGTACCTATGTAGACGCTTTACCTAATGAAATAAACCCAAAAACAGGTAGAATTCATACACAATACATGCAAGCTGTTGCTGCAACTGGAAGATTGAGTTCTAACAATCCTAACCTACAAAACATACCTATTAGAACAGAAAGAGGACGTGAAGTGCGTAAAGCTTTTGTGCCTAAAGATGATAATTATGTTTTACTAGCTGCAGATTATAGTCAAATAGAATTGCGAATTATTGCTGCTTTAAGTGAAGAAGAAACCATGATTAATGCTTTTAAAAATGGCGAAGATATTCATGCATCTACAGCTGCCAAGGTCTTTGGCGTTACTATAGAGAATGTTACTCGTGAACAAAGAAGTAACGCAAAAACTGTAAACTTTGGTATTATTTATGGTGTTTCTGCATTTGGGCTAAGCAACCAAACAGATTTAAGCAGAGGTGAAGCTAAAGAATTAATTGACACCTATTATGAAACCTATCCTAAATTAAAAGCATACATGTCTGCCCAAGTAGATTTTGCAAGAGAACATGGTTATGTAGAGACTGTTTTAAACAGACGTAGGTATTTAAAAGATATTAATTCTAGAAATGCTATGGTTAGAAGTGGTGCTGAAAGAAATGCTGTAAATGCACCAATACAAGGTTCTGCAGCAGATATTATTAAACTAGCAATGATAAACATTCATAACCGATTTTTAAAAGAAGGTTTTAAATCTAAGATGCTATTACAAGTTCATGATGAATTAGTTTTTGATGCACACAAAGATGAACTAGAAACTATTAAACCAATTATAAAAGACGAAATGGAAAATGCTTTTAAAATGACTGTTCCTCTAGATGTAGAAATGGGAATTGGGCAAAATTGGCTTCAAGCTCACTAACAAAACAGCAGAATAATATGCACTTATAAAAAGAAATGCAGCTATTTTTATTTGTATGAAACTAAAATATTTTCAGGAATTTAAAACTCCAATTTCTTCAATTAAACTTCCTGTAAAATTTACATTTCCATTTTACTATGAACCTCATCCATTAGCAAAAATTGCAGCAAATGAATTGCAAACGCACTTATTAACTCAAAAAGATTTTAAACATAATTTTGGAGTTTATGAGGACAAACTAGAGAATGCAATTGGTAAAATGTTTGGAGTTTTAGTAGTACAAAATAACAAAAATGAAATTGGGTATTTAGCATCATTTTCAGGAAAATTACAAGATAAAAGTTTACCAGAAAAATTTGTTCCCCCAGTTTTTAATATGAGAACTGAAGGTAGTTTTTACATTAAAGGAGAATTAGAAATTGATGCGATTAATACACAACTAACCAAGATTCAAAAAAACACAGACTACAAAGAATACTTAAAAAAACTAGAAAATTTAGAAAATGCTATTGCTGAAGATTTAGCTTATCAACGTAAAAAAATAAATAAAGCACGATCTTTAAGAAAACAAAAAAAGAAAGAGGCTAAAACATCTTTAAATAATGTTGATTATCTAAATATAGAAAATACTCTAAAACAAGAAAGTTACAATCAGCAGTTTTTTTATAAAGAATTAGTAGCTTATTATGATGATAAACTACTCCATTTAAAAGAAAAAGTAAATTATTACACCAAACAAATAGCGGCTTTAAAGATTGAGCGAAAAGAAAAATCAAATTTATTACAGCAAACGCTGTTTAGTAAATATGCATTTTTAAATAAGGATAAAAGGTTAAAAAGTTTATTGGATATTTTTAACGATCCAGATATACAACCCCCTGCAGGATCTGGCGAGTGTGCAGCACCAAAATTATTAAATTATGCATTTGCAAATAATTTAAAACCTATTTGCATGGCCGAATTTTGGTGGGGTGTTTCACCAAATTCTGCTGTTAGAAAACATCAAAATTATTATCCTGCCTGTCAAAGTAGATGTAAACCTATTTTAGGGCATATGCTTAAGGGTGTAACTATGGAATCTAACTTATTGTTAGAAAATTTATCAGTAGAAAAACAATTAGAAATTATTTTTGAAGACGATGATTTAATAATTGTAAACAAGCCATCAGAATTTTTATCTGTGCCAGGTAAAACGATTACAGATTCTGTTTACACAAGAATTAAAAAACAATACCCTAATGCTACTGGCCCTTTAATTGTGCACAGGCTAGATATGTCTACATCTGGTATTTTAGTGCTTACCAAAACCAAAGAAGCCAATAAAAAAGTACAAAGTCAGTTTATTAATAGAACAGTTAAAAAAAGATATGTTGCTCTTTTAGATGGAAATCTATCTAAAGAAAGTGGCAAAATTAAATTGCCTTTAAGAGTCGATTTAGATGACAGGCCAAAACAATTGGTAGATTTTACTCATGGTAAAAATGCAGAAACAAAATGGACTGTAATTAAAAAAGAAGACAATAAAACTCGTATCCATTTTTACCCAATAACAGGTAGAACTCACCAACTTAGAGTACATGCAGCACATAAAAAAGGGTTAAATACGCCAATTATTGGTGACGATTTGTATGGAAAAAAATCGAATAGATTACATTTACATGCAGAGTTTATTTCTTTTTTACACCCAACAACAAATGAAAAAATGACTTTTAAAGTTGATGCTAATTTTTAGAGCGATAAAAATTTTTATATGTAATTTTGTATACTATGAGTATTATTTCTAAAGACATACAAAAAGCAATTTCTATATTAGAAAATGAAGAATTGGTTGCAATTCCTACAGAAACTGTGTATGGCTTAGGGGGTAATATTTTTAGCGAAAAAGCAATTCAATCTATTTTTGAGACAAAACAAAGGCCTCTTTTTAATCCTTTAATTGTGCATATTTCTGGTTTAGATCAATTAGACAAAATTGTTGATGAAATTCCTGAAAAAGCAAAACTGCTTGCAGAGAAATTTTGGCCTGGCTCTATGACATTAGTCTTAAAAAAAAATAAAAATATCCCAGATTTAATTACGGCTGGTAAAGATACAGTAGCTGTTAGAATTCCAAATCATAGCACTACTTTAGAACTATTAAGTAGATTATCATTTCCTTTAGCTGCTCCAAGTGCAAATCCATTTAATAATATCAGTCCAACCAAACCAGAACACGTAGAACGTTACTTTAAGGATAAACTTAAAATGGTTTTAGATGGTGGACCATGTAAAAACGGAATTGAGTCCACTATAATTGGGTTTGAAGCTGGTGAACCTATTATTTATAGATTAGGAGCATTGGCTATAGAAGAAATAGAAGGTACTGTAGGTGTTGTCTCTGTAATGAATGAAAAAGAGAAAAATCCGGATGCTCCTGGAATGCTGAAAAAGCATTATGCACCAAAAACGAAAACCATTTTAACTACAGCTATAGATAGTGAAATTAAAAGCCATACTTCATCTAGAATAGGTTTGTTATCATTTTCTAAATCTTACAAAACAAAACTGGTTGCTGAAGAGATTATGCTATCTACTTCTTTAAACCTTAAAGAAGCTGCTTCTAATCTATACGATGCTATGCATCAATTAGATCACTTAAATTTAGATGTAATTATTGTAGAAAAATTACCAGATTATGGTTTAGGAAAATCGATGAATGATCGTTTAAAACGCGCAGCATATTAAAAGTTAAAATTTGCTCTTTAAAATTTTTAAGAACTCAGATCTTTCAATTTCTTTTGCACCTAAAGTTGCTAAATGTGGATTATAAACCTGACAGTCAATAAGATGATATTTACTAGATTGAGCCAAATGAATAAAAGCAAACTTTGATGCATTAGACACTTTTGAAAACATACTTTCTCCACAAAAGATACCATTAACCTCTACACCATACAAACCACCAACAAGTTCTTTCTCCTGATTTTTAACTGAAAAACTCCAAACTTCGATAGATTTTGCTACTCCTTTTTTATGGAGATTAATGTATGCTTGCTCCATATCATTTGTTATCCAAGTGCCTAAACCATCATTTCTGTCAATGCTTTTACAATTGTAGATTACCTCTTCAAAATTTTTGTTTTCAGTAATTGTAAACGGATTCTTTTTTAATAGATTTTGCATAGATTTAGATATTTTTAAATCATTTGGGTATAAAACCATTCTTTCTAAGGGGCAATACCAAACTATTGGTTCTCCTTCTGAATACCAAGGGAAAATACCGTTTTTATAAGCGTAAACTAATCTTTCAACAGACAAACTTCCACCCAAAGCAAGAATTCCACTTTCTGTTGAATAAGAATAATCTGGAAATTCTATTTTATCGGTTAGCCAAATCATTATAATTTATCTAAAGGTTACAAATTTAGTGATTACCAAGATATACTTTAATGTCTATTTAACAGAATATTTAGAGATTAATGCAGTATTTTTACAAGCTACTTTGAGATGAGGAAAAAAGGGCATGATTAAAAGAAGAAAAAGACCAAAATCAAATCGAAAAAAATTCGAACTAGTTCATAAATACTATGAAAGAACTGGTTTCTACTCTTTTGTGGGTAAAAGTTTAAAAAATGCAATACTTCCTATTATTGGAGTAATCTTACTAATTTTTATCTTTAATAAATACATTTATAATATAAATGATGGTTTACGTCATTTCACAGAAACATTTTCTAAAAATAGCATTTTAATTGTATTCTTTATTTCAGAATCTATTTTAGGGCTAGTTCCGCCAGAAATATTTATTGCTTGGGCAAAAAAAACGGCAGAACCTATATTAAACTTATTCATTCTTGCTTTATTATCTTATGCTGGTGGTCTAGTTTCTTATTCTCTAGGAAAATTTATTTCTAAATTAGAAAAGGTAAGACTATATCTTGAGGTAAAAATGGCGAAAAGCTTAAAAAATACTCAAAAATGGGGTGGTGTTTTAATTTTAGTAGGTGCATTATTACCTTTACCATTTGCAATAGCTTGCTTAACAGCAGGTATGATTAAATACCCTTTTAAAAACGTAGTATTTTTTGGTTTATTTAGATTAGCTAGATATGCCATTTATGGATGGGCAATTTTTAAAGTGGTACATTAAAACCTTACCTTTGTTGCATGGGATTAACAAACAATGATATTTTTAAGAAACTAAGAGTTGCGCATAAGTTAAGAGATACAGACATTATAGATATTTGTGCTCTCGTAGATTTTAAGGTAACCAAAGGTGAATTAGGTGCAATTTTTAGAAAAGAAGATCATCCTAAATACGTAGAATGTGGAGATCAGTTTTTGCGTAATTTTCTAAATGGGTTAATTATTCATTTAAGGGGACCAATGCCAAAGAAAAAAGAAAATTAGTTTTTCATTTTTCTAACTTTTAGATTACTTCGCTTTTTAGGTAATAAGAACGATGATTAAAATATATGAAATAAAAAAAGAGAGAATTCGTTAAACGAATTCTCTCTTTTTTTATTTGTGATTTGTGAAACCTAGAATGGTAAATCATCTGACTCATCATTAGAAACATTGCTTGCTGGCTCAAACTGATCTACAGGAGGTAAGTTATTTGCTTCTGAAGCCGCAGAAGACAAGCTTTCGATTCTCCAACCTTGAATAGAGTTAAAGTATTTAGCTTCACCTTGAGGATTAATCCACTCTCTACCTCTTAAATTAATAGAAACCTTTACATCTTGACCAACACTATAATTGTTTAGTAAATCTGTTTTGTCTTGCACAAATTCTACCATAATCATTTGAGGATATTGCTCATCAGTTGTAACAACTAATTCTCTTTTTCTAAATCCATTAGATCCAAATGTTTGCACGTCTCCAATTAATTTTATTTTTCCAATAACTTCCATAATACTTATTTTAATAAAAGCACTTTCCAAGCACTTTCGATATCATTTTTACTTAAAAACTCTTGAGCAAATGTATGTTTTTTTACAGTTTCTAACCCAATAAATTCTGGATGTTCTTTGCTAAAGTTATCAACAGTTAGCACATCTGGCAGTTGCGATACGTTACCTAACATGCCTAGATTATTACCTGTTAATACAGTACTATTTCGTATTTCTGAAGGAATAGCATCTACTCCAATACCTAGAGTTGCAACTGGTTTAGGAATTTCGAAAAAGCCATCTCTAGCTCTAGAATAATAGCTGCCTCCTGCTCTAGCAACTAAATCTATTTTATGTTGGTCTATAGAACCATCTTGTGCCAAAACATCTTCAGAAACATGTAATTTTACAACTTCACATATTATTAAATTACCTGCACCACCTTCTGTACCAGTATAAATTATATCTTTAACTTTACATTCAAATTGCACAGGGGATTCTGCAACTCTAAAAGGTTTTACAATGTCTGATTTTAACATGGTAAAACCAGCTTTATCAAACTCATTAACTCCTTTCGCATATTCTGTGCTACTTAAAGACATTTGCTGTACAATATCATAATTCACCACATTAATTACAACTTCTCTAGTTTCTTCTGCATTTTCTAAAGTGTGTTTTATAGTATTATCTCTAACTCTTCTTGCAGGCGAAAAAATTATAGTTGGTGGGTTAGAACTAAATACATTAAAAAAGCTATAAGGTGATAAATTAGGATTACCATTAGCATCTACAGTACTTGCAAAAGCAATGGGTCTTGGTGCAATTGCACCCAATAAATAACCATGTAATTTACCAGTTGTAATTTCTTTTGGATCAATAGAAAGCATAATATAGATTTTAGTATTGTAAAGATACTATCTAAACTTGAAAGGAGTTATATTGTAGAAACCTTATCTTTGTTTTTCATGAAATTATTCTCTAACACCATTTTATTTAAACGAATTACACTATTTGTGTCGTTGGTGATTGTAACCTTAATTCTTTGGAATACTTATCGTTTTTTTCAAAAATTTAAGTTGGCTGAAAGAGCTAAAATGGAAATTCATGGTGAAGCCATTAAAGAGCTAAATACAGAAAGTTTAGCGGATCTAGATCAGAATATTTCTAACTTACCTTTAAGTATCATCAGTAAAACAAAAGATATCCCTTTTATTTTGGTTGGTGATGATGGTAAAATTAAAGGGTCTAATAACCTGAATCCTAAAAAAGAAAACAATCCTGAATATCTAAAGGAACAATTAGAAATTATGAAAAGCCAAAATCAACCTATTAAAGTTGATTATTTAGGCAAAACAGATTATATCTATTACAGAGATTCAGATTTATTAAACAAACTCACCTATTATCCTTTAGCACTTCTATTAATCCTAATATTATTTCTTGCAATCATCTACTTGTTTTACAAAACTAATAAAGCTTCTGAAACCAATAAATTATGGACAGGAATGGCTAAAGAAACTGCACATCAAATAGGTACGCCTTTATCCTCGTTATTGGGTTGGATTTCGATTTTAAAAATGGAAAATGTTAATGAAGATTATATTGAAGAGATTGAAAAAGACGTACATCGTTTAAATACAATTGCAAACCGATTTTCTAAAATTGGTTCTAAACCAGAATTGAAGAAAGAAAATATTATAACTGTAACAAAACTAGCTTTTGATTATTTAGAATCTAGAAGTTCCAAGCAAATTTCGTTCACATTTTTTAGCACTGATAACGACCTTTATGCCAATTTAAATACAGAGTTATTTGGCTGGGTAATAGAAAATCTTATAAAAAATGCAATTGATGCAATGCTTGGCAAAGGACAACTAAATATAAATATTGAAAATACACAAAAGAAATTAAAAATTATAGTTGCAGATACAGGTAAAGGTATCCCTAAAAAATTATTCAAACAGATTTTTAAGCCTGGTTTTACGACAAAAAAACGTGGTTGGGGATTGGGTTTGTCTTTATCTAAAAGAATTGTAGAAGATTATCATAATGGGAAAATTTATGTTAAAAAATCTGAAATAGGTAAAGGAACTACTTTTCAAGTTGTACTAGATAAAATTTAGCACATTTTTTTTTAATTAGTAAATAACTAAAACTAACTTTTTAACCACTATTGCATTACACAAAATTATGAGAGATACTTTTTGCTAAAGCAACAAACTCTTCGTTAGTTAGTTTTTCCTTTTTTGTAAACTGCATATCAGACATTATATTGGTTGGGACCAAATGCACATGAACATGAGGTACTTCTAAACCAATAACACTCATTCCAATTCTTTTACAATCTACAGCTTTTTCTAAAGCTTTTGCAACTCTATAAGAAAAACCCATTAGCAGAAAATACTCCTCTTTAGATAAATCAAAAATCTTATTCTCTTCTTTTTTAGGAACAACTAAGGTGTGACCTTTTGCATTAGGATTGATATCTAAAAAAGCGATAAAATTATCATCTTCTGCAACTTTATAACTAGGTATTTCTCCGTTAATTATTTTCGTAAAAATGCTCATCAAATAAGATTTTAAATTAAATTATGATTTAGAGTAAATATAAAAAAGAATTCGGGTTTTGACTGAGTCAAAACCCGAATTTATAATGTTTCTAAAATGCAGAATTACCTTGTAATTTCTACAATTTCAAATTTCATAACACCACTTGGCACTTGTATTTCTGCAACATCACCAACTTGTTTACCTAAAAGTCCTTTACCAATAGGTGAATTTACAGAAAGTTTTCCATTTCTTACATCAGTTTCAGAGTCTGCAACCAATCTATAAGAAAACTCCATCCCATTTGCAGTATTTTTAATTTTCACATTAGAATGGATTAAAATCTTAGAAGTATCTAACTGACTTTCATCTAAAATACGTGCATTTGCAACTACATTTTTAAGCTTCGCAATTTTAGTTTCTAAGTGAGATTGCTCCTCTTTTGCTGCATGGTATTCTGCATTTTCACTCAAATCACCCTTATCTCTTGCATCTGCAATTTCTTGGGTAACTCTTGGTCTCTCTACTTGCTCTAATTGATGTAATTCTTCCTTTAATTTTTTTAATCCTTCAGGAGAATAATATGAAATATCACTCATTGTAATTTATATTTAATATATCGTTTTCTATATCAGACATCTTCAAGTTAAAACGATAGTTGATTATTAAAAAAACCTCTTTAGGTAAATTTAAAAATCTCATTGCCTTTTCAGGAATGAGATTAGACCACAAATGTACAAAATATTTGTAACTTGTCATCGTTTTTAAAGAAACAGCAAATAAATATGTTTAGAAAAATAGCTTGTTCACTTCTTTTTTGCACAATTATAAGTTGCTCAGATACAACCAATTTAGCTAATTGCATCCGTTCTTTTAACGTTAGTGTTGTAACAGACTTAAACAATCCAAGCTTAATTAATGCGCAAACTCCAGGTGGTTTTGCAGAACTTGCAGGTGGTAATAAAGGCATACTTCTTTTTAATAAAAATGGTACTGACTTTGTTGCTTTTGATCGGTTTTGTCCAAGCAACGATTGTACCTCTCCAATGACATTCGAAAATAGATTACTAAAATGCACTTGTGATGAAGGAACTTACAGTGTAGATTTTGGAGGTGCTCCTCAAAAAGATGGTTTTGATTGCCCAGCAATTGAGTATAGAGTTACAAAAAATGGTTCTACAATTCGAATCAGTAATTTTTAATAGTTTCTTATATTTTAGATGCGTATTTTTGCGTAAACACAACATAAAGTATCGTGAAAAATTATTTTTCTTCAGATTTTAAATTAGGAATTTTAGGTGGAGGTCAATTAGGTAGAATGCTACTTACTGAAACACAAAAATTCGATATTCATACTTCTATTTTAGATGGTAATAAAAATGCACCTTGTTCAGAAATTTGCAACACTTTTGTGGTTGGAGATTTATTAGATTTTGATGCTGTTTACAACTTTGGTAAAACAGTAGACTTACTAACTATAGAAATAGAAAAGGTAAATTTAGATGCATTAGATAAATTAGAAGAAGAAGGTGTTGCTATTTATCCTAAGCCAAAAGATTTAAGAATTATTCAAAGTAAAGCACGTCAGAAAAACTTCTATGTAGATCATCAAATACCAACTGCAGAATTTTCTCATTATGCCTATTTGCAAGAGTTAATTCATTCTTACGAAAATGATATTATCGATTTTCCTTTTGTTTGGAAAGCAGCACGTTTTGGTTATGATGGAAATGGAGTTAAGATTGTAAGAAATATTGAGGATTTAGAGAATTTACCGAAAGTAGAATGTATTACAGAAAAGTTAATTCCGTTTAAAAACGAATTAGCAGTAATTGTGGCCAGAAATACAGCTGGTGAAGTAACAACATATCCTGTAGTTGAAATGGAATTTCATCCAGAAGCAAACCAGGTTGAATATGTTATTTGTCCTGCAAGAATAGATTTTAAAGTTGCAGAAAAAGCGAGAGAAGTAGCACTAGATGTAGTTAGTAAATTAGATTTTGTTGGTTTATTAGCTGTAGAAATGTTTCAAACTTTAGATGATCAAATATTGGTGAATGAGGTTGCTCCAAGACCACATAATTCTGGTCATTATTCAATTGAAGCCAGTTATACAAGTCAATTTGAACAACATTTACGTTCTATTTTGAATCTCCCTTTAGGAAATACAGCAAGTAAAGTAGCAGGAATTATGGTAAATCTTGTTGGTGCAGAAGGTTTTTCTGGTAATGTAGTTTACGAGAATTTAAATGATATTTTAAAAATTGATGGAGTAACACCTCACATTTATGGTAAAAAAGAAACGCGTCCTTTCAGAAAAATGGGGCATGTAACTATCGTAAATGCTGATGTTGATAAAGCAAGAGAAATCGCACAAAAAGTTAAAGAAACAATAAGAGTAATTAGCAAGTAATTATGGTAGGAATTATAATGGGAAGCGATTCAGATCTTCCAATAATGCAAGAAGCAATAGACATTTTAGAAAGTTTTGATATTCAAATAGAAGTAGATATTGTATCTGCTCACAGAACACCAGAAAAGCTTTTTGATTATTCTAAAAATGCACATTCTAGAGGTATTAAAGTTATAATTGCTGGTGCAGGAGGTGCAGCTCATTTACCAGGAATGGTTGCAAGTATGAGTCCTTTACCTGTAATTGGAGTTCCTGTAAAAAGTAGAAATTCTATAGATGGTTGGGATTCTGTTTTATCAATCTTACAAATGCCTGGAGGTGTACCTGTTGCTACAGTTGCTTTAGATGGCGCAAAAAACGCAGGTATTTTAGCCGCTCAAATTATTGGAGCTTCAGACAAATGTGTTTTAGATAAAATTATTGCACACAAAGAAGGTTTAAAACTTAAAGTTGAAAAGGCTTCTGAAAGAGTAAAAAAATAAAAGAGTACAAAATGTAAGAAGCCCTTCAAGTATTCGTATTTGAAGGGCTTATAAATTATAAAAATATGAATCCACTTTTACAAGATTTTAATACAGCTCCGTTTAAAAAAATTTCTTCTGAAGATTACAAACCAGCTATTAAAAAAGGTATAGAAATAGCAAAAGCAGAAATTGATTCAATTGTAAATAATACAGCTGCACCTACTTTTGAAAATACTACTGTAGCTTTAGATTTTACAGGAGAAAAACTGAATAGAATAACTGCTGTTTTCTTCAATTTGAATTCTGCTGAAACAAATGATGCAATTCAAAAAATTGCTCAAGAAGTATCTCCTTGGTTAAGTGAATTTAGAAATGATATAACTTTAAATGAGGCATTATTTGGCAGAGTAAAAGCTGTTTTTGATAATAAAGAAAATTTAGATTTAACACCTGAGCAACAAATGTTGTTAGAAAAACAATACAAAGGTTTTGCCAGAAATGGTGCTAATTTAGACGATGAAAAGAAATCAAAACTAAGAGAAATAGATGCGAAGCTATCTAAATTATCTTTACAATTTGGTGAAAATGTTCTAGCAGAAACCAATGCTTTCGAAATGCATTTAACCAAAGAAGAAGAGGTTTCGGGCTTACCAGATTCTGTGAAAGAAGCTGCTAGTCAATTAGCAAAAGAACAAGATAAAAATGGGTATATTTTCACTTTACAATACCCAAGTTATATTCCGTTTTTAACTTATGCAGATAATAGAGAATTGCGTAAAAAAATGGCAATTGCAGCTGGTAAAAAAGCATTTCAAGACAATGAATTCAATAACGAAAAAATTGTTTTAGAGATTGTAAACTTACGTCAGCAAAGAGCAAACTTATTAGGTTACAAAACACATGCTCATTTTGTGTTAGAGGAAAGAATGGCAGAAACTCCAGAGAAAGTAATCGAGTTTTCGAACAACTTATTAGCAAAAGCAAAACCTGCTGCTCAAAAAGAGTTTGAAAATTTAGAGAATTATGCTAAAAAGTTAGATGGAATAGATCAGCTTCAAAAATGGGATGGAGCTTATTATTCAGAAAAATTAAAGAAAGAATTATTTGATTTAGATCAAGAGATTTTAAAACCTTATTTTAAATTAGAAAATGTAATTGATGGTGTTTTCGAAATTGCACATCGTTTGTATGATTTGAATTTTGAGGAAGTTTCTAACATCGAAAAATATCATCCAGATGTAAAAACATATAACGTTAGTGATACTAAAGGTAACTTTATTTCTGTTTTTTATGCTGATTATCATCCAAGAAAAGGAAAAAGAAATGGTGCTTGGATGACAAGTTACAAATCGCAACAAATTAAAAACGGAGTTAACGAAAGACCTCACGTTTCTATTGTATGTAACTTTACAAAACCAACAGCTACAAAACCATCTTTACTAACGTTTAATGAGGTTACCACTTTGTTTCACGAATTTGGACATGCGCTACATGGAATGCTAGCAAACACAACTTACAACAGTTTATCAGGCACTTCTGTTTCTTGGGATTTTGTTGAGTTACCAAGTCAGGTTTTAGAAAATTGGTGTTATGAAAAAGAGG
>JBDNBB010000119.1:0-21289 GCA_039768135.1 Polaribacter sp.
CTTTGTTATTCAAAGAAACTTCATGAATAAGCATTGCATTTGCATCTAAAGCTATTGTATTAGTTGCATAAAAATGGGGTTTAGCTGTTATCCATGCTTCACCATTCATAGATTTATCATCAAAATTAAAATCTACGTTTAATTTTGTGTGAATTAGATTGTGCTTTTTTTCTTTTTCTGCTCTATATGTTTTGCTTTGTGCTAAAATTGATGCACTAAATAACAAGAGGTTTAAAAGAAATATATTGCGAAACTTCATAAATATCATTTTCTTTAAACTTCAAAAATAGTAAAACTCTTTGTAGAAGCTGTTAATGCTCAGTTAAATTCATTAATCATAAAAAAAAGAGCCAAAATTCTAAAAATTTTGACTCTCTTAATTTATTAAGTTTGGGGGGAAACTAAATTAATTTGCGTTAAAAATGTTAGCTAATTTACCAAGGCTATTTTCATCCATTTCTACACTACTCAACATTTTTATAATTTTAGAAGGATCCATATCATCACCTAATAAACGAACAACTCCTACTCCATTTTGGTCTCCATAACCAAAAGCTACTATTTCATCTATGGCTTCTGTTTTACCAGAATAAAATACAGATACATTCATACCTTTTAATTTCATAGACATTAAGCTATTATAGTCTTCATTATTTTTGAAAATTTCTTTTAATTTAGTTTTTTCAGTTTCATATAAAGTTTCGTTTGCTGCTGTTTTAGGTAAAAAAACAACGTTAATTTTTTTAATGCTTTGCATAGTTTCTTTTACATCTTCAGATACATCTGCTTTTGGAGATAATACTGAACTAACAGGTATATCTCCTGTATAGAAGCCCTCTTTACCACTAGTATCTACTAAATAGGTTTGTAAAGATTTATCATTTTTACAAGAACTCATTAGTACAACAACTAATAGAAAAGAAAATACTCTGGTTAATTTTTTCATTTGAATATTTTTTAATTAAAAGTTGAGCTTTTACACCCAACTTATTTTAAAGTGTTTACTTGTTTTCTTTTACAATTTTATCTGTATAATCAGACATTTTGTTGATGTCTATATTACCAGTTAATGATAAAACCATAGCTTCAGACATACCATTGGTTTGTTTGTCAATACCTTTTACGAACATTAAAACTTCGCTTACAAAATCTTTATTCTTAGTAGCTTTTACGTATATTTTAACTCTAGAATCGTCATCTTTAATACGCATTAACTCTGTAAGATTTGCTTTTTTTATCGCAGTCTTTACCATACTTTCCATTTTGTTTGCAATGGTTAAATTATCTGTAGAAAACATTTTGAATTCTTTCAATTCATTTAACATTTCAAAGGCTTGCATAACGTCATTATCTTCTACTTTTACATCTTTTGGTTTAAATTTGTTTAGCAATTCAAAAGCATCTTTGGTTAGTACAACCATATCTACTTCATCTAAATCTTCTAAACTATCAAAGATTGATTGTGCATTAGAAAACATTGGTGCTAATACAAAGGCTATTAATACTACTATTTTTTTCATAATTTATATGTTTACTTGATTTTACTAATTTTTTACTTGGTTTATTTTAATACTTTTTTTATTGCAGTTCCATGCTTGTAAAATTGATCTACTGCTTGTTCTCCTTTCTTAAGATTATTAGACAATAAGGTTAGACCTTTGTTTACTTGTGCATAAATTTTTTCTGCTTTCTTTCTTTGTTGGTATTCTTGGTATTCTTGCTGCCCAATAAATACACTAAATAATAAGACTACAGATGCTGCTACAGATAACCATTTGTAGTTTTTCTTTTTAGATTTCTTAGGTTCTAACTTAATGGTTTTTGTATAGGTATCTTCTTTTGCAGCAGTAAAATAGGTAAACATGTAGGCATACTCTTGCATATGTGGAGCAACATTACCTCCTGTAAAATAGTTTTTTAAGACTGCTTCTTCTTGCAAAGTAGTTTCTGCATTATCGTACTTTTCTAATAATTTTTCTATGTTAGCTAACTCCATAGTTGTGTTTTTTAATTAATTCTTCTCTTATTGTTTTTCTTGCTCTAGACAATGCCACTCTTACTGCTGTTGGTTTCATATTTACCATTTTACAGATTTCTTCAAATTCATATTCTTCAACATCTCTGAGCTGAATAATAATCTTTTGATTTTCTGGCAATTTCTCTATCAATTGATGCACTTGGTTTACACTATCTTGATATTCTAATTTCTTATCTAAAGAAGTTTCTTTTTCTTTATAATTACTATGTACTAATGTTAAATTACTTGCTTGTTTACTTTTTAAACGATCATAACAATAATTCTTAGTCATGGTCATTGCAAAGGCTTCAACATTCTTATAATTCCCAATTTTACTTCTATTCTTCCATAATTTAAAAATAAGTTCTTGAGTTGCATCTTCTGCTTCTTCTGTAGATACAAGCAAACGTTTTGCAAGTCTAAAAACTTTATCTTTAAAGGGTAAAACAACTTTTAAAAAGTCTGATTGGTTCATTGTTAGTATCTCTTATTCCAATATTTAAAATTATAGTGTATTGGGTTTACATTATTAGGACGATTATCAATTTATTTTGTTACAAACTTCATAAAAAAAGACGAAAAAGATTTAAATTGCGTTATCTCCTTAAAGATAGTAAAAGAGATACTATAACAATTATATTCCTGTAAGCTAAACAGTAAGTTATGAAATCAAAGTTTAAAATCATTTTAATTCTACAAATATTTTTACTAGCTAATTGTGAAAAAACGCCACTAGAAGATACAATAGAAGTAAACACACAAGACGATATTAATTATTTTATTTGGAAAGGATTAAACGTTTTTTATTACTGGCAAGAAAATGTTGCAGATTTAGATGACAATCGTTTCGGAAACTTTAACGATTTATACAGCTATTTTAGAGGTTTTTCTGAACCTGAGTCTGTTTTCGAAAATTTATTAAATAGGCCCGAAGACAGATTCTCTATTATTGTAGATGACTATTTGGCTTTAGAAAAATCTTTTCAAGGTTTAAATCTAAGTAATGGATTAGAATTTGGTTTAGTAAGGAATAACTCCAATAATAGTAACGTATTTGGTTATGTACGCTATGTTATTCCAAATTCAGACGCAGCCTTAAAAAATATGAAAAGAGGCCAAATTTTTACAACTGTAAATGGCCAACAATTAACAGATACTAATTTTAATACTCTCCTTTTTGGAAGTACTACTTACACTTTGGGTCTTGCAGATTACAATAATGGAGACCCCATTGAGAACGGTAATTTAATTACTTTACAAAAAACCGAATTACAAGAAAACCCTATTGCAATTCATAAAACATTTGAAGAAAACAATCAAAAAATTGGCTATCTAATGTACAACCAATTTGCTAGTAATTTTGATAGTCAATTAAATGCTATTTTTTCTGAATTTAAAGCACAAAATATAACTGATTTAATTTTAGATTTACGCTATAATCCTGGAGGTTCTACAAGATCAGCTACATATTTAGGTAGTATGGTTACAGGGCAATTTAAAGATGCAGTATATTCTAAAGAAATTTGGAATTCAAAAATACTTAATGCAAATCCACCTGAACTTTTTATAAATAATTTTACGGATCAAATTAAAAATACAGATCAAAATGGAGTTACTACTTCAGAGGAAGCAATTAATAGTTTAGAGTTAGAAAGAGTATTTATCATTACATCTAGCTCCACTGCATCTGCCTCTGAACTTGTAATCAACGCATTGAGCGCTCACATTGATGTACGGTTAGTAGGTACAACAACTGTTGGAAAACAGGTTGGCTCTTTAACATTATATGACTCGGATAATTTAAGAAAAAGTGGAACAAATTTTAACAGGAACCATAATTATGCTTTGCAACCATTAGTTTTAGAAATTAGAAATAAAGACAATGAAAATTATCCTAATGGAATTAGCCCTGGAATAGATCTTTTAGGAATAAATTTAAGAGAAAATTTAGGAAACTTAGGTGTTTTAGGGGAACCTTCAGAACCTCTTTTAGAAAGAACGCTTACTTATATTATAACTGGTGCTAAAGGAAAATTAAATTCTGAAAAAATTATAATGTTTGAAGAAATTTACAATTCAAAATTGGCATCACCAGCAAGTAACAATATGATCTCTGAAAATTCTATTATTAAATTAAACTAAACTATTTTTTTAAGTTTTTAACTCCATCTTCTATTTCTTTATCAGTAAGAACATCAGGTCTAAATTCACTCATGAACTCCTCTTGTTTAGTTTTCGCAAATGCATAGCCAGAAGACCACCATTTGCGCATTAATTTTTGATCAAAAACTAGAGAATTTGTAGTTAAAATTGTAGGTGTATAATACAGATTTAGTTTTACATCTTTACTGTTAGCTGCCAATTTACCAATAGTTATATTATGTCTTTCTACGTGTGTAAGCATAAAATCAAAAACATCAAATAATAGTGAAAACGGATTTTTTGCAGGTAACCTATTAAACTGGGTAACTTCGGTTTCTAAAATAATTGCATCAATCTCAGTTGCACCTCTTAAAATAGCTTCTCTTATTGGTATTAAAGAACCAAAACCACCATCTGCATATTGTTGGTTATTTTTTTCCAAAATACTCATAAAAGGAGCATAATTACAAGAACCCCAAATCCAATCTAAAAAATCTTCATAAGAACATTCATTACTAGACTTATACTCAATTTGGTTTGCTGTAATGTTAGATACTGTTACTACTATTTCTTTATTTTTTGCTTTAATTTCATTGAACATCTCTCTAGTTACGTGTTTTCTTATCAACTTTCGTAAGTTTTTACTCTCACCAAATGTCTTTCTTCCATTTAAAAAGTTAAGCAATACATTAAAATGATTAATACTTATCACTTTTTCTCCAGCAACTCTTTTTATTTTAAATGGATTGTTACTAAAAATTGTTTTTTGATTTACGTTAGTATACAAATCTTTTAACTCGTCTAACATGTCTAAAGCCAAATGAGAAACCATTAAACTTCCTGTTGATGTTCCTAAAAATAAATCATAATTCCTTTTCTCTTCGTTCATTAAATATTGAGCAACTCCACCTGCAAATGCTCCTTTGCTTCCTCCTCCAGAAATAACTAATGCTTTTTTCATGAACTCTAAATGATTTGTTTATTTTAGTTGTATAAAAATATCAAAAATGAAAGAAGTAGCACTAATTATATTCACATTTATTTGTTTATCTGGCTGCAAACAAAAATACAAACCAAGAGTATTGACAGAGGTTGAAATTGAGGAGTTTAGTGTTGTAAATTCAAGTGTCAGAGCAATTCATGCAACAGACAGTCTAAAAGTTTTTTATGCTGGTTCTAGAGGAAATGTTGGATTTAAAACCTATAATAACAATGATTTAGAACTTCAAAGTATTGTTTATGCAGATACCTTATTGCCACATTTTAGGGGAGTTGCATTTAATGGTGAAAATTATTTTGCTTTATCTATTGGTAACCCAGCTCTACTGTATAAAATATACAGCGATAAATTTAGCTTAGTCTATAAAGAAGAACATGAAAATGTTTTTTATGATGCAATTACTTTTTTTGAAGATAACTTACATGGTATTGCTGTTGGCGATGCTACAGAAAACTGTGCATCTATTTTAACTACAAAAAACGGAGGTGAAACCTGGCAAAAAACACCATGTTCTCAATTACCAATTTTAGAAGAAGGAGAAGCTTTTTTTGCGGCAAGTAACACCAATATAAAAACTTTAGGTAGTACAGTATGGATTGCTTCAGGCGGAAAAAAAGCAAGAATATTCAAATCTAATGACTATGGAAATTCATGGCAAGTTTACAATACGCCAATAATACATGGTAATGGTCCCCAAGGAATTTATTCAATAGATTTTTATGATGATAAAAATGGAATCATTATTGGTGGTAATTACGCTGAACCAAAAGGTAACAAAGCAAATAAAGCAATTACTAAAGATGGAGGAGAAAGTTGGCAATTAGTCTCTAATGAAAGAAATCCAAATTATAAAAGTGCTGTACAGTATGTTCCTGATACTGATGGGAAAGAGGTTTTTGCAGTTGGTAAAACTGGAATATCTTTTTCTAATAACGGAGGAAAAAGTTGGGTTAAGGTTTCTAGCAAAGGTTTTTATGCAATAACATTTACAGATAAAAATACAGCTTGGTTAAGTGGTGCTAATAAAATTGGGAAAATGACATTAAAATAAGTCTTATTGAAAGACAGTTAACAAAACAATTACTTTTAAAAATAATATAAAGATATTAAATGATAGAGTTAGAAAAATTAACAAAACGTTTTATAAAATATGCGACAATAGATACTGAATCTGATCCAAACAACCCTGCATTTCCAAGCACGGAAAAACAATGGAATTTGGCTAGAGTTTTAAGAGATGAATTATTAAAAATTGGATTATCAGATGTTCATTTAGATGACAATTGCTACCTTATGGCAACACTACCTAGTAATTTAGCTTATAAAACACCAACAATTGGTTTTATTTCTCATTTAGATACTAGCCCAGATTTTACTGGTGCAAATGTAAAACCACAAATTATAAGAAATTACGACGGAAAGGACATTGTTTTAAATAAAGAAAAAAACATTATTCTATCTCCTAGCTATTTTAATGATTTATTACAATACAAAGGGCAAACTATAATTACAACAGACGGAACTACACTTTTAGGTGCTGATGACAAAGCAGGAATTACAGAAATTGTCTCAGCCATGGAGTATTTAATAGAAAATCCGCATATAAAACATGGTAAAATTAGAATTTGTTTTACACCAGACGAGGAAGTAGGTAAAGGAGCACATTTATTTGATGTAGATAAATTTGGTGCAGATTGGGCTTATACAATGGATGGAAGTCAAATTGGAGAATTAGAATACGAGAACTTTAATGCTGCAAGTGCAAAAATTTATATTGAAGGAAAAATTGTTCATCCAGGGTATGCTAAAAATAAAATGATAAATTCCCTTTTAATTGCTAATGAATTTATTTCTAGTTTACCTAGTAAAGAAGTTCCAGAACAGACAGAAAATTATGAAGGTTTTTTTCACCTTCATGATGTTAAAGGAAATGTAGAAAAAACTACTTTAGAGTATATTATAAGAGACCATGACTTTGATCGATTTGAAAAAAGAAAAAAATTAATTAAAAAAATAGCGCAATCTATCAATGAAAAATACGACCATAATTATGTAACTGTTGAACTTAAAGATCAATACTACAATATGAAGAAAAAAATAACCCCAGTTATGCATATTGTAACACTAGTAGAAGAAGTTATGAAAGAAATTAGTATAAAACCGTTAATAAAACCAATTAGAGGAGGCACAGATGGTTCTCAACTTTCTTATAAAGGTTTGCCATGTCCAAATATTTTTGCTGGAGGACATAACTTTCATGGTCCATTTGAGTATATACCTGCTGAATCTATGTGTAAAGCTGTTGAAGTAATTGTTGGAGTTGCTAATAAAACTGCATTAAATTATTTAAAAAAATAATTTTAAAAAATTCTTTTAAATTTCAAAAACAAAAAGCTAAGATAATTCAGGTTTTTTACCTTTTACATTTACAAAATAGTCTCTAAAAAATTTAAAATCGCTCTCTTTGTTATCTGTTGTATAATAAGGGAGTGATAATTTTACTTTTTTATTTTCAAAATCTAAAGTTGCCATTACTATAGGAACATTCGCCCCCTTAGCAATATAATAAAATCCCGTTTTCCATTCTTTAACTTTTTGCCTTGTACCTTCAGGAGACAAGCCTAATTTAAATTCCTCTCTATCATTAAACATGGCAATAATAGCTGAAACCATGTCATTATTTTTATCTCTATTTACTGGCGTTCCTCCTAAAGCTCTAAAAACAAAACCAAAAGGCCCTTTAAACAATGAAGCTTTTCCTATAAAATGAATCATAACACCAGTACACAATCTAGTTAAGATAGCAATCGGAAAATCTAACCAACTAGTGTGCGGTGCTGCAATAACAACGTATTTTTTAAGGTCTTTTGGAAAAGAACCTTGTATTTGCCAACCTAAGACAGTAAAGAATATAAATTTTGAAAATCTTTTCATTCTCTATTTTAAAAGTGATAAATTTAAGGACTAAAATTGATACAATGATAGAATTAATAACATACTTTTTAATTGCACTGATTTTTAGCCTTATAGGGCTATATGTTGGTAAATTACTAGCAAATATAAATTTTGAAAAAGAAAAGACAAGTTTAGAAAAAGAAAAATCAACTTTTGAAGAACGCATTATTTTATTACAACAAGCCAAAGAAGTCAATGAGATCAATACAAAAGAAAGTCAAAAACAAATAAAGGAATATCAGTTACAAAAAGAAAGCTTACTTCAAAAAAACAGTACGCAAGACTCACAAATTAAATATTTACAAAAAAAACTAGTCGAACATAAAAATGAAGTAGAAAATTTACAAAAGAAATTCACCAACGACTTTGAAGTCTTGGCAAACAAAATTTTAGAAGAAAAATCAATAAAATTCACAGATCAGAATAAAGAAAATATTAAAAATATTTTAGAACCTTTAGAAAAAAAAATCCAAACCTTTGAAAAAAAAGTTACAGATAGTGACGAAAAAAGAGCTGGCTTTCAGTCTGCATTAAAAACACAACTAGAGCACTTAAAGGAACTGAATGCACAGATGAGTAAAGACACTATTAATCTTACTAAAGCTCTAAAAGGAGACTCTAAAATGCAAGGAAATTGGGGCGAATTAGTTTTAGAACGTGTCTTAGAAAAATCAGGCTTAGAAAAAGACAGAGAATATTTTATTCAACAAAGTTTTACAACAGATGAAGGTAAAAGGTTATTGCCAGATGTTGTAATACAGTTACCAGATAACAAAAAAATGATTGTAGATTCAAAGGTTTCATTAGTTGCCTATGAAAGATACATAAATGAGGAAGAAGATTCCTTAAAAAACCAATATCTAAAAGAGCACTTAAACTCATTAAAAAGACATATAGATCAACTATCTGACAAGAAATATGAAGACCTTTATCAAATAGAATCGCCAGATTTTGTGTTACTCTTTATTCCTATTGAACCTGCATTTGCAGTAGCTTTAAATGCAGATAATCATTTATACAATAAAGCTTTTGAAAAAAACATTGTTATTGTTACACCTTCTACCCTATTAGCTACTTTAAGAACTATAGACTCAATGTGGAATAATGAAAAGCAACAAAAGAACGCGATAGAAATTGCTAGGCAAGCAGGAGCACTTTACGACAAATTTCAAGGTTTGTTAGCAGATTTAGTTGGAATTGGAAAAAGAATAGATGATAGTAAAAAAGAGTATTCAAATGCCATGAATAAGCTTTTTGATGGTAGAGGAAACCTTATTACAAGTGTAGAAAAATTAAAGAAAATGGGTGCAAAAGCTAAGAAATCTATACCAGAAAATATTATTAATAGAGCACAATTAGAAGAATAAAAAAAAAATTAAGTGTGCGTAAGTAGTTATTAAATTTTTATTTACAAAACATTTAAATAAAATAAAAAAGCACCAAGACTAACTTGGTGCTTTTTTTATAAATAACAATAAATCTAATTACATTACAAATAATCTTCTAGACCCCATCATTTCTGCAACACGTTCTCCTATTTCGTGAAGTGCTTCGTCATTAGCTGCATTTTGTATGGCTTCGTCTATAAAATCAACAACAGCAATCATATCTTTTGTTTTTAAGCCACGTGTTGTAATTGCTGGAGTTCCAACTCGAATACCAGAAGTTACAAAAGGGCTTTTATCATCAAAAGGAACCATATTTTTATTAACAGTAATATCTGCTTTACCTAAAGCAATTTCTGCATCTTTTCCAGAAATATTTTTATTCCTTAAATCAATAAGCATACAGTGATTATCTGTACCTCCAGAAATTAAATCGTAACCTTTAGCAACAAATGCCTTAGCCATAGCTGCAGCATTTTCCTTTACTTGAATTTGATATTCTAAAAATTCGTCTGTTAAAGCCTCACCAAAGGCAATAGCTTTAGCTGCAATAACATGTTCTAACGGTCCTCCTTGATTTCCAGGAAAAACAGCTGAATTAAGTAACGTAGAAATCATTTTAGGTTTTCCACTTTTTAAGGTCTCTCCGAATGGATTTTCAAAATCTTTACCTACCATTATAATTCCTCCTCTAGGACCTCTTAATGTTTTGTGTGTAGTAGAAGTTACTACATGACAATGAGGTATAGGATCGTTTAGAATCCCTTTAGCAATCATCCCTGCAGGATGTGAAATATCTGCCATTAAAAGGGCACCAACAGAATCTGCAATTTCTCTAAAGCGTTTAAAATCAATGTCTCTAGAATATGCAGATGCACCAGCAATAATTAGATTTGGTAATTCAGCTGTAGCTATTTCTTGAATTTTATCATAATCTAACACACCAGTTTCTTTTTCTACACCATAAAAAGAGGGTTTGTATAATTTTCCAGAAAAATTTACTGGAGAACCATGGGTTAAATGCCCTCCATGAGATAAGTCGAAACCTAAAATTTTATCTCCTGGCTTTAAAAGAGCAGCAAACACTGCTGTATTTGCCTGAGAACCTGAATGAGGTTGAACGTTAACATATTCAGCTCCAAATAATTCTTTAGCTCTATCTATAGCAATTTGCTCTATAATATCTACGATTTCACAACCTCCATAATATCTTTTTCCAGGATAGCCTTCAGCATATTTATTGGTTAAAATAGACCCCTGTGCTTGCATCACTTGGTCACTTACAAAATTTTCTGAAGCTATTAATTCTAAACCATTTAATTGTCTTTCCTTTTCTTCTTGAATAAGGTCAAAAATTTGATTATCTATTTGCATTTTGCTATATTTTATATATTCACAAAAATAATTAAAAATGCTATCTTAATAAAAGGTTTCTTTCCATGTTTTTAACAAGTTATCAATAATTATGATAAATGTATTAATGTCCTCATAAAATTTTATTTTTTAAGATTTTTTTGTTTAAAAATGATAAAAAAATATGTAGGTTTGAATAAATTGAAAATTAGATAAAATGATTATAACTGCAAATAATCCAAAAAGAAAATCTTGGTTAAAAGTTGATGAAAATTCAGATTTCCCAATACAAAATATTCCTTTTGGTGTATTCATAACTAGAGATGATATTATTACAATTGGGAGTAGAATTGGAAATTTTGCAATCGATTTAGGTGCATTTCATCAATTGGGTTACTTTGATGGAATTCCATTAACCGATGATATGTTCTTACAAGATAACTTAAATGACTTTATTGCTGATGGTCGTAAAACATGGCGCCTTGTAAGAAATAGAATAGCAGAAGTTTTTGACGTTACTAACGGTTCTTTAAGAGACAATGCAACTCATAAAGATAAAATTATCTTTAGAATGGATGAGGTAGAAATGTTATTACCGGTTTCAGTTGGCGATTATACTGATTTTTATGCTAGTAAAGAGCACGCAACAAATGTGGGTTCTTTGTTTAGAGATCCAGAAAATGCTTTGTTACCAAACTGGTTACATATACCTATTGGTTATCATGGACGTAGTTCATCTATTATACCATCTGGAACACCAATTAGAAGACCTTATGGACAGACAAAACCTGCAGAAGGAACAAATACACCAGGATTTGGCCCTTCTAAATTAGTAGATTTTGAATTAGAAATGGCTTTTATTACAACAGATGCTAATGTTTTAGGAGATAGAATTCCTATTGAAGAAGCAGAGGAATATATATTTGGTTTGGTACAATTTAATGATTGGTCTGCAAGAGACATTCAAGCTTGGGAATATGTTCCTTTAGGGCCATTCTTAGGTAAAAACTTTGCTTCTACAATTTCACCTTGGATTGTTACTTTAGATGCCTTAGAGCCTTTTAGAACAGACAACCCAAAACAAGTTCAAGAACCTTTACCTTATTTAAAACAAGAAGGAAAAGGAAGTTATGATATAAATTTACAAGTTGGTATTCAACCAGAAAATGGTGAAGAAACTGTAGTTGCAAATTCTAACTTTAAATATATGTATTGGACAATGGCTCAGCAGTTAGCGCATCATACAGTAAATGGTTGCCCTGTTGAAGCAGGAGATATGATGGGTTCTGGAACTATTTCTGGACCTACTAAAGATAGTTTCGGTTCTATGTTAGAATTGACTTGGAAAGGTCAAAATCCTATCACTTTAAAGGATGGTTCTACCCGTAAATTTATAAACGACAATGATACTGTAATAATGAGAGCACATTGTAAAAATGATAAAGTAAGAATTGGTTTTGGTGAGTGTATAGGTAAAATATTACCTGCCAAATAACAACAAATTTTGCGCATATAAAAAGCTTCACAAATTGTGAAGCTTTTTTTATATAATATTTAAAGAATTACGATTTCCAAAAAGTTCTTTTCTTGTTCAACTCCTCTTCTGTTTTTAAATATTCTTCTGCTTCTTCAGGAGAAAGCACTTTTAAAAACGAAGGATGCTGCTCTATTGCATACTCAATCTTTGTAACAATATCAGCAATTTCTTCATTATCGTAATCAATTTCTAGCGGTTCTTTAATAACCATAGATTGTAAAACGTTCTTCCTTTTAATGCTTAATCCTTTTTTATCAAAAGATCTTCTAAAACCATCTATAACAATTGGTACTACAACAGGTTTAAAAGTCTTTATAATATGTGCTGTTCCTCTTCTAATTGGTTTAAATGGCGTCGTTGTTCCTTGAGGAAATGTAATAACCCAACCATCTTCTATGGCTTTACCAATATTAGAAATATCTGAATTTTTCACTTGTCTTTTAACATCTTTACCCGCACTTCTCCAAGTTCTATCAATAGAAACAGAGCCTGCGTATGCAAAAAGTTTTGGTAAAATTCCGGATTTCATAGTTTCACCAGCTGCTACAAAATATAAATTTAATTTTGGATGCCAGATATAACCTATATTTTTTATAGAATCTTCTCTACCACTTAAAGAGGCATTAAATACATGAAACATGGCAGCAACATCAGCAAAATAAGTTTGATGATTAGAAATAAAGAGAACGTTCTTTTCTGGCAAGTTCCTCAATATTTCTGAACCTTCTATCTGCAAATTATTAAATTTTCGGTACCTCCCATGAGAGACGATACCAAAAATCCTAATAATCATTTTTTTAAAAAATAAAAGATGACCAAAGGGATTTCTTTTAAGTATTGGCATTAAAAAATAATTTATAAGTTGGTAAATTTACAAAACAATTCATTAATTAACCACCTTTAATAAATCTTTAATTTCTGAAAGCATCATACCTGTAGCTCCCCAAATAATCTTATTTCGAATGGAAAAAGCAGGCACTTTTGTTGCTTTCATATAAGAAGTATTCTTAGTTACAGAAATAATGTTATCGTCAGAGAGTAACTCCTTTAATGTAATTTCAATAATTTCAGTGACCTCATGGTTAGTTTTAAAGGTTGGTCTACGAGCTGTAAATGCAAAAAAAGGTGTTGCTAGAAAATTACTTGGCGGAATGTAAACTGTGGTCATTTCTCTTATAATCTCAACAGAATTTTGTAAAACTCCTACTTCCTCAAACGTTTCTCTTAAAGCTGTTTGAACTAAACTTTTGTCATTTTTCTCAACTTTACCACCTGGAAAACTTATTTGAGATGAATGCGTTCCTTTGTAACTAGCTCTCTGTGTTAATAAAATAGAAGTTTCGTTTTTTTTATTAGGATAAAACAATACTAAAACAGCTGCTTTTTTTGGATTATTTGCATTTATTTTTTGCTTATCATACTTTAATCTAAGCTTTGGTGCAAGTTTGAACTGTGCTTCTAAACCACCCAATTCTATTTTTTTTAATTCAGTTATTTGATTTGTAAATTTTTTAAAATCCATTATGATTAATTACTTTTAACAAATGTGCCATTTTGAACAAAATTAATTTTGGCAAGAACTTTGAACAAAACAAGGTATGAACAAAAAATATAAAAAATTAATTTTAAGTATTCTATTTGATGCAATAGGTATGGCTACTATACTCCCTTTTGATTTAATATGGGCACCAGTATCTGGTTACTTAATGACTAAAATGTACAAAGGAAATTTAGGTAAAGCTGCTGGTCTTATTAGTTTCTTGGAGGAAATCATTCCGTTTTCTGATGTTATACCAACATTTACTATTATTTGGTTTTACAAATACGTAATTAAGAAAGAAGATAAAAACAAAGAAACTGTGATTATAGATATTTAATTTTCTTTCTTAAAAAGAAAACCCAAACCTAGTCTCGATAAAAACTTTTTCTCAAAAGCCCAAAAGAATTTAAATTGTCCAAATACCCACCCCACTATTGGAAGTGTAAGCTGATAAACTGGAAAAATTAATAAAATTCGTAAAGGCCAATATAAATAAGCAGAAATTGTTTCTGGACTTAGGCCTAATAAATTTGTGATAGGCTTTGCAACCCAAGCTGCAAATGAACCATTAATGGCAAATACAACTAAAATAGCAAGGATAGCCCAATTATTTTCTAAACCCCATCTATCTTTTAATTTTTTGAACATAATGCTATTTTGTTTCAGTGTTTTTGGTTTTTCTAAAAATTAACCAAATACCAATTATTATTAAAGGAATACTTAATACTTGCCCTGTATTTAAAGAGTTAAATACCCAATCTTCTCTCCCATCTACTTGCGCTTCCTTTAAAAATTCAATACAAAAACGTAGAGACCAAAGTACCACCATAAAAACACCAAATAAAAAACCTATCTGTTTTTTCTTATCTGTTTTCCAATATATATACCAAAGTATAGAAAATAATACTAGGTAGCTAAATGCTTCGTATAATTGTGTTGGATGTCTTGCAAAATCTTCTCCATTAGCTTTAAAAATAACTCCAAAATCAGAATTAGTAGCTTTACCATAAATCTCTGAGTTAAAAAAGTTACCTGTCCTTATAAAGAAACCTGCTAAAGCAACCATTATTGCTAATCTATCTAAAATAAATAACCAAGGCTTTTCTAAATGTTTTTTAGCATAAAAATACATGGCTAAAATTATAGAAATTGCGGCTCCATGACTTGCAAAACCAGTAAAACCAGTAAATTTCCAAGTTCCATTTACTTGCTTAAATGGAATAATGATCTCTAATAAATGATTTTGATAATAATCCCAACTATAGAAAAACACGTCTCCCAATCGCATACCAACTAACATCGATATGAATACATACATAAATAATGTATCTAATTTTTCTAGAGAAATTTGATCTTTTTTAAAAACTTTCTTCATAAAATGTAATCCTAATAAAAAAGAGGCTACAAACATTAGACTATACCATCTGATCGTAAAGAAACCTAAATCTATTCCTAAAGAAGGATTCCATTCTATTGCTAAAAAATTCATATTAAAATTTTATATAATTGTAAAACTATTTTTCATCTAATTGTTCTGGAACAGGATCATAACCTGAACCTCCCCAAGGATGACAACTAAAAATACGTTTCAAAGATAACCAACCTCCAGAAAATAAGCCATGTTTTTGCAAAGCTTCTATAGTATAATGAGAGCAAGTAGGATTATACCTGCAAGTTGCTGGTGTAAATGGTGAAATTGCTGTTTGATAAAAACGAACAAGCAATATAAATGGATATGAAAGTATTTTTTTCAACTATTGATGTAAAAATCGTGATTTAAAACCACAATTGTATTTTAATTGATAGAAAAGGTTGTGCCTTCTTTACCATCTTTTAACTGAATACCTAACTCAACCAATTCATCTCTAATTTGGTCAGACAAAGCCCAGTCTTTATTCTCTCTTGCTTCTTTTCTTAATTTAATCAACAATTCTACAACACCTTTAATTTTATCTGTATTGTCTTGAGAATCTTCACTCATTAAGCCTAAAACATCAAAAACAAATTCATTTATAGTATTTTTTAATACGTCTAAATCAGTTTCAGTTAAAGAACCTTTACCTTCTTTTATTTGATTAATTAATTTTACTGCCTCAAACAAATGCGAAATTAAAATAGGTGTATTAAAATCATCATTCATTGCAGCATAACAATCATTTTTCCAACTTTCTACATCAAATGAAGATGAATTGCCTGCTTCAATTTTATCTAAATAAGAAACAGCTTCCATTAATTTAGCATGTCCTTTTTCTGAAGCCTCTAAAGCATCTCCAGAAAAATCTAAAATACTTCTATAATTGGCTTGCATATTAAAGAAACGCACTACAGAAGCAGAAAATGCTTTTGGTAAAATAGTATTCTCACCTGTTAAAATTTGATTGGGCAAAATATAATTTCCTGTTGATTTGGCCATTCTTTGACCATTTAAAGAAAGCATATTTGTATGCATCCAATAGTTTACAGGTTTTACACCAGAACACGTTTTAGATTGTGCAATTTCACACTCATGATGAGGAAACTTTAAATCCATTCCTCCTCCATGAATATCAAAACTTTCACCTAAATATTTTGTGCTCATTACAGAGCATTCTAAGTGCCAACCAGGAAAACCATCGCTCCAAGGTGAAGGCCATCTCATAATATGTCTGTCATCAGCTTTTTTCCAAAGTGCAAAATCTTGTGGATTTTTCTTATCTGACTGCCCATCTAAAGTTCTAGTATTGTGTATTAGATCTTCTACTTTTCTACCAGAAAGAATTCCGTAATTTTCTTTTTTATTGTATTCGTGTACATCAAAATACACAGAACCATTTACTTCGTAAGCAAAACCTTTTTCCATGATTTCTTTAATCATTTCTATTTGCTCTACAATATGACCTGTTGCTGTTGGCTCTATACTTGGTGGTAAGAAATTGTAATTTTCTAAGACGTTATGAAAGTCTACAGTATATTTCTGTACAACCTCCATTGGTTCTATTTCCTCTAAACGTGCTTTTTTGGTGATTTTGTCTTCACCCTCTTCAGCATCATTTTCTAAATGTCCAGCATCTGTAATATTACGCACATAACGAACTTTATAACCTAAATGTAGTAAATAACGATATACAACATCAAAAAACATAAATGTTCTTACGTTACCTAAATGTGCATTGCTATAAACTGTTGGTCCACAGACATACATACCTACATAACCTTCAGTAATTGGTTTAAAATCCTCTTTAGATTTTGATAGAGAATTGTATATTTTAAGCTGATTTTCTTTATAAAGTTCCATTAAAATAAGTAACTATTAACAGGGCATAAAGATAGGCACTTTGAGAAGAATAGCGAAATGGAATTTGTTTGAAGTTTTTGTTAAAAATTAAGAATATAAATTTTTAATTTATTTGCTCAGGTTTTGAGAAATTTTCACAACTCATGATAGATTAAAATTTAATTTAAGAAAAGTGAAGCTTAGTTAAAAAAGTTTAAAGGATTTAAATCATCTCTTTTACTTTTAAAATAAACATATACAATATCAATAAAATTATATAATTGCTTTAAAAAATGTAATTGTAAGTAATGATTTTTAAGGATGTTGCAAAACGTTCTAAAATTTATCTTTAAATTTACATATTAACTTTTACAATGAATAAAAAACAATCTGCATTACATGAAAAAGACGGAGTTTCTAAGCCAGAAACTACCAATATTTCTAGTGCAGAAAAAATAAAAATCAATAGAACTAAAAGAAATTCTGTTGATGAATATGTTACTCAAATTCTAAAAGGAAATATAACTTTCTTAAGTAGAGCCATTACTTTAGTAGAAAGCACAAATGCTAAGCATCAAAAAAAAGCAAACGAAATTCTAGAAAGGTGTTTACCCTATGCCAATAACTCTATAAGAATAGGAATTACAGGTGTACCAGGTGTTGGTAAAAGTACATTTATAGAGGCATTTGGCAAGCATTTAACTAGTAAAGGAAATAAAGTTGCTGTTTTGGCTGTAGATCCTAGTAGTTCTGTAAATAAAGGTTCTATTTTGGGTGATAAAACTAGAATGGAACAATTGGTTACAGATAAAAACGCATTTATTCGACCTTCACCTTCAGGAACTTCTTTAGGAGGTGTTGCACAAAAAACAAGAGAATCTATAATTTTATGTGAAGCAGCTGGCTTTAATACGATTATCATAGAAACTGTTGGTGTTGGTCAATCAGAAACTGTAGTTCATTCTATGGTAGATTTCTTCTTGTTATTAAAATTAGCTGGTGCAGGAGACGAATTACAAGGAATAAAAAGAGGAATTATAGAAATGGCAGACGCTATTGTTATAAATAAGGCTGATGGTGACAATGCAAAAAATGCCAAAATTGCTAAAGTTGAATTTAATAGAGCTTTACATTTATATCCTTTAAAAGATAGTAAATGGCAGCCTAAGGTTTTAACAGCAAGTGCTTTGCAAAATTTAAACATAGATAAGGTAGATGAAATGATTGCAGAGTATGTACAACTTACTAAAAACAATAATTATTTTAACGAAAAAAGAAACGAGCAAAATACGTTTTGGCTACTTTCTACCATTAACCAACAACTAAAGGATAATTTCTATAAAAATCCTATTATAAACAGTGAGTTAACCAAAGAAATTATAAATCTTAAAAATGGAAAAACAACTCCCTTTAATGCTGCAAAAAGATTACTAAATTTGTAATTCTTTTGGTTGGTTTTCGACTACAAAGTATATAGTTTTGTATGAAAATGAGTACAAAACATTTGTATCAATTTTAGAATAGATATCATATTCTAAAAAAGCTTTTTAAACTTATGACACATCAAAATATAAAAGAATTTATAGCTCAAGTTGTAAATAATATGCCTAAAGATTGGGTAAATTTAACCACACACAGGCTTGATATTTATAATGAATCTCTTGCTAAAAGTGAATTTTTAGCACAATTTGAAGCACTTTACCTTAAAAATAATGCAACTGAAGAAGCATTAGCAAATTTACCTACAGCTTATGATTATATACGTTTAGGGCACCCTTTATCTTGTGTTTTAGAATGGATTTTAAGTAAATTCAATAATTTACATCCAGATGAAGTAATCAGTTTTTCGTCTATTACAATGCCTATTCTAGCAGTATTAAGAAAAAATCTATTAGAAAATAAAAACACTACTATTTATTATACCAACTCAAAATACAATTCAATTGATTTTGATGCACTAAGAAGAGTTTATGGCTACAACTTTACTGCTATTCCTATACAAGATGAAAGTGAGATAAAAGCATCTGCTGATAGTAACATTTTTATCTCTGATAAAGAGGAATTCAGAGCATTTAATTTGAATAAAAATGTAGATTTTTATGTAAATACCTATACTAATTTAGGTAGTGTTTTATTAGTAAATGGAGAGCAGAACAAAGCTTATACTTCAGAAATTCAACATGTAAGAAGAAGAGAAAGTGTTGCAATGACGCCTCTAAATTCGCTTCTAGCATTAAACAAGTTTTTAGGTAATACTCATCAAAATAAAAATACTACTAACAGTAATTCTAAAAGCGATGTACGGGAATTTATTAAAAAAATTACTGGTACAAAAACTACGCCTTTAGTTGGTTCTAGTGGTTTGTCTATTCAATATGCAATTATGATGGGCTTAGTAGATGATGCCAAGCAAAATCATAAAAATAAAGCCATAAAATTTATTGTTCCTCCAAATTGTTATGGAGGTACTAATGACCAAGCAAGAAGAGTTGCTGCCTTAGACCCAAATATTGAGGTAGTAGATTTACCTGTAGATGGAGAAAATGATATGGTTTCTAGTATAGATCGTATTTTAGATGAAATTGCTAAAGAAAATGCTGTGCCTTATATTATAGCAGAAATCCCTACAAATCCAAGGGTTGAAGTTCCAAACCTTGATGATTTAAAATCAGTTTTAACTAAAGAGCGCAAAACTAGTTCTGGAGAACTTGCTATTGATGCACTTTTTATATTAGACCAAACTTTTTGCCCTAATTATCAGTTTTTAGGTGAAGGAGAAATTTTATCTACTTGTCGAAGTATTTCTTATGCTAGTGGTTCTAAATTTCCAAGTGGAGGAAAATGTACAGCTGGCTATTGTGTTTCTAATGATAAAGCAAAAGATGTGATGCGGAAAATTGAGCATCATTTAACGTTGTGTGATAATGAAGCTACAAAGCAACAATATGATATCTTAGCTGAACAATTACCTAGTATGGTTTCTAGAATATCTGAAGCATATAAAAATACTAGGGAGTTTGTAACCTTTATAGAAACTGTACTTCCAAATGCAAAAATTAATTTTGTTTCTGAAGAATTAGCAGAGCAAGGCTTCACTCCTTCCGTTTTCTCTCTGGATTTACCAACAAAAGGAAATTCAGCAGCAGAAAAAGAAACCTATAAAAGAGCATTGAATCTAAAACTGATTAATTTAATGATTACAGAAATTCCTAATGAAAGTAAGTTCTGTGTTAGTTATGGTCAATTAAAAGGTTGTTATTGGACAATTCCTGCTACTTCTACCCAAGGAACTACCAAAGAAGGAGACAAAGACTATATTGTTCGAGCTTCTTTATCACCAAATTTAGATTTAGAATTACATAAAAAAGTATTTACAGATTTTGTAAACTCATTATAAATTAAAATTCATGAAAAACTTCTATTCAATCACATTGCTTTGCTTTTTATCAATTGGTGGAAGTTTTTCAAATTTTGGGCAAGTTGAAGAAAACCAATTCAAAGATTACACTTACAAAAAAGGTGATTTTAATGGCATTGGAAAATGGTATTTAGGCAGAGAAATTGCTTATGTAATGGGTTATGAAGGTATTAATTGGTTAGAACGTTCTTCTCGTGAAAAAGAAGAAAATACTTCTAAATTAATTAAAAACATGAACATAAAAACTACTGATGTCATTGCAGATATTGGTGCAGGTTCAGGTTATCACGTTTTTAAAATGGCACCTCTAAATTATAAAGGTGCTGTATATGCTGTAGATATTCAGCCAGAAATGTTAAATGCTATTTTAAGAAATCCGAAGTTTGAAAAATATACCAATATAAAACTTGTTCAAGGAGATGAAAAATCAGTAAACTTACCCGAAAATACATTCGATAAAGTTTTAATGGTAGATGTTTATCATGAATTTAGTTATCCTAAAGAAATGATTTTATCCATTAGGAAAGCTTTAAAATCAGATGGAAAAATCTATTTGATAGAATATAGAATGGAAGATAGTTCTGTGCCGATAAAAATCATTCATAAAATGAGTGAAGAACAAGCTATTTAAGAACTAGAAGCTGCTGGTTTTAAGCTAGATAAAAATATAGATAATTTACCTTGGCATC
>JBDNBB010000120.1:0-63310 GCA_039768135.1 Polaribacter sp.
ATTTATTTTATGCCGTTTAAAATTTGTTTTATATAATTTGTATTCTCCATTTCATTAAAAATCTCGGAAAAATTATCTTGTTGCATCAACTCTTTAAATTGTTTTAAATTATTGATGTATTCTTCTAACGTTTCTATTACGTTTTCTTTATTTTGTTTAAAAATTGGGGTCCACATTGCTGGGCTGCTCTTTGCCAAACGAACTGTAGACTCAAAACCTGAACCTGCCATATCAAAAATATCACGTTCATTTTTTTCTTTGTTAATAACAGTTTTACCTAACATAAATGCGCTTATGTGAGATAGGTGCGAAACATACGCAATATGCTTATCATGAGAAACAGGATCCATATATCGAATACGCATTCCAATAGCTCTAAAAAGCTCTAATGCTTTTTCTTGCAGCTTAAAAGTAGTTTTTTCTACTTCGCAAATAATATTCGTTTTTCCTTTATATAAGCCAGAAATTGCTGCTTTTGGACCTGAGTTTTCTGTTCCAGCAATTGGGTGAGCTGCTAAAAAATTTCTTCTTTTTGGATGATGTTCAACGGCCTTACAAATTGCTTCTTTTGTAGAACCAGTATCTACAACTAATGTATTATCGCCTATTTTATCTAATATAGTTGGCAACAATTTTACAGTAACATCTACAGGAATTGAAACGATAACCAAATCTGCTTTTTCTAAATCTTCTAAAGTCGCTTTTTCATCAATAACACCTAAAGCAAGAGATTCATCTAAATAAGCCTCATTAATATCTATACCATAAATTTTTGCAGACGTATCTTGTTCTTTAAAATCAATAGCAAAACTACCTCCTATTAAACCAATACCAATCATGTAAACATGTTTCATTCTATTGCTAATTTATTAATGAAAAAATCATTAAAATCTACTAATTGCTTCTGTTATTACTACCTCTGATACACATAATGAAAAACGGATATAGCCTTCTCCTTGAGAACCGAAAATAGATCCTGGTGTTATAAATATGTCTTTATCATACAAAACTGCATCTGTAATTTCTTCGGCTTTTTTACCTTCAGGTATTTTTGCCCAAACAAATAAACCTGTCGCATTTTTATCATATTTAGCATTTAATTTATCTGCTAATTGCCAAACAAGTTTTCTGCGTTCTTCATAAATTTTATTTTGGTCTTGAAACCATTTATCTGATAATTGTAAAGCCTTAATTGCACCTTTTTGAATTCCGTAAAACATTCCAGAATCCATATTTGATTTTACCTTTAGAACTTCGTTGATGTAAGTTGAATTTCCTAACAACATACCAACTCTCCAACCAGCCATATTAAAGGTTTTACTTAACGAGTTTAACTCTAAAGCAATATCTTTTGCACCTGGTACTTGTAAAATACTTATTGGGTTATCATTTAAAATAAAACTATATGGATTATCATTAATGATTAATATGTTATGCTTTTTACCAAAGGCAACAAGTTTTTTAAACGTTTCTAGAGTTGCATTGGTACCTGTTGGCATGTGAGGATAGTTGACCCACATTAATTTTACATCACTTAAATCTTCATTTTCTAAAGCGTTAAAATCTGGTTGCCAATTTTGTTCTTCACCTAATTTGTAGAATAATGGTTCTGCACCTACTAATTTAGTAACTGATGTGTACGTTGGATAACCAGGATTGGGAATTAGAACTTTATCGCCTTCATTTAAAAAGGCCATAGAAATATGCATGATGCCTTCTTTACTGCCCATTAAAGGTAAGACCTCATTTTCTGGATTTGTATTTACAGCAAACTTACTATTATAAAACTCTGAAATTGCAGCTCTTAACTCTGGTAAACCTTGGTATGATTGGTATTTATGCGCATTTGTATCATTTAGACTCTCAGAAATTGCTACTAAAACATTCTCTGGAGGTTGTAAATCTGGAGAACCAATTCCCATGTTAATAATAGGTTTCCCTGCAGCAGCTAAACCTCTAACTTCTCTTAGTTTTTTAGAGAAATAGTATTCTTGAACAGAATCTAATCTTTTTGCTGGTTGTATCATACTCTACCATTTTTATATGTTCCTAAAACCTTAAATTCTTCTGCCATTATTTCTAATATCGATGCTGCTTTTTTGTATTCTTTATACTCCTCAAAAGTTATATCTACAAAGAAGGAATATTTCCAAGGTGTTTCTATGACTGGTAATGATTGTATTTTAGTTAGGTTCATTTTGCAATCGCTTAATACATTTAGAATTGCAGCTAAACTGCCTCTTTTATGATCTAACTGAAACTTTAATGATGCTTTATTTACATTTTCATTTAAAGCTGGCTTCTCAGTTTGTACAATAACAAAACGAGTTGAGTTATCTTTTATAGTTTGAATTTCGTCTTCTATAATTTCTAAATCAAAAATATCTGCTGCAATTTTAGGAGCAATTGCTGCAATACCTTTTAGGTTATGCTTAGCAATTCTTTTTGCTACTTCTGCAGTATCTACATCTTCTACCAGTTTAATATGAGGATGTTGTTTAAAAAATTCTTTGCACTGCAACAAAGCCATAGGATGAGACCAAACCTCCTTTATATCTTTTAAAGATTGATGTTTTAATGCCATTAAATGATGATGAATGTTTAGATACTCCTCATCTATAATATGTAAATTACTATTGTCTATTAGCGCATAATTTGGAATAATTGAACCGGCAATTGTATTTTCTAAAGCCATAACTCCAACCTCAGCAGATTTATCTAACAAATTATCTACTAAAACATCAAAAGACATGCATTCAGATAACTGAATTTCTTTACCATAAAAATCTATGGCTACTTTATGATGATTTGAGCCCTCTGCTCCTTGTATTGCAACTGTTTTTTTCAACTTAATATGATATCAAAAAAAAAGTCTCGAATTTAATTCGAGACTTTATATTTATTATGTTTTGTTTAGCAACATGATACAAAGTCTCTCCTCTTATTGTAAAAATAAAAGTAAATATAGAAACGAGTCCAAGTTGTCTTTAACATTTTTTCTTGTGTTTATGAGACAAATCTAAAGATTAAATTCAAATACACAAATATTATTAAAAGAATTCGATAATTTTTATCAATTATTCAATATTGATTCCAAAAATTACATGATTGCTAATTATCATATCATAAAAAACAATTTCAATCATAATTTTATCATCAATAAATAGTTTATCTTTAAATTTATCGTAAACTTATATTTTGGATTTAAACGTTTTAAGCGAACCTTTACAAATTTGTTGCACCACACCAATGACTGGATTCTATAGAGATGGATTTTGCAAAACAGGGCCACAAGATCATGGAACACATACAGTATGTGCCATAGTGACAAAAGAGTTTTTAGAATATTCTGCAAGCAAAGGAAACGATTTAATGACACCTATACCACAATGGAATTTTCCAGGATTAAATCCTGGTGATAAATGGTGCTTATGCATTTCAAGATGGTTACAGGCAGAAAAAGCAGGTAAAGCTCCTTATATAGTTCTGGAAGCAACCCATATTAAATCTTTAAGTTATTGTTCTTTAGAATTGCTCAATAAATATGAGTTTCAAAACAGTAATACATAATGAGTTATCAAGAACTGCTTACTCCACTATTTCTTATAGTAAATTCAGGTTTGGTAATTTTAATTTGGATAGTTCAATTAATCATTTACCCTAGTTTCTTGTTTTACAATAAAGAGAATTTGGTTCAATGGCATAATATTTACACCAAACGTATTGCTGTAATTGTAGTTCCTTTAATGTTAATACAGCTTTTGATAAGTATACTGAATACAATAGTAACCTTTAGTATAACTAACTTAACAATTGCGCTATTAGTTCTATTTCTGTGGGTTTTTACATTTACAAGTTTTGCTCCAGTTCACTTTAAAATTTCCGAAAATAATTTTCAAAAAACTCAATTGCAACAACTAGTTAAAAGAAATTGGATTAGAACCATACTTTGGACATTGATTTTAACAATCAGTTTGATATAAAAATCAATAAAAGCATTTGTTGATAAACGAAAAAAGCACTTCATAAATGAAGTGCTTTTCGCGGTCTGGACGGGACTCGAACCCGCGACCTCCTGCGTGACAGGCAGGCATTCTAACCAGCTGAACTACCAAACCGTTGCTTATAGCGGGTGCAAATATAACACACATTTTTATATTTGCAAACATAAACTTAAAAATTATTAGAATTTTTTTCTTTGCAACAAATATGTGGTTAAAACATTATTAAAGCCTTTTAAGATGTCCAAAGGAACATAATCTATTTTAGATTGCAAACAACTGTATTTTAATTCATTGAAAAAATCATTTGATAATCTAGCATATTTTTCTTTGATTTTTTCTGCATAAACATTAATTTCTTCTCCTGTTTCTACATCAATAAATTTCTTAGGCACGTTATCGAAATTGAAATTAAACTCAGTTTTAGAATCATAAGTATGAAATAAGACTACCTCATGTTTGTTATATTTTAGATGTCTTAATGCTTCAAAAAGCTCTTTATTAGATTTATTTGTCTGAAACATATCTGTAAATAATAAAATTAAAGATCTTTTATGAATTTTCTCGGCAATTTCATGCAAATATTGATACGTTTCAGTGGCTTTATTTGATGGGGCTGAAATTAGCTTTTCTAATTGATGCAGCAACATATTTCTATGTCTTTCACTACCTTTTTCTGGAGCATAGTATTGGTAGTTGTCTGAATATATACTTAAACCCACTGCATCTCTTTGACGCTTTAGAATTTCCATTAAAGAAGCAGCTGCAATAGCAGAAAACCCAACTTTATTTAAATTATCTAGTGACTGTTTCTCTACAATTGGATAATGCATTGATGCTGAATTATCTATAATTATATGACATCGTAAATTAGTTTCCTCTTCGTATTTCTTGGTATAAAGTTTTTCTGTTTTTGCAAATAACTTCCAATCTATATGTCTTGTACTTTCTCCTTTATTATACAATTTATGCTCCGAAAACTCTACTGAAAATCCATGAAAAGGACTCTTATGCAAACCTGTTATAAAGCCTTCTACCACTTGTTTTGCAAGAAGATCTAGGTTTTTAATTTCCGATGATTTCACTTCAGATAACTTCATTACTTTTTAATATTTTGAGCTCTGGTTAAATTATCTGTAGTTTGATATAACTTCTTTAATAAAATCGGACTATAATCTGGATTTTCATCTAAAAACTGATCAAGTATTTCATGAGCTTCTTTAGAAGAATAGTTTCCAATTGATGAAGTTAACCACCCTTTAGGGAAAAATATATCTCCAGTTAATTGAACTTCTTCTAGTTTATTTAAAATTTCTGGCAAAAACTCAATAGCATTATATTGTCTTAAAGGGTGATGAACATAATTTAAACCACTTTGCACCCAAGATTCTTTTTCTCTATTCTTCTTTTCAAGAAGCGATTTCATAAATAGATTCCTGATAATTTCATCTTTTGAAACAGCTGGCAATAACCATTTAAATCTATCTAATTGATCTGGATTAGAAATATTTAATTCTTGTTGTGTTATAATTTCTTTTGACTTTGAGTGTTCTAGAACAGCCAATTGTAAAGCCAAAGAAGTTAAATTATTCTCATTAAGAAATAATTGATCAATCTTTAAATTGCCATTCCATATTTTATACAAATTGTCTTTTCCGTTTTTAGAAACAGCTATAGATTGATACAAATTGAAAATTGTTTTCTTGAAGTTTTTAGGTAAGTTTTGCTTTAATAAATTCATCAAGTTATTTTCGGTTGTAACTTGAATTTCATCTTTTTGTGCTTCAGTTAAGAAGGTCCAATAAATATTCTGAAGCCTTCCTGACAAATAATTAGTAATTAACTCATTTTTCTCTGATTTTAAAGCATCAAAAAACACCATAAAAGTGTCCTTAGGAATCACATTACCCAATAACATATTTTCATATAAGTTTATGAATTGATAACCTCTGGAAACCTCATCTCTAATTAATTTATATTGATCAATTTTATCATTATAAATTGGAAAAACTCCATAACCAAATCCGTTTATATTATATAAAACCTGACCAGGTTTAAAATCTTTAGTAGCCTTTGTAATATCAAAAGAAGAACCCATATTTTTTATGTTGATATTCTTTACATATCCTCTAGCATCTTTTAATTGAATTTTAAAAGATTGTGTCCAAACTTTTTCTGAACCATCTTCTGCCTTTTGATGGATTATAAATTTGGTAACATTTCCTTTTTCGTTGGTTTCAATCTCTTCCGTAAAAATTGGTCTTCCAGAAGAATTAACCCAAACTTCACTCCAATTTTTAATATTACCTGCCGATTTTTTATCTAAAATCTCTACCAGTTCTAACCAATCTGCATTTGAGTTTGCATACGTTTTTATATATTCTTGTATGCCTTCTTGAAATTGATTTTCACCTAATAAATATTCCAATTGACGCATCATAATAGGAGCTTTGTTATAAATGATCCTTCCATATAAAGAGCCTGCATTTTTTAAATTATCTAATGGCTGACGAATTGGATTTGTGCCTTTAGTTCTGTCTTCTGAATATGCACTTGGGTAATGAGACATCATAAAACTAAGATTGTGATTAATTTCTGGATATACAGGATTTACAATTTTATCTGCCATAAAATTAGCAAACACTTCCTTCATCCAAACATCATTAAACCATTTCATGGTAACTAAATCTCCGAACCACATGTGTGATGTTTCATGTGCTATTAACTTTGCTCTTCTTAATTTTCTACTTTGAGTAGCATTTTTATCTAAAAACAAAGAAGACTCTCTATACTGAATGGCACCTACATGTTCCATACCTCCATATTGAAAAGGTGGAATTGCAGCAAAATCCATTTTTTGAAAAGGGAATTTTACGCTAGTATAATCCTCTAAAAAATCTATTGAATTTTGATGAATTTTAAAGATTTGATTGACACTTTCGTCTATTTTTTCTTGGTTATTTTCTCTGTATAAAAATCGCATATCAAAAGCACCAGGATTCTGAATAGTTTCAGAAAACTTACCTGCCACAAAAGAGAATAGATAACTACTCATAGCATCTGTAGTTGCAAAAGTATGTTCTACAAAACCATCAACCTCAATAGCACTTTCTTCAAATCCACCAGCCATAACTTTCCAGTCTTTAGGAGCTGTAATTCGTAAGACATACTTGGCTTTTAAATCTGGCTGATCAAAAGAAGGAAATAAAGTACTTGCTCTATCTGGAACTAAAAGTGTATATAAAAATTCATTATTTCTATTTAAAGAAGTTTCTCCAGCATCAAATAAAATTTCTACTTCATTTAAGCCTAAAATTAATTTAGTTTTATGTAAAATTAAATGCTCTTTCTGATGATTAATAACTACTTCTTTGCTATTTATTTTTACTGATTTTAATTTAGAAGTTGCTTCATTAAAATCTAAATAAACATCGTTCTCTAAATTTTTAACATTAAAATTGATTATAGATTTAGATTCTATTGCTTTTGTTTTCTCAGCAGGAATTTTAAAATGAAGATTATAAACAATATCAGAAATTTGCTGTTTTCTGTATTTGGCTAAATCATAAGAAATCCCTTTTTCTAACTTTAGTTTTTCTTGTTTTTTATCACAAGAAAAAAGTAAGAAAACAGAAATTATAACTAGGTAGTTTTTCATGAATCTAAACTTAATTTACAAATATTTAAATTTAAGAGTAAGACCCCGCTAAAAAGCGGGATTAGTTCAACTAACTATTTTGATTTCATAGCTTCGCTATTTATCAAAATAGAGTTTTACTAAAATAAAAAAAGGTTTGACGTTAGCCAAACCTTTATGAGTTTATAAAACTGAGTTACAACTACAAAGCTGCATCAATCTTATCTGTATATGTTTTTTTAGGGGCTACACCTACTTGCTTATCTACAACTTCACCATTTTTGAATACTAAAACTGTTGGTATATTTCTTACACCGTATTTAGCTGCAAACTCCTGATTTGCATCTACATCTACTTTACCAACTACTGCTTTACCATCATATTCTGTATGAATTTCATCAACTATCGGCCCTACCATTCTACATGGCCCACACCAAGCTGCCCAAAAATCTACTAATACTGGTTTATCTGATTGTAAAACTACTTCATCAAAAGTAGCGTCTGTTATTTCTAATGCCATTTTATATGTTTTTTGATTGTACTATCGTTATTAAAGTACAAAAGTAAACATTTATTTTAGGTTAGTTAATTCAAAAAATTACTTTTTACTATGAATCTATCAATTGAAACTATACAGTACTTTAAAATAATTCTTTTGCAATAGCCTGAATATTATCACTTTTACCCATAGAATAATAATGAAGAACAGGTACACCTGCTGCTAATAATTCTTTTGATTGTTGAACTGCAAACTCAATTCCCACCTGTCTAACCTCTTTATTTGTCTTACAAGCATCTACCTCTTTAATTAAATTTTCTGGTATATCTATTCTAAAAACCTGAGGTAATAGTTGCAAGTGTTTTTTAACTGCAATAGGCTTAATACCTGGAATAATAGGAATTGTTATTCCTATATTTTTTGCAGCTTCTACAAACTCAAAATACTTTTTATTATCAAAAAACATTTGAGTTACTACATAATCTGCACCTGCATCTACTTTTTCTTTTAATCGTTTTAAATCGGTCTGTAAAGAGGGTGCTTCTAAATGTTTCTCTGGATAACCTGCTACACCAATACAAAAATCGGCACAATTGTCTGATTCTATAACATCGTGTAAATATTTACCTTTATTTAAATTCTGAATTTGAGAAACCAATTCTTTTGCATATTGATGACCTCCTTTTGAGGCTTCAAAATATTTTTGATGACTCATGGCATCACCTCTTAGAGCCATTACATTATCTATCCCTAAATAATGACAATCTACCAGTAAATACTCTGTTTCTTCTTTTGTAAAACCTCCACATAAAACATGGGGAACAGTATCTACATCATATTTATGTTTAATGGCAGCACAGATACCTACAGTTCCAGGTCTCATTCTAGTTACTTTTCTGTCTAGTAAACCTTCTTTTTTTACATAAACATACTCTTCTCTAGAAGTTGTTACGTCTATAAAAGGTGGTTTAAACTCCATTAATGGATCTATATTTGCATATAAATCTTCAATACTTTTTCCCTTTTTTGGAGGAATAATTTCGAACGAGAATAATGTTTTCTCATTCGCTTTTTTTATGTGTTCTGTTATCTTCATTTCCTGAAAGTATTCAGTAATCTAGAAGAAATAAGCTATAAATAATGCAGTTACAGTTAACATTAAAAGTTGTAGAACAAATTTTAATTCTACGTTATATTTTTTCATTTTAATAATTTTCTGCAAAAACCTTACTTCTTCTATTTATGTTTGTTAGTTTTAAAAAAAATAATTGTTAATTAATTGTATTGTTTTACTCAGCTAAATTTGGGTGTAACCATTTTCTTGCTTTTGTTTTTGTAATTCCTTTTCTTGTTGCAAAATCTGTGAGTTGATCATCTGTAATTTTACCTAAACCAAAGTACTTCGCTTCTTTATTTGCAAAATAGTAACCAGATACTGCAGCTGCTGGCCACATTGCTTTGCTTTCGGTTAATTGTACTCCGATTTTATTCTCTACGTCTAGCAAATTCCAAATAGTATCCTTCTCTAAATGGTCTGGACAAGCAGGATAACCAGGAGCAGGTCTAATTCCTTTATAATTTTCTTTAATTAAATCGTCATTAGTTAAAGTTTCATCTGATGCATACCCCCAATGTTTGGTTCTTATTTGCTTGTGTAAATATTCTGCAAAAGCCTCTGCGAATCGGTCTGCAATAGCTTGTGCCATAATTGCATTATAATCATCTTCTTTGGCCTTGTAACTTTCTGCTAATTCTTGAGCTCCAAAAATACCCACACAAAAAGCACCCATATAATCTGTTTTGTTCGATTCTTCTGGAGCTACAAAATCTGATAATGCAATATTAGGTATGCCTGCTCTCTTTTTTAATTGCTGACGTAAAGTTCTAAAAACCGCTACTTCATTCCCTTTTTTCTTAATGGAAATATCATCTTCATTAATTGTATTTGCCTCAAACAGACCAAAAACAGCTTTTGGTTTTAGCAATTGTTTTGTGATGATTTCATGAATCATTTCTTGAGCTTCATTGTATAAAACACTGGCTTGTTCTCCCACTATTTTATCCGATAAAATATCTGGGAATTTACCATGTAAATCCCAACTTCTAAAAAATGGACTCCAATCTATAAACGGGACTAATTCTTTTAAACTTAATTGCTCTAAAGTTTGAATACCTAACTCTTTTGGTTTTATTATTTCTGAAGTGTCCCAATCAATTTTGTACTTACGTTTACGAGCTTCATCAATAGAAATATATGATTTTTCTTTACCTCGTTTTAAAAACTTAGTTCTGAATTCATCATAATCTTTCTTCAATTTAGCAACGTATTCATTATTGGTTTTCTTGTTTAACAAATCACCAACCACAGTTACTGCTCTAGATGCATCATTTACGTGAACAACTGCATTTTTGTACTGTGTATCTATCTTAACTGCTGTGTGCGCCTTAGAGGTTGTTGCACCACCAATCAATAGTGGTACATCTAAGTTTTGACGTTCCATTTCTTTGGCCAAATACACCATTTCATCTAAAGAAGGGGTAATTAAACCACTTAAACCAATAGCATCTACATTTTCTTTTTTAGCAGTTTCAATTATTTTTTCTGGTGGAACCATCACACCTAAATCTACAATTTCGTAGTTATTACAGCCTAAGACTACAGACACAATATTTTTACCAATATCGTGCACATCTCCTTTCACTGTTGCCATTAAAATTTTACCCAAAGTTCTTTGCTCGTCTCCTTTTTCAGCTTCAATAAACGGATTTAAATATCCTACAGCTTTTTTCATGACTCTTGCAGATTTTACAACCTGTGGTAAAAACATTTTTCCGGCTCCAAACAAGTCTCCAACCACATTCATACCCGCCATTAAATTCCCTTCAATAACTTCTATTGGTGCAGCTGCTTGTACTCTTGCTTCTTCTACATCTTCTATAATAAACGCATCTATTCCTTTAACCAAAGCATGTGTAATTCTCTCTTGTAATGGATTTTCTCTCCAAGATAAATCTACCGTTTTTTCTTTACTCGTTCCTTTTACAGTTTCTGCAAAATCTAATAAACGCTCTGTAGCATCATCTCTTCTATCTAAAATTACATCTTCTACATGTTCTAATAAATCTTTCGGAATGTCATCATACACCTCTAATAGTGCTGGATTTACAATACCCATGTTCATACCTGCTTGAATTGCATAGTACAAAAATACCGAGTGCATTGCCTCACGAACTGTATTGTTTCCTCTAAAAGAAAATGATACATTACTCACGCCTCCACTTACAGAAACATTTTCTAAATTTTGACGAACCCATCTTGTAGCTTCTATAAAATCTACAGCATTTTTTCTATGCTCATCCATACCTGTTGCAACAGGAAAAATGTTTAAATCGAAAATGATGTCTTCACTTGGAAAACCAACTTTGTTTACCAAAACATCATAAGAACGTTTTGCAATTTCTATTCTTCGTTCGTAATTATCTGCTTGCCCAACTTCATCAAAAGCCATAACAATTACAGCTGCTCCATAACGTTTTATTTGAGTTGCTTCCCAAATAAATTTATCTTCACCTTCTTTTAAAGAAATGGAATTTACCACACATTTACCTTGTACAACTTGCAAACCAGCCTCTATGATTTCCCATTTAGAACTATCAATCATCATTGGCACTCTGCAGATATCTGGCTCAGCAGCAATTAGATTTAGGAAACGAACCATGGCTTCTTTACCATCAATTAAACCATCATCCATATTGATATCGACGATTTGTGCTCCTCCATCTACTTGATGACGAGCTATATCTAGTGCTTCATCAAATTTTTCTTCTTTAATTAAACGCAAAAACTTACGAGAACCTGCAACATTAGTGCGTTCTCCAACATTTATAAAATTGCTGTTTTCGTTTAAAATCAGAGGCTCTAACCCTGATAAGCGCATGTATTTTGTCTGTTTCACTTTCATTAATCTACCCCTTCTAAAACTTTACGCGGTTTGTATTTGGCAGCAATATTTGCGATAACTCTTATATGTTCTGGAGATGTACCACAACAACCACCAATAATATTTATTAAATTTTTCTTTAGATATTCTTCTATTTGTTCTCCCATTTCTTCTGGAGTTTCATCATACTCTCCAAAAGCATTTGGCAAACCAGCATTGGGATGCGCAGAAATTGCAAAATCGGTTTTATTGGCAATAGCCTCTAAATGAGGTTGTAATAAATTGGCTCCTAAAGCACAATTAAACCCTACAGATAAAAGCGGAATATGGGAAACAGAAATTAAAAATGCCTCTGCAGTTTGCCCTGATAAAGTTCTACCAGAAGCATCTGTAATTGTACCACTTAACATGACAGGAATTGCTATTTTTCTCTCCTCTTTGACCTGCTCAATAGCAAATAATGCTGCTTTTGCATTTAAGGTGTCAAACACCGTTTCTACCAATAAAATATCTGCTTCACCATCTAATAATGCTTCTACCTGCTGCTTATATGCAATTCTTAATTCATCAAAAGTTACAGCTCTGTAACCAGGATCATTTACATCTGGAGACATACTTGCAGTTCTGTTTGTTGGCCCAATAGAACCTGCTACAAAACGTGGTTTATGTGGCTCTTTTGCTGTAAATTCTTCGGCAACTTCCTTGGCTATTTTAGCGGATTGATAATTTAGCTCGTAGACTAAATCTTCCATCTGATAATCAGCCATAGCAATTGTAGTACCTGAAAAAGTATTGGTTTCTATGATATCTGCACCTGCCTCAAAATATTTACCATGAATTGTCTTTATGGCTTCTGGCTGTGTTAAGGAAAGTAAATCATTATTGCCTTGAAGTGGAGTTGGATAGTCTTTAAAGCGTTCTCCTCTAAAATCCTCTTCTGTAAATTTATAGGCTTGTAGCATGGTACCCATTGCACCATCTAAAACTAAAATTCTTTCTTGTAAAGCTTCGTAAATATTTGACATATCTTTTTATTATATAATATGTCATCAGGAAAAGTGTAATTTTCTCTGTTATCTGTCAATAGCTATTTGATAAAATATCGAAATAGATTGTAGAATGTAGCACCTTTCTCATTTTTGAGAGGTTGCCAAAGCTTCATTGGGTCTAATCCCTCTGCCTTTCGTGATAACGTATTAATAAGTTTATGAACTAAATTAGAAACAAAGTAACGAACTTTTTTCTATTTTTTATAGTTTATTCGTAAATATCTGAAGACAAATATCTATCTCCTCTATCACAAACAATAGCAACAACCACTCCTTTATCTATTGAATTGGCTATTTTAATTGCGGTAGCTACAGAACCTCCACTACTCATTCCAGAAAAAATACCTTCTTCTCTGGCTAAACGAATGGTCATGGCTTTTGCTTCTTCTTCACTTACCTCTAAAACTTGGTCTATTTTTTTCGCATTAAAAATAGCTGGCAAGTATTCTTTTTTCCACTTTCTAATTCCAGGAATTCTTGCTCCATCTTTTGGTTGTGCTCCAATTATGGTTATTTCACCATTCTTTTCTTTTAAAAAATCTGAAACACCAGTAATTGTACCTGTTGTACCCATTGCCGAAACAAAATGAGTTACTTTACCTTCTGTATCTCTCCAAATTTCTGGGCCTGTGGTTTTATAATGTGCTTTAGGGTTATCGAAATTATCAAACTGATTTAATCTAAAATAACCCTTTTTATATTTTAAGCTTAAGGCATGGTCTATAGCACCTTCCATACCTTTATCTGCAGGAGTTAAAATAACCTCAGCGCCGTAAGCTCTCATTGTTTTTACTCTTTCTATAGTAGAATTTTCTGGCATGGTAATTACCATATTTACACCTAAAACTTTTGCCATTAATGCTAATGCAATACCTGTATTACCACTTGTAGCTTCTACTAAAGTATCTCCCTTCTTTATATTTTTTCTTTTGATGGCTTCAGAAATCATATAATAAGCAGCTCTATCTTTAACACTACCTCCAGGATTGTTACCTTCTAATTTTAAAAGTAAAGTAACTCCTTCTTTTTTAAAAACACTTTGTGCTTCTACCAAAGGTGTATTACCTACAAAATCTATGATACTTTTTGTTTGCATTTTAAATTCTTTTTTGAAAAATATTATTTTCTTTTTGCACTGTAACTACTGAGTTTAGTGGTATTGATTCTGTAACACAAACATTTGCACCAATTACAGAATTTGCGCCAATGATTACATCTCCTCCAAGAATTGTTGCGTTTGCGTAAATGATAACATTATCTTCAATGGTTGGATGTCTTTTGGTAAATGCCAAATTCTTTTTTACTTGAATTCCACCCAAAGTAACTCCCTGAAAAATCTGAACGTTATTTTTAATAACAGTGGTTTCACCAATTACAATTCCAGTTGCATGATCAATAAAAAACGATTCGCCTATTTCTGCTCCTGGATGAATATCAGTACCTGTTGTACTGTGAGCAAATTCGCTCATCATTCTTGGTAAAATCGGAATTTCTAATTGTAATAATTGGTGACTTAATCTATGTACAGCAATTGCATAAAAACCAGGATAAGCCAAGTAAATTTCCTCTAAACTCTTTGCAGCAGGATCATTTTTATTAGCTGCTTCTGCATCTAAATCTAACTTCTTTCTTATAACCGTAAATGAACTTTGAAAAGCATTCCATAATTCTTCGCCTTTATCTACAGATAATCTATCTAGAATTAATAAGAACTTTCTCTTAGTATCAGAACCATTTTTAGAAAGATGATTTTCATCAAATAAATCATTAATCAATTGTTTTGTAAAAACCTCAACTGCATCTCTTAGGCACATGTTGTAATTTTTAAAATCAGTCAATTTTTTAAATTCTATTATTTGTTCTGTTTGTTTCATAAAGGTTTAACTTTCTGGTGCTAATTCTATCTCTAAACCATTTAATTCCGGTGTAATTTGTATTTGACAACCCAATCTGCTATTATCTTCCACATAAAAAGCTTCAGCTAGCATTGCATCTTCATCATCTGTCATTTCTGGCAATTCATGATCGGACTTTACATAACATTGGCATGATGCGCACATAGCCATTCCTCCACAAATACCTATAGTACCTTCTTCTGCTAATTCATAAGAACGAACTACCTCCATTAAATTCATAGACATGTCTGTTGGTGCAACAATATCATGCGTTTTACCCTCTCTGTCTGTAATTTTTATATTGATGTCTTGCATCTCTTTGTCAATTATTGATATTGTCTACAAATTTACGTAAACCTAACAACAAACTATTAGTCAATTGCCTTTATTACTGCTTTTGGCGCTTCTTTCTTTGTACCATCGAAACCTTCTACACCACCAACAGTAGTATATTTCATTACGTATTTCTTATCTGGATAAATTCTTTTATAAGCACTTTGACACATTAATGTTGCTTCATGAAAACCACATAAAATCAGTTTTAATTTACCTGGATATGTGTTTACATCTCCAATTGCGTAAATTCCTGGAATGTTTGTTTGATAATCTAAAGCGTTATTTACTTTAATTGCATTCTTCTCTATTTCTAAGCCCCAATTTGCAATAGGTCCTAATTTTGGTGATAATCCAAAAAGCGGAATAAAATGATCTGCATCAATAATAAAGCCATCTTCACCTTTCTTTTCTACAACTACACCAGTTACTTTATCATCGCCTAAAATCCCTTTTACTTCTGCTGGAGTTATGATATTTATTTTACCTAAATTTTTTAATTCTTGTGCTTTTTCAACAGAATCTAAAGCGCCTCTAAATTCATTTCTTCTATGAATTAAAGTTACTTCTGATGCCACATCAGATAAGAAAATTGCCCAGTCTAAAGCAGAATCTCCTCCACCAGAAATTACTACCTTTTTATCTCTATATAATTCTGGTTCTTTAATGATATACTCAACACCTTTGTCTTCAAAATTTGCTAGGTTTTCAATTAATGGTTTTCTAGGCTCAAAAGACCCAAGACCACCAGCAATAGCAACTATTTTCGCATGATGCTTTGTACCTTTATTTGTGGTTACAATAAAGGTTCCATCTTCTAGTTTATCGATTGTTTCTGCTCTTTCTCCTAAGGTAAAACCAGGTTTAAATTGTTTAGTTTGTTCTAACAATTTTGTTGTTAAATCGCCTGCTAAAATCTCTGGATAAGCAGGAATATCGTAAATAGGTTTCTTAGGATAAATTTCTGAACATTGACCTCCAGGCTGTGGTAAAGCATCAATTAAATGACATTTTAGTTTTAATAAACCTGCTTCAAAAATTGTGAATAATCCTGTTGGGCCTGCACCAATAATTAATATATCTGTTGTAATCATTTTTCTTATTCTTATTTACTTTTCAACCAAACTTTTTGTGAATTCGTTTAGCTTTTCTACTTTTTCTTCAAAGTCTCCTTTGATGGTTTTTCGATATTCATTTAAATTTTTTACTAAATCATCTATGTTTTCTGGAATTACTTCCTCAAAAAACTGACGTAATCTTTTGGCTGTTGTTGGCGATTTTCCATTAGTAGAAATTGCCACTTTTACATTTCCTTTCGTTACAATTCCACCCATATAAAAATCACAATATGGAGGATTATCTGCAACATTAACCAACTTTGCTTCTGCTCTACAATCTTTCCAAACTTGAACATTTACTTTAGGAATATCTGTTGTTGCAACTATTATATGTCTGCCTTCTAAATATTTTTTTTTATAAATGTCATTCACTAAAGTAACACAGCCTTTTTTAGCTAATTCAATTGTACCATCTCTAAACATGGGTGAAACCATTAAAACTTTTGCATCTGGACTTGACTTTAACAAAAATGTTAATTTTTCTTCTGCCACAAAACCACCACCAACTATTAAAACGTTTAAGTTTTTAGTTTTTAAAAAAACGGGATATAAGTTATTTCTTTCCATTTCTAATATCTAAACAGCTATAGCCTTTGTGTTTTCTTGTTGTAAACTTTGTAAAATTGCTTTGTGATTTACAACATCACCCAAAACAATAATTGCAGGATTACACAACTCTTGCTCTTTAACCACATTTAAAATGGTATTAACTGTACCAATACCCACTTTTTCTCTAGAGGTTGTTCCTTCTTGAATGACAGCTACAGGTAAATCTTGTTTTCCTTCTTTTTGAAATAATGCTACTATTTGAGGTAGTTTACTCATGCCCATTAAAATCACAACTGTTGCATTTGATTTTGCTGCTAATTTTACATCACCAGAAATTTTATGCTCTTTTGTAGTACCAGTAATTACCCAAAAACTTTCTGCACTTCCTCTTTTTGTTAATGGAATGTTTTGATAAGCAGGTACTGCTAAAGACGAAGAAATACCAGGAACAACAGCAACATCTATTTGATGACTTGCAGCGAATTCCATTTCTTCTGCACCTCTTCCAAAAATAAAAGGATCACCACCTTTTAAACGAACTACATGTCCATGAGAATTTGCTCTAGCAACAATTAAATCGTTGATTTGTTCTTGTTGATATTTATAGCAACCACGTCTTTTACCCACAAAAATCAATTCTGCCTTTTTATTTACATACTCTAATAATTCTTTATTAACTAAAGCATCATACAGAACAACGTCTGCAGATTTTAAAGCTTTAATTGCTTTTAATGTAATTAAATCTACATCTCCTGGTCCAGCTCCAACAACAGTTAATTTCGGTCTTCTTAAACTCATTATTTCTAATTATTAACTTCAGCTTTGGCTATAGATTCTTCTCTAAAAATTCTAACTTTTTCTAAAAACACCTCAGCATCTTTAATATATTTCTTGGCAAATTCTTCTTTAGGAGCATATTTATTTATCTGATAAATTAAATCAGAAAATGAACCTTGTAGATTGATTTTGTTTGAAGCGATATAAAATTCATCAAACTGCTTAATAATAGTTGCTTGTGAGTTTGTTTTAATATTTTCTGCCAATAACATTGCTTTAGCTGAATTTACTAAAGAACTATATGCATGATAAATAGCACTTGAATACACAGAATTCACAAAAGATTCTTTGGCTTTATCAATCTTTTCTTCGCTTTCTAAAAATAGTGTTGCAATTAAATCAATGACAACCCCTGCACATTCTCCAATTCCGATTTCCTTTTTATAAACGTCATTATTTCCCCAGTCAATAAAATCTTCTTGTGTTAAATTGCTAGTGTCTTGTAAGTCATTCAAGAAATTATAAAAATACTTTTCACCCTTTTCTTTGTAATAGTCTACAAACTGCAAGCCATTTGCATTTGTTTCAAAATCATCTAAAATTCTACGCATTGCTTCTGGTCCTCTTCTGCTTGGTACTTTAACTACTTTATCTGCAAAAACACCTTGGCCATCTCCTAAATTTCCACCACCTAAAAGTACTTGTAATGCAGGTGCAACTAATTTCTCTGGAGTTCTAACAGACATGCCTTGAAAACCAATATTAGCCATATTATGTTGTCCACATGCATTCATACAACCACTTATCTTTATAACTAAATCTTCGTTTTCTAAATATTGAGGATATTCTTTTGCGATTACTTTTTCTAATTCTTCAGCAATTCCTGTACTACTTGCAATACCTAAATTACAAGTATCTGTTCCTGGACAAGCAGTAATATCTACAGCCTTATTATAACCTGCTTCTACAAAGTCTAATTTCTTTAATTCTTGATAAAAGAAAGGCACCAAGTCTGTTTTTACAAATGGAATTAAAATATTTTGACGTAAAGACAATCTAAATTCGCTTGCTGCATATTTATCTACCAAATCTGCTAACAACCTAGCTTTATCTGTATAAAAATCACCTAGTAAAACTTTAATTCCGATTGCAACAAAACCTTGTTGTTTCTGTGGAATTACGTTTGTAGATTTCCATAAATCATACGCTTTTTGATCTTTGATTTCAACTTTTGGAGCATCAACAGTAACAGGTTTTGAAACCTCATAAGCATCAGCATCTATCTTTACAGATTTAAATTCGATTGCTTTTTGTTCTTCTAAAATTAATTCTCTAAAAGCATCTAATCCTATATCTTTTAATAAGAATTTCATTCTAGCTTTGGCTCTACTTTTACGTTCTCCATATCTATCAAAAATTCTCAAAACACCCTCCATTAAAGGAATAATTTTATCGCTAGCAACAAATTCATACAATAAATCTGCATGCCTTGGTTGAGATCCTAAACCTCCACCAATCATTACTTTAAAACCACGTATTCCGTTTTCTATTTTAGCGATAAAACCTAAATCATGCATGTAAGATAAACCTGTATCTTCATCAGAAGCAGAAAATGAAACCTTGAATTTACGACCCATTTCTTGACAAATTGGATTTCTTAAAAAGAATCTAAAAAGTGCATCTGCATAAGGTGAAACATCAAAAGGTTCATTAACATCAATTCCTGCAGTTTCTGATGCTGTTACATTTCTAACTGTATTACCACAAGCTTCTCTTAGAGTTACATTATCTCTTTCTAATTCTGCCCATAATTGTGGTGTTCTATTCAAATCTACATAATGAATTTGAATGTCTTGACGGGTTGTAATATGTAATCTACCTCTAGAATATTCGTCTGAAACGTCTGCTATTCTCTTTAGTTGATGACTTTTAACCTTACCATAAGGTAATTTAATTCGAATCATCTGAACTCCTTGCTGACGTTGACCATACACACCTCTTGCTAAACGTAAACTTCTAAATTTTTCTTCATCAATTTGTAGATTATTGAATGCTGCAATTTTATCTGCTAACTCAATAATATCTTTTTCTACAACTGGATTTTCTATTTCTGTTCTAAAACTTTGCATGGCACTTTTGTTTAAATTATAAGAGCATAAAGTTGAAAAGCTATTCTAATCAACTTTATATCTCTTAAACTTCTTTTTTTCTTTTTCTTATTTTATAAAACCAACACCTACTGTGTTATTCGTTTTTGGATTGATTAAAATAAATGATCCATTAGATTTATTCTTTTTGTAACTGTCTACCAATAAAGGTTTGCTCAGTTTTAGTTGTATATCTCCAATTTGATTTAACTCTAATGCTTCAGGATTTTCTTCTATACCAGAAAAATCAGTTTTAATAATACTAGACAAGTTGGTTACTTTGGCTTGCCCATCATTTACACCATGTTTGATATAATATTTTTGAGAAATTTGCAGTGGATTTTTATCCATCCAACAAATTGTAGCTTCTAATTGTTTGGTAATTGTTGGTTCTTCTGCAACTTTAACTAACATATCTCCTCTGCTAACATTTACATTATCTTCTAACGTAATTGTTACAGCACTTCCACTTTTTGCTTTGGCATATTCTTTATCAAAAAAGTGAATGCTCTTTATTTTAGACTTTGTTTTTGATGGTAAAACAGCAACTTCTTCACCTATTTCTAAATCACCACCATAAACTTTACCTGCATAACCTCTAAAATCATGAAATTCGTTTGTTTTTGGTCTGATTACTGTTTGTACAGGAAAACGTGTTTGAGATTCATCATTAATATCTTTAGTATCTAAATTTTCTAAATGATGCATTAAGGTTTGACCTTTATACCAACTCATATTTTCTGATGGTTCAACTACATTATCACCTTTTAAAGCAGATAAAGGAATAAAGGTTAAATTCTGACCCTTATATTCGCTTTTACTAGCTAAATATTCAATTTCTCCTTTAATAATGTTATATTTCTCTTCAGAATAATCAACCAAATCCATTTTATTAATGGCAATTACTACATCTTTAATCCTTAATAAATTATTGATAAAAAAATGTCTGTAGGTTTGTTCTACAACTCCATTTCTAGCATCAATTAACACAATAGAAGCTTGGGCTGTTGAAGCACCTGTAACCATATTTCTGGTATATTCTATATGACCTGGAGTATCTGCAATAATGAAACTTTTGCTTGGTGTGGAAAAGTAAATATGAGCAACATCAATTGTGATACCTTGCTCACGTTCTGCAACCAAACCATCTGTAGCCAAAGAAAAATCTAAATAATCAAAACCTCTTTGTTTACTTTTTTCTTCTATAGCTTCTAACTTATCATCTGTCAGAGATTTTGTATCGTATAAAATTCTACCAATTAAGGTACTTTTACCATCATCTACACTACCTGCTGTTGCTATTTTTAATACTTTCATTTTTATTAGCTATTAGCTATTAGCTTTTGACTTTTAGCTTTATTTGTATTCTTTTTATTTTTTTGCTAATGACTAAAAGCCAAAAGCTAAGGGCTAAAATTTTCTAAAGAAAATTTTAGAAATATCCTTGTTGTTTTCTTTTTTCCATAGCTGCTTCAGAACGTTTATCATCTATTCTTGCACCTCTTTCTGAAATGGAGGAATCTCTAATTTCTTCAACCACTTTTGTAATGTCTATAGCTTCTGATAAAACTGCTGCTGTACAACTCATGTCTCCCACTGTTCTAAACCTTACCATTCTTTCTACTACTTTTTCTTCTTCATCTCTATAAACCACTTCATCTGCTGCAGACCAAATCATGCCATCTCTTACAAAAGTTTTACGCTTATGGGCAAAATAGATAGAAGGAATTTCTATTTCTTCTTGTTTGATGTAAGACCAAACATCTAATTCTGTCCAGTTAGAAATTGGAAAAACACGTACATTTTGGCCTAAATCAATTCGTCCATTTAGCATATCAAAAACCTCTGGACGTTGATTTTTTTCATCCCACTGACCAAAATCGTCTCTAACAGAAAAGATTCTTTCTTTGGCTCTGGCTTTTTCTTCATCTCTTCTTGCACCACCAATACAAGCATCAAAACCAAATTCTTCAATAGCATCTAGTAAGGTTTCTGTCTGCAACATATTTCTACTTGCGTATCTACCAGATTCTTCTTTTACTCTTCCAGAATCGATATTGTCTTGTACGTTTCTTACAATTAACTCTACCCCTAATTCTTTTACTAATCGATCTCTAAATTCTATAGTTTCTGGAAAGTTATGACCAGTATCAATATGTAATAATGGAAAAGGTATTTTTGCTGGGTAAAAAGCTTTTTGTGCTAAACGTACTAAAGTGATACTGTCTTTACCTCCAGAAAAAAGGAGCACAGGTTTTTCGAATTGTGCTTGTACTTCTCTAAATATATATATGGCTTCACTTTCTAAAGCATCTACTTGTATTGTGTTTTGATTCATAATCATATCTTTTATATATGTAAACCACATTCTCTGTTACTTTCTACTTTTGTTGGATCGAAATATGTAAATTCATTAGGCAAATTCTTTTCTTCCAAATACGCATCTAATTGTTCATCTGACCAATGGTAAAAAGGACTCACTTTTAAAATTCCGTCTTTGTTAACAGAAACAATATCTATACTGTTTCTAAATGCAGTTTGCCCTTTTCTAAGATTTGTAAACCAAACATCTGGTTGATGTTCTTTCATTGCTCTAGCAAAAGGTTCTAGCTTTACTTGCTCTGTAAAAAGTGCATGTTTTGCATCATCTATTGAAGGCACTCCTAAAACTATATTTCTATGTGCAACTGTTTGTTTTGGTGTATATAATTGAATGTTTAAATTCAGTTTTTGAATAATTTCTTCTGCATGTTTGTACGTTTGTACTGTATTATAACCAGTGTCACACCAAATAACTTTAATGTTATTATCAACCTTAGTAACCGCATTTAAAATGGCAACTTCATAAGGTCTAAAGTTGGTGGTTATTACTGCATTCTTAGCTAATGAAATAGCCCAAGAAATTATTTCTGATGGACTTTTATCTTTTAATTCTTTATTAATTTCATCTAAATCTAGGTTCATTATTTTCCCCATTTTATTTTGTTCCAAATTCTTTCATGAAAAAAATAGAGCAATAGTTTTGTTATAAAATCTATAGAAGCAATAGAGGTTGCTAAAGCAATTTCTCCAATAAGCACATAAGAAACAATAAGCGTATCTAATGTACCAACAACTCTCCAGCTCAAAGCTTTTATAACACTCCTTAGAGGTTTTTCTGATGATTGAGCATCTTTAAAACTTTTACTTTCTGATTTCTTATAAAGTAAAACTTGGTCTAAAATCATTTATAATATTGTCTATTTTATTACCCTACTTATTTAGTAGAGTATGCAAACATACATGAATTATATTCAAATAATAAGACTATAATATTAATTTTTATATATACCCTATAGATTTAGTAGATTAATAAATTTTAATAGAATTTATTAAAGATATTATATCTTAAAATCTATTTTGATAAAAAAAGTTGGTTAAAAAATTAAGAATGGATTAGAAAGTCTTTCCTAAAGTAAATTGAATAGGTACAGCAACACCTGCATTTCTTGTAAAAATATTACCATTTGAGTAATGCATAATTCTTAGCTCGAAATTATATGCTCTTTCTTTACCAAAGAAAACTCCAAAACCCATGGTATCATGATAGGTGATTTTAGGTCCAGATTCAAAGCCATCAATATTACTTTTTGAAATAAAAGCAGGACCAATTATGGAGTAATTTGTATAAAAATCGTAATTTCTATTACGATATAAATAAAAACGTAATACAGGAAAAATAGAAAAAGCAAACACATCAGATTTACCTGCTTGCGATTGAAAATAGGTTGCACTTACACCCCAGTCTAAAGAAAAAGTCTTTTCTGATCTGTAAATTAATCGTTGATAGGTTAATGAAAATGCATGTTCTGCCTTTACATCACCTAACCAAAAAACAGGTATTCCAAAACTCTCAAAATTACCCACTTTTACATTCATTGAGAAAAACTCATTCATACCAAAGCCCAAAGCTCCTGTTCCATAACTAATTTGAAAAATATTTTTTGGAAAGAAATAATCGTTATTGGCATATTGTCCTGCAGTGCTATCATCTACTTGTTGTAAATGATATTCAAAACCCAAAGATGTTTGAGATATAGATGGCTGATTGTACTTATTTGACTTTGGCATAAAAGTTCCGTTTGCAGATAATCGCCATTTTTCTGATAGCCAGTATTGTAAACCAAATCCATATAAGAAACTAGCAAAATGTGCATCTTCATAAATTACTTGGTCGTTTATAGAAAAACCAATTCGTGTAACATTTGCAATACCTGCTTCTGCATAAACAGATACCTTATCAGTAAGGTTAAAGTCATTTTTTAAAGATAGACTCCAAGCATTAATCCAAACACTTCTATCATAACCAATATTATTTACATCATCATATTTAAACCAAGAAGCTGGTCTTATAACTCCAAATTGTGCTGACAAGTCATCTGTAATTTTATGACCCAAAAGCATTCTACCAGAAAATCTATTCTTGCTAAAAGTTTCTGTTTTGAAACCATCAATTAAATTATCATTTGAAAAAGGATAAAAAATAGCCCCAAAATTTATACTATAATAAGATTTTGATAAAAATTCTGTGAACTTAGTTTTGCTTTCATTATTATCTTGAGCGTAAGTTCTATTTCCAAAAAACAGGAGGAAACCAACTAAAATAAGGCAAGATTTTTTACTATTCATCTATTCTTATTTAGATGTATTAGAAGTTAAATCTGCCAAAGTTGTATTTCTAAATATTTGTAAAGTATTATCTCTAACTTGAATCATTAATTTATGGACAGCACATGCATTTTCATCTGGGCAATCATCGCACTTTTCATAGAAATTTAAACTTACACAAGGTACCATAGAAATTGGCCCTTCTAAAATTCGCATAATTGTGGTCATTAGAATTTCATCAGGATTTTTTAGCAGGTAATAACCACCACCTTTTCCTTTTTTTGATCCTAACAAGCCGTTTTTACGAAGTGTAAGTAAGATACTTTCTAAGAATTTTAAAGAAATATTTTCACTTTTAGATATTGTAGCTATTGCAACAGGCATTTTTTCCTCTTGTTTCGCTAAATAAGTAAGCGCTTTAATTCCGTATTTTGTTTTTTTAGAAAGCATGAATCTAAAGTAAACAAATTCTAGCTAATCTAGTTTGTTGTATGCGATTTTTCTAAAGCATAAAAAGTAGCTTGTACATAATCATCTGAGCTTCCAGAATTGTTACCTTGATACAAACCTGCCTTAAAATATTGATATTGTCCACTTTGATCAAAACCACTGTTAGTCATATCTACAACCTCAACTACATCTGGTTTACCTTCTCTAGAAATGGTAACTGTAAGCGTATTATTTACGGTTTTAATTTGATAAGAGAATTTTTCGTCTAAGGCTATTCCATCAGAAGGATTAGTAGCAGAGTTACTTCTAGAACCAATCATATCATACCATTGTTCACTACCAAAACCATCTCTAGGTTCATGAGCAAAATATATAGATCCTAAAGTATTATTAGGTAATTTTCTGTAATATAGTCTAATTGGTTCATCATCATTGGCATGAATTTGCCCAATAATAACTCTACCTACTTGACCTGATGAACCTGTTGTTGTCACATAATTTACGGCTAAAGTTGCATTCATTTCTCCATAAAAACCTGAAGCTGAATTTTTATCTGAAGCTTTAGATTAGCAAAAAACCAATTTATTTTTATTTACACCTTTATTAGATATAATAGTTTCTGTACATCTTAACATTTCTCTAAGTTCTACTCTTGTGTAGCTTGTATTTGCTGAAGTTTTAAAACCATCTACAGGACATTTAAAAACCAAACCACCATCTGAACCTGTATAAAAGTAGTTGTTATCTTCATAACCACTATTGATTTCACTCACTGAAATAGTTTTAGAAAAACCACTTCCATTATTTTCTGGTGTGTTCAACTTCCAAGTTGATAAATCAAAATTTTGTGCAGGAGACATATTAGGATCTAAAACACCCCCATTATCTACTTTCGCTTCTTGAGTTACAGTAAGATTTATTGTATAACTGCCTCCAATAACGGTTATTGTTCCAGTTCGTTCTTCGAAATTTGGATTGCTAGCTACTGTAACATTGATAGCACCATTATTTGTTCCAAATCTTGGTGAAAGTGTAATCCAATCCATATTTAATTCTGTATACCAGTATAAATTTGAAGTAACTATAACTGACTGAGATTCTTGGTCTGCAGAAAAAACATTTAGCGTTGATACAGCCAACTGCTCTTCTATAATTACTTCATTATCTGGTTCTGATGAACTACAAGATTGTAGCATAAAAAACACAAGGCTTAACAAACTTAATTTGATTACGGACTTCATAGAAATAACGCTAAATTTATTTTTTTATAAAAGTACAAAATTGGTTAACCAATTTTAATAATTTAATCTTAAAATTTATTTACCTTGTAAATTAGTGCTATTTTACAAGGTAAATAAATTTTAGTTACTTAAAGCTTGATTCAAATCTTCTATAATATCTGCAACATTTTCTAAACCTACAGATACACGTACCAAACCGTTTGTAATACCAACTTCTAATCTGTCTTCTTCTGATAAACGACCATGAGTTGTAGATGATGGATGTGTAACAATGGTTCTTGTATCACCTAAATTTGCTGATAAAGAACACATTTTAATTTTATCTAAGAATTTTCTACCAGCTTCAATTCCACCTTTAATTTCAAAGGCAACAATATTACCTCCTAATTTCATTTGCTGCTGAGCAACATTATACTGAGGATGTGATTTTAGAAATGGATATTTTACCAAATCAACATTTTTATTTTCTTCTAAAAACTCAGCTACTTTCAAAGCATTTTCGCAATGTTTTTCTACTCTAATCGCTAGAGTTTCTAAACTTTTTGATAAAACCCAAGCATTAAAAGGAGACATAGCTGGTCCTGTATTTCTAGCAAATAAATAAATTTCACGAATCAAATCTTCTTTACCAACTGTAACTCCACCTAAAACCCTTCCTTGTCCATCCATTAATTTTGTAGCTGAATGAATTACCAAATCTGCTCCAAACTTTATCGGTTGTTGTATGTAAGGTGTTGCAAAGCAATTATCAACAATATAAATTAGATTATGTTTCTTCGCAATTTTACCAATTAAAGCTAAATCTAAAATATCAACAGCAGGATTTGTTGGAGTTTCTATATAAAGAATCTTTGTATTTTCTTTAATTAGGCTTTCTACCAAATCAACTTCATCAACCTTAAAATAGGAAGTTTCAATATTCCATTTTGGTAAATATTTGGTAAACATACTATGTGTTGAACCAAAAACAGATCTGCAAGAAACAATATGATCGCCTGCATTTAACAAGGCTGCAAACGATGAAAAAATTGCAGACATACCTGTTGCAAAGGCGTAACCACTTTCTGCACCTTCCATAGCAACCACTTTACTTACAAACTCACTAGTATTTGGGTTTGTAAATCTGCTGTATAAATTACGTTGTTTTTCTTCTGCGAATGAAGCTCTCATTTCTTCTGCATCATCAAAAACAAAACTAGATGTTAAATATAAAGGGGTAGAATGCTCAGAAAACTGACTTCTTTCAGTTTGGTTTCTTATTGCTTCTGTTTCGAAATGTTTTTTCTTAGTCATTTATAATCTTTATGAAATTCTGATACAAATTCAGAATGACTTTATGTTTTAATTATTATGTTTTGCCAATCTTAAAATATCACCAAAAACACCTCTTGCAGTTACACTTGCTCCTGCTCCTGCTCCTTGAATTACAATAGGTTGTTCTCCATAAGATTCAGTGTAAATTTCAAAAATTGCATCAGAACCTTTTAATGAACCCAAAGGAGTACTTGTTGGTGTAGAAACTAGTTTAACTTCTAAATTTCCTTTTTCTTTAGATAAATCTCCACTTAACTCACCTATATATCTTAGCACATGATTTTTTTCTTGTTGTTCTTTGAGGATTTGATATTCTTCGTTCAACAAATCTAGCTTGCTTAAAAAATCTTCAGGAGAACCTTCTCTTAAATTTTCTGGAATTAAATTTTTAATGTTAACCTCATCAAACTCGTTTTCTAGATCTAATTCTCTTGCTAAAATCAATAATTTTCTAGCTACGTCATTTCCACCTAAATCTTCTCTAGGATCTGGCTCTGTAAAGCCTTTATCTATAGCTTCTTCTAAAACTTCAGAAAAAGGAACATCGTTTGCAGAAAAATTATTGAATAAATAACTTAAACTTCCTGAAAAAACTCCTCTAATTTTGGTGATATTCTCTCCAGATTCATGTAACAAACGAATGGTATCTATTAAAGGTAAACCTGCACCAACATTGGTTTCGTATAAATATTGTTTTTTATATTCTTTTAATTTTGCTCTGACTTCTTTATAAAAATCAAAAGATAAGGTATTTGCAATTTTATTGCACGAAACTAAATCGAAACCAGCTTCAATTAACGGAATATAATTGTTTACAAAGTTTACACTTGCTGTATTATCTACAGCAATTAAATTTTCTAAGTGATGCGTTTTTGCAAAGGCAATAACATCATCTACAGATGCATTTTCATCACCATTTTCTAATAAATTTTGTTTCCAGTTTTTAGTAGCTCCATTTTTATTTAAGAGCACTTTTTTAGAATTGGCAACTGCAAAAACATTCAATTGTATTTTACGCCTTTCTAATACAGATTGTGTGTTTTCTATTATTTGATCTATTAATGTTCCACCAACTAAACCTTTACCAAAAACAGCAATATTTATCTTTTTGGTTACTCCAAAAACTTGACCATGAATTACGTTGACAGCTTTATATAATTGCTCTTTTTTAACAACCAGACTCACATTTTTTCCAGAAACTGTGTTATTAAATAAAAGTGGAACAATTTGATTCTTTATTAGAGCATTATATGGATGATGAAATTCGCTTAAATCTTGCCCAATAATAGAAATAACTGCAACATCATTATTTACTGAAACATGATTTACATCTTGTGCATAAAGGTCATTTTCAAACTCTTTCTCTAACGCTTCAACAGCTTGTTTTGCTTTATTTGAATCGATAATTAAACCTATACCTCTTTCAGAAGAACCTTGTGCAATAATACTTACATTGATATTTTTATCACTTAGCGTTTTAAAAATTCTAGCATCAACACCAACTTTACCCAGTAAACCTCTACCTTCAAAGTTTATTAAAGAAACATTATCTATTGTTGAAATTGATTTAATCCCCTTTGTTGAAGATTCTGAAGTGATTAATGTTCCCTGATCTTCTTTATTAAAGGTATTTAAAATACGTAAGTTGATGTTTTTCTCTAATAATGGTATTATTGTTTTTGCATGCAAAATGTTAGCTCCAAAATTGGCTAGTTCATTCGCTTCAGAAAATGATAACTGTGCTATTTTTTTAGCATCAGCAACAATATCTGGATTTGCTGTAAAAATTCCATTTACATGTGTGTAATTCTGTAATTCATCTGCATCTAAAAAGTTGGCCAACAATGCTGCTGTATAATTACTTCCATTTCTACCTAAAGTAGTTGTTTCTCCTTTTTTGTTTGATGAAATAAAACCTGTCACAACATTTATTGCACCTTTATTCTCTTTAAAAAATTTAAGAATCTTTTCTTTAGACTCTAATTGAATTGGTTGCGCATTTCCAAAGTTTTCATCAGTAATTATGAGTGATCTCGCATCAACAGGATTAACGGATAAACCCTCTTGCTCTAATAAACTTGCTACTAATTTTACTGATAATATCTCTCCTTGAGCTAAAACCTCATCTTTTATTTTTTGGCTAAAGTCCCCTAATAAAGAAACCCCTTCAAAAATGATTTCTAGTTTTGTAAACTGCTCTTTTAAATCTATTGAACTATTAGGGTATTGCTGATATTCCTTAAACTTTTTAAAAGCAGTTCTATAATCTTTTTTTTGAGCTGCTAACTCTAAAATGGCTTCTAAATCATTGGTTGTATTTCCTCTTGCAGAGAGAACAACTGTAAATTTTTCTCCATTTTTATCTTTATCAACAATAATATCAATAGCATTTTTTAAACCTTTTTCATTTGCTAAAGATTTACCTCCAAACTTTATAACTTTCATCTTCTTTTCTCTGTAATCTTTATTAAAAATAGGCTCAATTATTTTTTCTAACTGATTGTATTCTATTAAAAAAGCATCATGACCATGCACTGAATTAATTTCATTATAGGTCACATTCGCTTTTGTTAATGCCAATTTTTTATGCGTTTCTCTGTTTTCTTCGGCTGTAAAAAACAAATCAGAATCCACACCTATAATATGAATATTGGCATCTATTTGATCTAAAATTGCAATATCTTTTTTGCTCCCAACAGTAACATCAATCGTTTTTAACAATTGATTCATTAATTTATATGAAGATAATTGATAACGTTCTTGCAACTTTTTCCCATGATGCAACAACCAACTTTCTACATTAAAAATTGCTGAATCTTCATTTTTAGATCTGTGAAAACGTTCTTTAAAAGATTCTGGTGTTCTGTAACACAACATTGCATGCATTCTTGCATCATGCACAGGATTGCTAGAGTTCACTAAAAATTGTTCTTGAATTTGGCAATTTGCGATTAACCAATCTGTAGATTTCCAATCTGTGGCAATTGGCAAAAAATGTTGAGTTAATTGATTGTTTAAAACAACCATTTCCCAAGCAATTCCACCACCTAAAGACCCCCCAATTAAAGCAAATAGTTGTTTAATTTTTAGGGTTGATAATCCTTCTAAAAAAAGTTTAGCAACATCTCTAGCAATAAAATCTTTGTAATTATCTATCAAAAATTCATCAAAACCATTACCAGGAATATTAAAAGATAGTACAGTGTAAACATCTATATTTATGGCTTTTTCTTTACCCACAATATCTTGCCACCAACCATTTTTACCTGCAACTTCACTATTGCCTGTCAATGCATGGTTGATTAAAACCACAGGAGCTTTACCTAATTCTTTACCAAAAACTTGATAACTCAAATTTAATTCAGGAATTTTTGCACCAGCTTCTGTGGTAAAATCTTTTATTTTAATATGTTTTAATGGATGTGCCAAATTTGCTATTACCAATACGTAGAAAGTTTTGAAAACTTTTTAAAAATTAAACATTTATATTTCTGAAAAAGCTGCTTTTAAATCTGCTTTTAAATCTTCTAAATCCTCTATACCAACAGATAAACGTATTAAATCTTGAGAAACACCTGCTCCTTCTTGTGCAACCTCATCTAATTGTTGGTGAGTAGTACTTGCAGGATGAATAATCAATGATTTAGTATCACCAATATTAGCTAGTAAAGAAAATATTTTTGTTTTATCTGCAATAGTTTTTGCAGCTTCATAACCTCCTTTATGACCAAATGTTACAATTCCACTTTGTCCCTTAGGCAAATACTTTTTTGCTAACTCATTGTATTTATTACTCTTTAAACCTGGATAATTTACCCAAGCAACTTCTTCTTGCTCCTCTAACCAAGTTGCAAGCGCTAATGCATTTTCTGAATGTTGTTTAATTCTAACTGGTAATGTTTCTAAACCTTGAATGATGTTAAATGCATTTGTAGGACTTAGGGCTCCTCCAAAATCACGTAATCCTTCTAAAATTAGTTTAAATGTATAAGATGCAGCCCCTAAAACTTCATGGTATTTCAAACCATGATAACCTGCTGAAGGTTCTGTAAATTCTGGGAATTTACCATTTGCCCAATTAAAAGTTCCTGCATCAATTATTGCGCCTCCTAAAGATGTTCCTTGACCACCAATATATTTTGTTAGTGAGTGAATTACAATATTGGCTCCGTGTTTAATTGGGTTTAATAAAGCTGGTGTTGCAACAGTATTATCTACAATAAAAGGAACTTCTGCAGCTTTAGAATGCTCAGCTATTGCCTCTAAATCTAATACATCTAACTTAGGATTTCCTAAAGATTCTACAAAAAAAGCTCTTGTATTGTCTTGCACAGCAGCTGCAAAATTATCTGGATTAGAAGCATCTACAAATGTAGTAGTAATGCCAAATCTAGGTAATGTTACATTTAATAAATTAAACGTTCCTCCATACAAACTACTAGAAGCAACAATATGATCTCCTGCTTTTAATAATGTTAATAAACCTGTAGAAATTGCTGATGTTCCAGAAGCAAAAACAACTGCTCCTATTCCACCTTCTACAGCTGCCAAACGTTCTTGTAAAATTTGATTTGTTGGGTTGTTTAACCTTGTGTAAATAAAACCTAATTCTGCTAAAGAGAATAAGTTTGCTGCATGATCTGAATCATTAAAAACATAAGATGATGTTTGATAGATAGGAACAGCTCTTGCTCCTCCATTAGATTTTACATCATGACCTGCGTGCAACGCATTTGTTGCTAATTTGTGAGTACTCATTTTTCTATTTTTTTGAGTTAATTAATAATTAAAACAAAAGTCAAAAGCATCAATTTTTGTTGATGTGCTTACTAGAAAAATGTTATTAAGAAAATAGAAAGTTCAAGGATATGAACATTCTTTTTTGTTATCTATCCTTTTAAATTACTTCATTTAAAAGAGTAGAATTTAGCACCTTCTTTATTTCTAAAGGGTTGCTAAGGCTTCGCAGGGTCTAATCCCTCCGCCTTTCTTGATAACATTTCAATAAGTTATTGAACTTTGTGAATACAAATATTGCAACAGAAAAAGTTAACATCCAAATAAAAAGCAATAATTTTTTTAAGTTGTATCATTTTCATAAAATTTTGAATATTAAATTCTCGATTCTTTAAAAACGAACTTAATATTCTGTTAAAAATGATTTATTGATGATATCATTGCAAATAATTATGGAACTAAATTGATTATATCTAAAATTATGATGTATTTTTGCAGCATAATTAGAGGAAAAATTTGAACTGATTGCAACCTCATTAAAAAAATGCTAAAGCAGTAATTCTATACTCCTTTTAGCCTCCTGCAATCTTTCTCGAATTTTTTAAATCAATAAAAAAAAGAGTATTATGTCATATTTATTTACCTCAGAAAGTGTTTCTGAAGGACATCCAGATAAAGTTGCAGATCAAATTTCAGATGCATTAATCGATAATTTTTTAGCTTTTGATAAATCTAGTAAAGTAGCTTGTGAAACTTTGGTTACTACTGGCCAAGTAATTTTAGCTGGCGAAGTAAAATCGAACACCTATTTAGACGTGCAACACATTGCAAGAGACGTTATCAATAAAATTGGTTATACAAAAAGTGAGTACATGTTTGATGGGAATTCATGTGGAGTTCTTTCTGCAATTCATGAGCAATCACCAGATATTAATCAAGGTGTAGATAGATCTAGTCCAGAAGAACAAGGTGCAGGAGATCAAGGTATGATGTTCGGTTACGCAACAGATGAAACTGAAAATTACATGCCTTTGGCTTTAGAATTATCTCATAGATTGCTAAAAGAATTGGCAGAAATTAGAAGAGAAAATTCAGACATTACTTATTTAAGACCAGATGCTAAAAGCCAAGTCACTATTGAGTATTCTGATGATAACATTCCACAAAGAATAGATGCAATTGTAATTTCTACACAGCATGATGATTTTGATGCGTCTGAAGAAGTTATGTTATCAAAAATTAAAAAGGACATTGTAGAGATTTTAATTCCTAGGGTTATTGCAAAATTACCTGAACACATTCAAAAATTATTTACTGATAATATTACTTATCACATAAATCCTACTGGTATTTTTGTAATTGGTGGTCCTCATGGAGATACGGGTTTAACAGGACGAAAGATTATAGTAGATACTTATGGAGGTAAAGGTGCTCATGGAGGAGGAGCTTTTTCTGGTAAAGACCCAAGTAAAGTAGACAGATCTGGAGCTTATGCTACAAGGCATATTGCAAAAAACTTAGTAGCTGCAGGTTTATGTAAAGAAGTTTTAGTACAGGTTTCTTATGCTATTGGTGTTGCAAAACCAACTAGTATAAATGTAGAGACTTATGGAACTGCAACTATTGATTTATCTGATGGAGAAATTAGTAAAAGAGTAGAAGAAATTTTTGACATGCGTCCTTATTTTATAGAACAACGCTTAAAACTAAGAACACCTATCTATTCTGAAACTGCTGCTTATGGACATATGGGTAGAACTCCAGAAATTAAAACAGTTACTTTCTCTAATCCTATGGGGGAAACTGTTTCTGAAGAAGTAGAAACTTTTACTTGGGAAAAATTAGATTACGTAGAAAAAATAAAAGAATCTTTTCAATTATAAAGAAAGAATTTCATAGTATTTAAGACTCTCAATGTTAACATTAGAGAGTCTTTTTTTTGATAAAACCTTTGAGGCTCTTTAACATTTATTTAAGAGTTCTTCATATAATGTTTACGTAATTTGGAAAACAATTCAAATTAAACATAATCATGACAAAAAAAGTATTCTCGCAATTGGTTTTAATTGCGCTTGTCTTTGGTTTTTCTTCGGAAGCGAATGCTCAATTCTGGAAAAAGAAAAAGAAAGAAGCACCAAAAAAAACAACTCTTAAACCAAAGGCTAAACCTAAAAAAGGAGCAATATTACCTTATGCTAAGGTAGTAACAAAAGACATGAAAACAGACGATGGTTTGTTTAATGTTCATTCAAAAGACAACACATTTTTATTCGAAATTCCAGATTCTTTAATGGAAAGAGAAATGTTAATGGTAACTCGTATCGCTAAAACTGCGAGTGGTATTGGTTTTGGTGGAGGTAAAGCAAATACACAAGTATTACGTTGGCAAAGAAAGGATAAAAACATTTTGTTGAGAGTTGTATCTCATGATGTTGTTGCAGACACTATTTTACCTGTTCACGAAGCAGTTGTAAACTCTAACTTTGAACCTATATTATACACTTTTCCTATAAAAGCATTTAATAAAGATACCACTGGCGTAGTAATTGATGCAACTAAACTATTAACTGAAGATGTAAAACCATTAGGTTTTCCTGAATACTACAGAACCAGATATAGAGTTTCACGTTTAGATAAATCTCGTTCTTATACTGAAAGAGTGAGTAGTTACCCACAAAATATAGAATTAAGACATGTAAAAACATATTTTGCATCTAGACCACCTTCAAATGGAAGTGTTGGATCTATTTCTTTAGAAATGAGCAACTCAATGATCTTATTACCTAAAGTACCTATGAAACGTAGATACTTTGATGAAAGAGTAGGTTGGTTTGCAAGAGGCCAAACGGATTATGGTTTAGAAGACCAAAGAAGTAAAACTCTACAGTACCTAGACAGATGGAGATTAGAGGTAAAAGATGAAGATATTGAAAAGTTTAAAAGAGGAGAATTAGTAGAACCAAAAAAACAAATTGTTTATTACGTAGATAGAGCTACACCAAAAGAATGGGTACCTTATATTAAGCAAGGTATTGAAGATTGGCAAGTTGCTTTTGAAGCTGCAGGTTTTAAAAATGCAATTATTGCAAAAGATCCTCCAAGTAAAGAAGAAGACCCTGATTGGAGCCCAGAAGATGTTCGATATTCTGTTGTAAGGTATTTAGCATCTCCAATTCCAAATGCAAATGGTCCTCACGTAAGTGACCCAAGATCTGGAGAAATCTTAGAATCTGATATTAACTGGTATCATAATGTAATGACATTATTACACAACTGGTACTTTATACAAACTGCTGCTATTAACGAAGAAGCTAGAAGCAACAGTTTTAAAACAGAAATTATGGGACGTTTAGTGCAGTTTGTATCTTCTCATGAAGTTGGTCATACCTTAGGGTTACCACACAACATGGGTAGTTCTGTAGCTTACCCTGTAGATTCTTTACGTTCATCTTCTTTTACAGATAAATATAGTACGGCTCCTTCTATTATGGATTATGCACGTTTTAACTATGTTGCTCAGCCAGAAGATAAAGGGGTTGCTTTAATGCCAAACATTGGTGTTTATGATAAGTATTCTATTTCTTGGGGTTATAGACCCATATTAGACAAAGACGCTAAAGAAGAAAAAGAAACTTTAGATGCTTGGATTATGGAACACGCTGGAGACCCAATGTATCGTTTTGGTCATCAACAAGCAGGTGGTGTTGTGGATCCTAGTTCACAAACAGAAGATTTAGGAGACAATGCAATGAAAGCATCTATGTATGGTATTAAAAACTTAAAAAGAATTTTACCTAACTTAGAAAAATGGACTTCAGAAAAAGGACAAAATTACGATGAGTTATCTACAATGTATGGCCAATTATTAGGTCAGTTTAACAGATATATGGGTCATGTTTCTGCTAATGTTGGTGGTGTTTATGAGTACTACAAAACATCAGATCAAGAAGGAGCTGTATATACACATGTTGACAAAGCAACTCAAAAAGAGGCTTTAAATTTTGTGATAGACAATCTTTTTGAAACTCCAACTTGGATGTTAGATGAAAACATTTTTAGTAAAATAGAATTCTCAGGAGCAGTTGAAAGAGTTCGTGGCTTACAAGCTAGAACTTTAAACAATGTTCTAGATGCTGGTAGAATGGCTAGAATGATTGAAAATGAGACCTTAAACGGTTCTAAAGCTTATACATTAGTGAATATGATGAGCGATTTACGAAGAGGTGTTTGGACAGAACTTTATAACGGAAGATCTATAGATACATATAGAAGAAACTTACAAAGAGCTCATTTAGATCGTTTAAATTATTTATTAAATGAAGCTAAAAACCAAAGAGGTTTCAATAATGGATACTTAAAAAGAAGTGGAATTAACATTAATCAATCTGATTTAAAATCAGTTGCAAGAGGAGAGTTAAAGAGAATTCAAAGAGATGCTAGAGCAGCAGCTTCAAGAGGAAATACTTTAAGACGTTACCACTTACAAGATGTTGTAGATAGAATTGATATGATTTTAGATCCTAAATAATCTAAAATAAAGATAAAAGAAAACCTCGCATTTGCGAGGTTTTTTTTATGTTATAAATTTGGGTTTACTTCCATTTAATTCCACAACCCATGCTTGGTTTTTGATTTTTGTCAGGTGCTTTACCTTCTAAAAGATAATTTATAGCATTTCTAATATCTTTTCCATTTAAAGACGCTGAATTTCCAGGTCGTGAGTCATCTAATTGCCCATGATAAACCGCTTTTAAATCTGAATCAAAAACATAAAAATCTGGAGTGCAAGCAGCATCATAAGCTTTTGCTACTTCTTGGGTTTCATCAAACAAATAAGGAAAAGGATAGTTTAAGTTCTCAGCAATCTCTTTCATAAATTTTGGAGCATCTTGCGGATAATTCTCTATTTCATTAGAACTTATTGCAATAAAATTAATCCCTTTTTCTTGAAACTTATTTGCCATTTTTACCAATTCAGAATTCACGTGAATTACAAACGGACAATGATTACAAATAAACATAATTACAGTTCCTATACCTCCTTTTAATTGATGTAAAGAATAATATTTTTCATCTACAGTATTTATTAAATTAAACTCTGGAGCTTCTTTTCCAATTTCAAATTCGTTAGATTCTGTTCGTGCCATTTATATATTTTTTGTTTGTCAGTTCGAGTGGTTTCGATTTTTCATCGAAATTATATCGAGAACTTTTGATTTATAAAAACTTATTCTCGATACTAATTTAAAAATTTTTCATTTTTAAATTCACTCGAATTGACAGTTTTTAATTTAATTATTCTTCTGCTAAAGCATTTGCACAAATATAGCCACCTGTCCAAGCATTCTGAAAATTAAATCCTCCTGTTACAGCATCAATATTAAGAACTTCACCAACAAAAAATAAATTTTTATGCTGTTTACTTTCAAAACGCTTAAAATTTATTTCTTTTAAATCTACTCCTCCTGCTGTTACAAATTCGTCTTTAAAAGTAGTTCTACCATTTGCATTATAAATACCTTTTGTAAGCTCAGTTGCTAATTTTTCTAATTGAGTATTTTTCAAATCTGCCCAATTTTGATTTTTACTAATTCCAGAAAATAGCACAAAACGTTCCCATAATCTTTTTGAAATTTCAGTAAAGGGTGATTTTAAAATCACTGTTTTTCGAGGTTCTTTCTTTTTTAAATTTAAAAGTACATTCAATACTTTATCAGTAGATCTAGACAGCCAATTAACCTCAACATTATATTGGTAATTTTTATCCGCCAAAATTCGTGCACCAAAAGCTGATAATTTTAAAACGGCTGGCCCACTCATTCCCCAATGTGTAATTAACAAAGGACCAAAAGCCTCTAACTTTGTACCAACAATAGTTACAGTTGCATTTGGCACAGATGTACCCAATAGGTCTACTAATCTTTTATCATTAATATTGAACGTGAATAAAGAGGGTACAGGATTTATTACTGTATGATCTAACGTTTTGCAAAGTTCCCATACTTTTTTAGAACTACCAGCAGCAATAACAACTTTATCTGCGATAAAATCTTGTTGTTTGGTCTTTATAGACCATTTTTTGTCTTGTTGATAAATTGAATTTACACCATGGTTTGTTAATACTTTAATTTCTAACTTATCAACAGCATTTTGAAAACAATCTATGATAGCTTGACTGGTGTTGGCTTCTGGAAAAACACGATTATCATCTTCAATTTTTAAGGGTACACCTTTGTTTTCAAACCACTCAAAAGTATCACCAGTCATAAATTGATGAAAAGGGCCCAACAACTCTTTTTTTCCTCTTGGATAAAACGCTATCAGTTCTTTGGGTGTAAAACAAGCGTGAGTAACATTGCATCTTCCTCCTCCAGAAATCTTTACTTTTTGTAAAACATCTTTCCCTTTCTCTAGAATTGTAATGTCTAAGTTTGGATTATTTTCTTTCGCATTTATAGCTGTAAAATAGCCTGCTGCTCCACCTCCAATTATTATTACTTTGCTCATAGAATCATTTCTGAATAGGTAAGAATTGTTTCAAATCCTTTATTTTTAAAATAACTAGGCGTTTCTTTAGTTCCTGTTGCTAAAATAAAATCTCCACCCCAAGCCCCTAAACTTTTTATTGCACCAAAATAATCTGGAAACAACTTTTCTTTAACTGGTTGTAATTTTATTATTGAGCTTATAATTTGTTCGTGTTCTGTGATTAAATCATTGAAATTATCTAACGAAGTTACTTTAGTAAACTCTTCTGAAATTTCTGAAATTCTTTTAATTTCCTTGTTAAAGTCATTGTTACTTTCTCTAAACTTAGCAATACCTTCTTTAGAATCTTGCTTTTGATTTAGATATATAAAGTATAAGTTATCTTTAAAGATAGGATTGAACTCAACAGCAGCTACTTTTGGATTTTTGGCTTTAATTTGATAAAAAATAGGAGTATCATTTTGAGCACAAGCAATATCATAACCACTACCTTTAAATGAATTCCATAATAACTGAAAAGCATCTACTTTAGCCCAACTTGCTATAGAATTTATTAAAGTTGATGAACTACCCAAACCCCAATTTCTAGGGAAATTCAATTCAGTTTTCACTACAAAACCATGATCTTCCTTTAAAAAATCTGGATTTAATCTTTTTGCTTCAGTTAAAATGTCTAGTAAAGTCTCTGCTATAAACTCTGCACTTCCTTCTTTATCTGAATTAAATGTACAGTTTATCAAACGCAATTTTGGTAAATCAAAAACTGCATCAAACCAACATTCTCCTGTATTTGTAAAACTACCCCAAATTAATTGAGGTTCTTTAATTTTTTCAAGAACTAAATCTTGTCCAAACTTTGTGGGTAGAGCCAAAGATTTAGAACCATCTAAAACAAGGTATTCTCCTGTAAGCAACAATTTTCCATTAGAATAATAATTCATTACAATAAGTCGAATTGTTTAAAATGATGTGTAAAATGTTTTACTTGGAATTTTTCCCAGTATTCAAAATTTAATTCCCCAAAAAAGGGATGAACTACTATTCTATCTTTTTCTTTTTTAAATACCATTACAAATTGTTGTATTTGATCATGTAAATCATCTATAGCCTCTTTGATGGAATTGAATTTTAATTCAGCCGGTCCATCTGATAAATAAGCTGCTCTAAAGCCCATTTGCAATTCATTTTCTGAATCTAAGAATGGTTTTCTTCTTGCGCTTTTTTCATCAGTAACAAAAACGTCTATATTCCAATTACCGTTTGCAATTTGAGTTATTGCGCTTAAATGTTCAATCATTTGCTGAGCATTCATTTGCCCAAAAACAGGTTTAGAATCTTTGTTTAATTTAGATAATTTAGACTTTACATCATCAAAATTTAAGAAATTAACCCAATTTACCTTTGGTTTTCTAAGTGCTTTTATTTTTTCTACAACTGCAGAATGAGAAACTGTTCTTTCTTCAAAATACTTTTCTACAATTTGTTTTTCGTTATCTGTAGCATCAAACTGATTTAGTATATTTTGCAAGTGCATTTTCATATGCCCATGTTGAATACCTTTTGTAGTTAATGCTCTTAAAGCTGCAAAATTTTGTGCTAAACCAGCTGCTGCCATTATTTGCATTAAAACTCTAGCAGATGGTTTTTGCAACATCTCTAAAGATAATTTAGCCATTGGATGTAATGCAGTTAATCCACCAACAGTGCCTAATGCTAAAGGCAATTCTATCCAAAATTTAAAAATTCCATCATCAATAGAACAGTGAGATAAACTTGAATAAGAACCACTTCTAGAAGCATAAGCATGTGCACCAGCTTCAACTGCTCTAAAATCATTACCAGTTGCTAAAACAACAGCATCTACTCCATTCATTATTCCTTTATTATGAGTCACTGCTCTATAAGGTTCAATTTCGGCAATTTCCACTGCTTGCTTAAATTTTTCTGCAAATTTCTGAGGATCATTACCTCCTAGATCTTCTATTTTACAGCTAACTTCTGCTCTTACCAAACATTCAGGAACGTAGTTAGACAGAATACTCATTACAATCTCTATATCTTCATTTTCGAATTGTTTAGCAATTGCTTCTAAACAGGAGTTTATAAAGTTTGCACCCATGGAATCTTTGGTTTCAAAGGTTACATGTAATTGATAATAATTGGCCAGTTTATCTGTTTTATCAACCAAAGCAATATCTAAAATACCTCCACCTCTTTTTTCCATGTTTTTTGTGATGGAGGCTGTAGCTGCATAAAGTTCAGTTTTATTCTTATTAAAGTAATTATGAAGTTCCTCTTTTTTACCTGCATACATAAAATGCACCTGACCAATTTTAGTAGTACCTAAAACCTTGGTTTTAAAACCACCTCTTGTACTCCAAAATTTTGCGACTTTAGAAGCTGCAGCAACTACAGAGCTTTCTTCTACAACCATTGGTATTACATAAGTTCTATCATTAATTAAGAAATTAGGAGCTACACCAAAAGGCATGTAAAAGTTAGAAATTGTATTTTCTATAAAATCATCATGCAATTCTTGAAGATTGGTATTCGCATTCCAATATTGCTTAATTGTTGCAATAGATTCAGATTGATTTGGAAAGTAATTTTCTGTTAACCAATCAATTTTTTCTTCTTTGGTTAGTTTGGAAAAACCAGATATAATTTTGCTCATTTATGCAGATATAAACTATGTTCAACAAATATAAATCAATCTTCGATAACAATGTAGAATAATCAAGATTTCTGATTTTTTAGGATATTTTTTGCTGATTTTTCCGTAAACTTGGCAAACTTTTATCAAAAACAAAGTCTGTAATGAAAAAATCAATCATTTTAGCAGCCCTAACTCTCTTCATAGGTTGTACAAACAATAAATTTGAAACCGCAAAAAACACTTCTACAGGAACCAAAGAAATTACACTCGAAGAAATTTGGGATGGTACTTTTTCTGCAGAAAGAATGAATGCACTTAATTCTATGAATGGTAATTTTTATTCTCTTTTAAATAGTGATGAAAACGGCAATACTTCTGTAGATAAATATAGTTATAGTACGCTTGAAAAAGTTGAAACTATTGTTAGCAGTGCTGATTTAAAAGATTTAGATGGTTTTTCTTCTTATACGTTTAATGATGATGAAACCAAACTAATTTTAGGTACGCAATTCAAAAAAATATTTAGACGCTCTTTTAGTGGTACATTCTATGCCTATGATGTAGCTTCGAAAAAACTAACTTTAATTGGTAAAGATATTCAAGAGCCTTTGTTTTCTCCTGACAATAAGAAAGTAGCTTACGCAAAAGGAAACAACATTTTTATAAAAGATTTTTCTAGAAACGCTTTAATTCAAGTAACTAAAGATGGTAAAAAGAATAGCGTTATAAACGGAATTACAGATTGGGTTTACGAAGAAGAATTTGGTTTTGTAAGAGCTTTTGAATGGAGTAAAAACAGCAGATATTTAGCGTTTTTAAGATTTGATGAATCTGATGTACCTACTTTTTCTATGGATATTGTTGGTAAAGAATTATACCCAGATCAGCAAGTATTTAAATATCCTAAAGCAGGAGAAAAGAATGCAGATGTTACTTTACATATGTATACGTTAGCAAATAGAACTACCAAAAAAATTAGTTTAGGAGATTACGAATATATTCCTAGAATTAAATGGTCTAATAATGATGCTATTTTAATTGCTACTACTCTTAATCGTTATCAAAATAACTTAAAACTTCATAAAGTTAATGCGTTAAGAAGTTCATCAACAGTATTGTTGAACGAAACTGATAAAGCATACATAGATATTACAGATAATTTAACTTTCTTAACAGATAATTCTTTTATTTGGACAAGTGAAAGAGACGGTTTTAATCATATCTATCATTATGATTTTAATGGAAACTTAATCAATCAGATTACAAATGGAGATTGGGAAGTAACCAATTACTATGGTTTTAATCCAACCAAAAAAACTATTTATTATCAATCTGTAGAAAACGGTTCTACGAACAGAGGCGTTTATTCTATTAGTTTAAATGGGCAAAACAAAAAATTATTAAGTAACAAAGATGGGCAAAACGCAGCTGCATTCAGCACCAATCTAAATTACTTTATCAATACATTTTCAACTTCAGAAATTCCACCAGTTTATAGTTTATATTCTGCAGAAGGAGAAATGCTAAAAGTGGTAAAAGACAATGCTGAACTTAAAGAGCAATTGGCCGATTATAAAATGAGTCAGAAAGAATTTTCTACCATAAATATTAATGGGAATGATTTAAATATGTGGATGATTAAGCCTGTAGATTTTGATGAAAACAAAGCCTACCCCATGTTAATGTTTCAATACTCTGGTCCAGGTTCTCAACAAGTGGCTAATAGTTGGAATGGAACAAATGATTACTGGCACAATATGCTTGCGCAAAAAGGGATGATTGTTGTTTGTATTGATGGTAGAGGAACTGGTTTAAAAGGCGCTGACTTTAAAAAGGTAACTCAAAAAGAATTGGGTAAATTCGAAGTAGAAGATCAAATAGCAGCAGCTAAAAAATTGGCTGAACGTACTTATATAGATAAAGATAATATTGGTATTTGGGGATGGTCTTTTGGAGGCTTTATGAGTACAAACGCCTTATTAAAAGGTAGTGATATTTTTTCTACTGCAATTGCGGTTGCTCCTGTTACCTCTTGGCGTTTTTACGATACTGTATACACAGAACGTTACATGCAAACTCCACAAGAAAATGCTAGTGGTTATGATGAAAACTCACCTATTAATTACGCAGATAAATTAGAGGGTAATTACTTGTTAGTTCATGGTACAGGAGATGATAATGTTCATGTACAAAACTCAATGAGAATGATAAATGCATTAATTGAGGCCAATAAGCAATTTGATATGTTTATAGTTCCAGATAGAACTCATGGAATTTATAAAGGTGCAAATACAAGATTAAATTTATACACAAAAATGACCAATTTTGTGGAAGAACATTTAATAGAAAAATCAAACAAAACAACTGAAATAAAAGGATAATTATGTTAAATAAAGAGACTACTTTACTAGAAGAACCACAAATGTTTGGGCATCCAAAAGGATTGTTCTACTTATTCTTTGCAGAATTATGGGAGCGTTTTAGTTTCTATGGAATGAGAGCGTTATTAACGCTTTACATGGTAAATGAAATTTTTAAAGCAATCGCAGAAAGAGATACTGCAACAGCAATTGTATATGCATCTTATGGTTCTTTAGTATATGCATCAACTGTAATTGGAGGTCAAATTTCTGATAAAATTCTAGGTATGCGTTCTTCAATTTTTCTTGGAGGTATATTAATGGCTTTAGGACATTTTGTTTTAGCTATTGAAAACGATACTGCTTTCTTTTTAGCATTAGCATTAATTGTAGTTGGTAATGGTTTCTTTAAGCCAAATATATCCACCTTTGTAGGTGCTCTTTATAAAGAAGGAGATGTAAGAAAAGATTCTGGCTTTACCATATTTTATATGGGTATTAATATTGGAGGTTTTGTTGCACCATTATTATGTGGTTGGTTAGCCTTAGAATATGGTTATCACTATGGATTTGGTTTAGCTGGTATTGGAATGATGGCTGGTTTAATTTTCTTTTGGAGTGGAATAAAAAAGAATGTTTTTGGTGATAAAGGAATGCCACCAAGCCAAGAAATCTATGAGAAAAAAATAATCGGAGTTCCTCAAAAAACATTAATTCCAATTATTGCATTTTTATTTGTACCAGTTATTGCTTATTTGTTAGCTTCTTGGCAACAAAATTATGTAAGTGGAATCTTTAAATTTATTGGTTTTGCAGTATTAGCCTATTTAGTTTACATTATGGTTAAATTAGATTCTGATGCTCGTAAGAAACTAATTATGGCTGTGTTAATTACATTTTTTATGACGCTTTTCTGGGGTTTCCATGAATTATCAGGAAGTGTAATTACGCTTTTTGCATCTAGAAATGTAGATTTAGCAGGTATTATGAGTGCAGCACAAACTAATGCATTAAACTCAATGTTTATTATTGTTTTAGCAATTCCTATTTCTTTATTATGGGGTTATTTAGCTAAAAGAGGACTAAACCCAAGAACACCTTATAAATTTGGATTAGGTTTACTTTTTGCAGGTTTATGTTTTTATATCTTATCAATTTCTGGTGCAAGTGCAGATGAAAATGGTTTAGTACCCTTTGTATATCTTTTAATTATGTACTTTATTTTATCTATTGGAGAGCTATTTATGTCTCCTGTTGGCTTATCAAAAATTACAGATTTATCACCTAAAAATATTGTTGCATTTATGATGGGAGTTTGGTTCTTATCATCAGCATTTGCTTTTCAAATTGTAGGATTCATTGGTGAGCAATTGGCTATTGAAAGTACAGACAAAAATGTAGGTGGTTTAGAAACCTTAACAATCTATACAGATGGGTTTCATTTAATAGCTATGTATGCTTTAGGTGCAGGTGTAATTGTACTATTATTTTCTCCTTTAATGAAAAAATTATTGGGTAACGTTCACTAATCAAAAAATATAAATCAAACCTCATAAACTAAAATTTATGAGGTTTTTTGTTTTCTAAAACTACCATTCATGAATACTGCATCAACCAAAGAATTCAGTTTACTAAATCATAAACCAGCATTGTTTGTGCTATTTTTTACAGAAATGTGGGAACGTTTTTCCTATTATGGAATGCGTGCCATTTTTGTATTATTTCTTACAGATTCTTTTGCTGATGGTGGTTGGGAATGGTCTAGAGAAAGAGCTTTAGGTCTATTAGCCATTTATACTAGTTCTGTATATATTACTCCTTTAATTGGTGGTATCATTGCAGATAAACTTTTGGGTTATCAAAAAGCAGTTGCACTTGGTGCTCTAATAATGACTCTAGGTCATGCTTCTATGGCTTTAGAAACAGAAACAACACTGTACTTAGGTATTGCTTTTCTAATTATTGGAAATGGGTTATTTAAACCCAATGTTACTTCTATGGTAAGTGGTTTGTATGACAATTATCCAGAACGTAAAGATGGTGCTTTTACTATCTTTTACATGGGTGTTAATGCTGGTGGATTTCTAGGTGTACTTTTATGTGGTTTCTTAGCAAATAATTTAAGTTATTCTTGGGGGTTTGGTTTAGCAGGAATTTTCATGTTTTTAGGAACTTTGCAATTTTGGTTTGGTAGAACCATTTTTGGTAATGTAGGTACATCACCTTCTAAAAAAATAGATTTAGCAGATGATTTAAATCCTACAAATCAAATTCTTGTAGACCCTAAAAATAAGGAAGCAACCAATAGAAAAATACAAAATGACAGGTATATTGTTGTTGGTTTATTAGCCTTTTTTACCGTATTTTTTTGGTGGGCTTTTGAGCAAGCAAGTGGTTCTATGAATATTTTTGCAAGAGATTATACTCAAAGAGCTTTAACTGGTGATGCAGCCTTAACATTTAAAATTATTGATGTACTCGTTTCTACAGTTCCTCTTTTAATAATATCTTGGGTATTATTAAAACTTTTTGGGCAAACTTTTACAAAAATATCACTTTCTAATATTGTTTTAGGAATCAGTTTTTTAAGTATTTGGGGATTTGTTATCTGGAAATTATCCATCATCTTTTCATCAGAATCTACAGAAATAGAAGCCTCTTGGTTTTTAATTCTTAATTCCCTATTCATTATTTTCTTAGCTCCATTATTCTCAAAATGGTGGGAAAGCAAATTTAATCCTTCAGCTGCAGTAAAATTTGGAATAGGTATGATTTTACTAGGTATTGGATTCGGTGCTTTAGCTTATGGTTCTAGTGAAATTCCTCAAGGAGCAAAAACAGCATCTGTAAGTTTAATATGGTTAGTATTAGCTTACTTATTTCATACTATGGGTGAGTTATGTATTTCTCCTGTAGGATTATCTTACGTATCTAAATTAGTACCTGCAAAAAAGATAGGAATGATGTTTGGTGTATGGTATTTGGTAAATGCTGTTGGAAACTTCTTAGCTGCAAAAACAGGTAGTTATATAGACCCAATTGTAGAAAAATATTCTATGTCTTATTTCTTTCTTATTTTTACAATAATTCCTATTGTTGTTGGTTTAATATTTTTAGTATTAAACCCGTTGATTAAAAGACTGATGCATGGAATTCGATAATGAAATTTTTTAGCACACCATTTGTAACTAAATAATTATGAAAAAACTACTTGTTTTTATAGCTTTTGTGGCAATCAATTTTACAACAAATGCTCAAGAAGAAATTAATTGGCTGTCTTTTGAAAAAGCTATCGAGCTAAATAAAGAAAACCCAAAACCTATACTAATAGATGTGTATACAGATTGGTGTGGTTATTGCAAAAAAATGGATAAAGAAACCTATGCTAATGCAACAATTGCGGGTTACATAAATAAAAATTTCTATGCCATTAAACTAGATGGTGAAGGTAAAGAAGATATCAGTTATAAAGGACATACCTTTAAATACAGAAAACAAGGCAAAAGTGGTTTTCATGAACTATCTGCAGCTTTACTAGAAGGTCAATTATCATATCCTTCAACGATATTCATGACAGAGAAAGAACAAATGTTACAAAAAATCCCTGGCTATTTAACTTTAGAAAGGTTTGAGAAGATTCTAGCCTATTTCAATACAGAAGCCTATAAAGATAAAGAATGGGCAGATTTTGAAAAAGATTTTAAAAGTAATTTAAACCCTTAGTCTCCTAAAACAAAAGCTCCTTTGTTGGCTGTGTTATGAAACGGGACGTTTAAATTTTTAGCAATAGATTGCCAATCACTAACATAACTTTTGTAATTAGATCCATCTGCAATTATTTGCTTTGGCGCTAACTTTTTTATAAGACGCTCTAGATTAATTTTAGGTGACTGTTTTAGAAGTATTATTTGATTTTTAAAATTGCTGAGATTATAAACCCCTAAAGAATCTACCACCAAAACTTTTTGATTTCTAAAAGCAAAAACATTAGGGATGTTTTTTACAGCATTTAATTTCAGATTTTGGTTCACTTTATAAGATACAATTGCGTTATCTTGGCCTATTATAGTTGAATCTAAATCATGATTTATTTTAAAGTTTGTGCCATTTCTTTGGCCAATAATTGTATTTCTTGTTTTATGAAACACAATAAATTCATTTTTATTCTCCTTTTGATGTTCTTTTAACATAACCAAACCTTGCAGCAAAATAATAGATAAAAATGCATAAGTTATTCTTCTTGGTTTTCGATTTAATAAAAATAACATACAAAAAACAATTACTAGATAAGTAAAAAGCATCAATTCTAATGAGAGTGAAACTTCTGTAAATAAAAAATCTTCTTGCTTAGAAATCCAACTCACAAAATTATTCATTAAAGAAATAATTTCACCAAAGAATTCTGCCAAATATTGAGGTAAACTATTAAATAGAGCTAGTGTTATAATTAAAATTCCACCTATTAAAATCAAACCTAAAACTGGTACAATGATTAAGTTTGATAAAATAAAAAGGCTTGGGAATTGATGAAAGTAGTACAGACTTAAAGGTAATACACCAATTTGAGCAGCTAAAGAAACAGTGGTTAATTGCCACATCTTATCTATTAATTTAATCTTTGGCTGCCATATTTTATAAATTTTAGGCTGTAACACTACAATACCAAATACAGCCAAATAACTTAACTGAAATCCGACATCGAATAAAAATAGAGGATTAAAAATAAGCAACAAAAACAAAGAAGAAATTAAAGAAAATAAAATGGTATTATTCCGATTAAAAAATAACCCTATTGCAATAAATGTAAACATGGTTACCGCTCTAACAACGCTCGCAGATAACCCAGCTATAAAAGCAAATACCCAAAGAAAAATTACAATTAAAATTGTTTTTAAAACTTTACCATTCTTAATCTGCTCTAAAGGTTTTAACAAAAAAGAAAGAATTAACAAGATAATACCTACATGTAAACCAGATACTGCCAAAATATGAATAGCTCCAGCATTGGCATAGTCTTCTAATAATTCCTTAGATATATGCTCTCTTTTCCCAAGTAATAAAGCATTAATAACAGCCAACTCATTAGGTGTAAATTTATAATTCTTTAGAGAACACTGTACCTTATTCCTAAATAAATTAGCATAACCTAACCAAGAACTATTTGCAGAATGTGTATGCTTATATGCTTTACTTTTTAAAAAAATTTGCTGTTGTATCCCTTGCTTTTCTAAATATGATTTATAGTTAAATTGATAAGGATTTAAAGGCGGATTTATAGTTTGAAAATTAGAATTTACGATCAATAAATCATCCACTAAGAAAGAAGTTTGCGTATCTTTTTTAGCACTATTTACTAGAACTTTCCCTCTCGTAAAAACTGTTCCTAATTGTGTAACCTCTGCTTCATACTTTTTATTATATTGACTTTCTTTTAATACTTTGCTCACCTTTAAAACAGCTAAAGAATTATTTTTTAGATGATTCGTATAATAATTACCATGATTACGATCATTCTGCAAAAAAACTAAAGCAATTCCGAAAAAAAAGAAAATTAAAAAACTAACAAGTGTTCTAAAAATTTTTTTACTAATTAATAGTACTACTATAAGTAATAAAAAAACAAGAATAATAAAAGGAATAGAAAGTGTCCAGATTTTAAAATAAAACTGACAAATAATTCCTAAAATTAATAACACAGCAAAGTGTAGAGGTAAATAGGCAAGTACCTTTTTCATAGCATTTTAAAGATACTACTTTTTAAACAAAAAGAACAATAACTAAAACACAAATAAAAACCCTTAACTATGCGCTCTTTTTTGCATTGGAAACAATTAGTTTGGCGATCTTAGTTGAGGCTCCCTTACCTCCTAATTTATTCTCTAAATCAAAATAATTTAAAAACATTTTTTTTCGATGATTCTCATCTAAAACTTTCGTAAACTCTTTCTTTAAATTAGATTTCGTTAAATCATTCTGAATTAATTCTTTTACAACCTCTCTATCCATTATTAGATTAACGAGAGAAATGTATTTTAAAGTAATAATTCTTTTTGCTATTTGATAAGAAATAAAACCACCTTTATAACAAACCACTTGAGGTACTTTAAACAAGGCAGTTTCTAAAGTTGCTGTACCTGAAGCTACTAAAGCTGCATAAGAAATACTAAGTAAATCATAAGTTTTGTTGTCTATAAAACTAACTTCTCTATTTCCAATAATGTTTTTATAAAATGAAAAATCTTGACTTGGTGCTCCTGCAACTACGAAAGTATACTCTTTAAAATCATCTACTAAAGAAAGCATTACATTTAATTTCTTAGTAATTTCTTGCTTTCTACTTCCTGGTAAAAGTGCAATAATTGGCTTATCGCCCAAATTATATTCTTTTCTAAAATCAAATTCACTTACTTGTTCTCTTCCAGCAATGGCATCAATTAAAGGATGACCAACAAATGTAACCTCATAGTCAAACTTTTTATAAAATTCTTTTTCAAAAGGAAGAATCACAAATAATTGATCTACATCTCTTTTAATTCCCTTAACTCTTGCTGCTCTACTTGCCCAGACTTGAGGAGATATATAATAATTTGTTTTGAATCCTTGTTTTTTTGCCCATTTCGCAATTCTTAAATTAAAACCAGAGTTGTCTATAAAAATTAAAACATCGGGTTGAAATTTTTTAATATCTTTTTTACAAAAACCAATAAATACTAGAAGTTTGTTTAGATTTTTTAAGACTTCGAAGAACCCCATAAAAGCGCGTTCTTTGAAATGACTTACCAAATAACCCCCAACTTTTTGCATTAAATCTCCTCCCCAGAAACGAATATCTGCATCACTATCTTCTTTGTATATAGCTTTCATTAAATTAGAACCATGTAAGTCACCTGAAGCTTCACCAGCAATAATATAGTATTTCATTAAATGATTTTTAAGATTAATGTTGTTAAGGCTATTAAAACAATAGCTAATAAAACTCCCTTTGCTCTTTGATCTTGATTTTTCTTAATAAAAATAAAGAAAACGAATAAGTTTGGTATTGCTGCTATAGACAACACTCTTCCATATAAATTTCCTTCTGCGATAATTTGCAAAGTTTCTGAAAAACTGAATTTAGAAAAATACTCGACGTATAAAAAAAAACCGCCTGCAGTTGCAAACAAAGCAACTAAAACACCAATAAATATTTCTTTTTTTACAGTTCCCAAGCGTTTAATTTTTGAATCATATGATGTGCAGTTAAATCAAATTGAACAGGTACAATAGAAATATATCCATTTTCTAAAGCATAAATATCGGTGTCTTGTCCTTTATCTTTATTTACAAATTCTCCTGAAAGCCAATAATATTCTTTTCCGAAGGGACTTTTTCTTTTATCAAAATCTTCTTTCCAAACTCCAATAGCTTGCCTACAAATTTTAGTCCCTTTTATATTTTCTCTCTTTTCATTGGGAATGTTAACATTTAAAACAATACCCTCAGGTAATCCATTTAATAGTGTATTTAACGTTATGTTTTTTATAAAATCTTCTGCTGGTTTAAAATCTGCATGCCATTTAAAATCCGATAACGAAAAACCAATAGCTGGTATTCCTTCAATTCCAGCCTCAATAGCTGCGCTCATGGTACCAGAATAAATTACACTTATAGATGAATTTGCTCCGTGATTAATACCAGAAACACATAGGTCTGGTTTTTTATTTAAAATTTCGCTGATTGCCATTTTAACACAGTCTGCAGGTGTTCCAGAACACGTATATTCTAATTGCGGTCCGTCATCAATAGTAATAGGATTACAGGTTAATACATTATCTACAGTAATTGCATGCCCCATTCCACTTTGTGGGCTATCAGGAGCGACTACAACAACGTCTCCAATTGTATTCATAATTTTAATTAATGCTCGTATTCCAGGCGCAGTAATTCCGTCGTCATTGGTAACTAAAATTAATGGTTTCTCTTGCATACTAAACGTTTTAAATACAAATGTAATTTATTTTATGGTATTTTCTTTTTAACATTTTGTAAAGAATAAAAAAGCAGTAAAATTGGTAACATTGTAGAGAATTAAGCCAATAGTTTTACAATACTATAGAAAGGCTAAAAAATTATCATTATTTTAGTGGTTTAACTCTAGTTTTTTAAAATATAAAATAACTCCAGAAGATTTATGAAGACGCATTTTAAGATTATTACTTTATCATTTACTTTTTTACTTTGTTTTAACAGTTTTTCATGGAATACATCAAAAATAGATTCAAATAATGATCCTGAAAAAGATAAAGTACTCGTTTATGTTTTAAAGAATATTTTAACACGTGGACACTTTGTAGTGAAAGACATGAATGATGATTTTTCGGAATTTGTATATCAAAATTTTATAGACGGCTTAGATGGTAGTAAGCGTTATTTTACTCAAAAAGATATTAAGGAATTTTCGCAATATAAATATCAGATTGATAACCAATTATTACAAGATGATTTAACATTTTATAATTTAGTATATGGCCGCTTTTTAGAAAAAATTAAAAATGCCAAATCATATTATGGAGAATTACTAGCACAACCATTTAATTTTAAGAAAAAGGAAACCATAGACTTAGATTACAAAAATGTACCTTTTGCAAAAAACAATAATGAATTGATAGATTATTGGAGAAAGCAACTAAAACTACAAACGTTAAGTAGAATTCAGGAACAAACTGCTATTCAAAAAAATAAGTTAGAGAAAGATAAAAATTTTCCTATAAAGGCTTTTAAAACTTTAGAGAAAGAAGCTAGAGCAGAAGTGCTTAAAAACATGGAAGAACTCTATATTAGAATAGAGGAATTAGAACATGACGATTGGTTTTCTACTTTCTTAAATGCAGTTGTAGGTGCTTTTGATCCTCATACAACTTATATGGATCCAAATATTAAAGAACGTTTTGATCAGAATATTTCTGGTAAAGTAGAAGGTATTGGAGCTCGTTTACAGAAAAAAGGTATTTATACTCACGTTTCTGAATTAGTGGCTGGTGGCCCAGCTTCTAAACAAGGTGAATTAGAACCTGGAGATATTATTTTAAAAGTGGCACAAGGAGAGGAAGAACCTTTAGATATTGTTGGTATGCGTTTAGATGATGCCATAAAATTTATAAAAGGTAAAAAAGGAACTGAAGTACAATTAACAGTTAAGAAAAAAATTGATGGCTCTATTAAAATAATCTCAATAATTAGAGATGTAGTACAATTAGACGAAACCTTTGTAAAATCTAGCATTGTAGAGAAAAATGGAAAAAAATATGCTATTATAGATTTGCCAAGTTTCTACATTGACTTTTCTGATGACAATTATAGAGACTCTGCAAAAGATATGGAAAAGGAAATTGAGCGTTTAAAAGTTGAAGGTGTAGCTGGCTTAATTGTAGATCTTAGAAATAATGGTGGTGGTTCTTTAAAAACAGCGATAGAAATTTCTGGTTTATTTATAGATAAAGGACCAATTGTACAAGTAAAATATAGAGGAGAAAATCCTATTATAAAAGAAGACATAGATCCAACTATTCAATGGGATGGAGCTGTAGTAGTCTTAGTAAATGAATTTTCTGCATCTGCTTCAGAAATTTTTGCAGCGGCAATGCAAGACTATAAAAGAGGTATCATCTTAGGAGGTAACCAAACTTATGGAAAAGGTACTGTACAAAATATTCTACCCATCAATCAATTTTACCCTAAATATGAAAAAGATTTAGGTTACTTAAAAATGACTATTCAAAAATTTTACAGAGTTAATGGTGGTTCTACACAAAAAGAAGGTGTGTATTCAGATATTGCCATGCCAAGTAGATTAAGTTATATGAAATATGGAGAGCGCGATTTAGATGGTGCTTTAAATTGGGATAAAGTTCCACAAGCAAAATACACACAGACAAATACCTATGCTAATTTTAATGATGTGATTTACAATAGTAAACAAAGAATTGCGAATAGCGAGAACTTTAAAATGGTAAATGAGTATGCTAAATGGTTAAAAGAAAATCAAGAAGACACCTCTTTTTCTCTAAACTACAAAGAGTTTTTTACTGAAAATGAATTAAAAGAAAAAGAAGCAGATCAATTTAAGTCTGTTTTTGATTACAAATCGGACTTAACATTTACTTCTCCAAAATACGAAAAAGAGCTTTTTAAAAATAATAAAGATTTAGCTGATAAAAGAGTGGCTTGGCACAAAAATTTATCTAAAGACATGTACATTTCTGAAGCTTTAAACGTGTTAAGCGAATTAAAACTTGAAAAAAAATCGGAAAGTATTAAAAATTAATGCTTTTATATAAAGACAACTGTTCTACCTGACAAAAATTATTTTCGTCAGGTATTTTTAATAGAAACTATGAGTTATAAAGTTGATTTTGCAACAAAATGGTCAGATTTTGATCCTAATAGACACATGCGCCATACTGCATATAACGAATATGCTGCAGAGGTAAGAGTTCGGTATTTTTCTAATCAAGAGTTTTCTATTGAAAAATTTAATGAACATAATATTGGACCAATCCTCTTTGAAGAATATACCTCATTTAGAAAAGAAATTCATTTAGGGGAAAATATTTCTGTAAACATGAAAGTTTCTGGGCTTTCAAAAAATAACGAACGCTGGAAAATAACCCATGAAGTTTTTAACGAGAACGGAAAACTTTCTGCAATTATAAAGGTGTATGGCGCTTGGATAGATCTAAAAAAAAGGAAGCTAACTGTTCCTCCTAAAGAAGCTCAAAAATTATTTTTAAACGCAGTTAAAACGGCTGACTTTGAAGAAATTAAATTAAAAGAATAATTACTATAAATAAAAAAGCTTCTCAGATGAGAAGCTTTTTCTAAGTACAGGCGGAGAGACTCGAACTCTCACACCTCGCGGCACTAGATCCTAAGTCTAGCGTGTCTACCAATTCCACCACGCCTGCATTTTGGTCTGCAAATATAAACAATAAGCAGAAACTACAAAGCAGTTCATTATTATTTTTCTATTTTTGGAGAAGAATTAAATTATGAAGGAATGGAGAGCATAAACAACTACATTAAACAACACAAACAAAGATTTTTAGATGAACTTGTAGCCCTTTTAAAAATCCCTTCAGTAAGTGCAGATACCGCATTCAAAAAAGAGGTATTATTAACTGCTGATTTTGTAATGGAGCAATTAAAAAAAGCAGGTTGTGATACCGTTGAATTGTGCGAAACTCCAGGATATCCTATTATCTACGGGGAAAAAATTATAGACAAAAATTTACCTACAGTTTTAGTGTATGGTCATTATGATGTACAACCACCAGATCCGATAGAATTATGGGATTCGCCCCCATTTGAACCCGTTATAAAAAAAACAGAATTACACCCAGAAGGAGCAATTTTTGCACGAGGTGCTTGTGACGATAAAGGGCAGATGTATATGCACATAAAGGCATTTGAATACATGACCTCTTCAGGCAATTTACCTTGTAACGTGAAGTTTATGATTGAAGGTGAAGAAGAAGTTGGCTCTGAAAGTTTGTCTTGGTTTGTACCAAGAAATATAGAAAAATTAAAAAATGATGTAATTTTAATTTCAGATACGGGAATGATTGCAAATGACATTCCCTCAATTACAACAGGATTAAGAGGTTTAAGCTATGTTGAGGTAGAAGTTACTGGGCCAAATAGAGATTTACACTCAGGTTTGTATGGAGGTGCAGTAGCGAATCCTATAAATATTTTAAACAAAATGATTGCATCACTACATGATGAAAACAATTTTATTACCATACCAGGTTTTTATGACAATGTAGAAGAATTATCTAAAGAAGAAAGAGCAGAAATGGCCAAAGCTCCATTTAATCTTAAGGAGTATAAAGATGCTATTAAAATTGGTGATGTGTATGGCGAAAAAGAGTATACAACTAATGAACGTAACTCAATAAGGCCTACATTAGACGTTAACGGAATTTGGGGAGGTTATACTGGTGAAGGTGCAAAAACAGTTATTGCTTCTAAAGCATATGCTAAAATTTCTATGCGACTAGTTCCAAATCAAGATTGGAAAAGAATCACAAACTTGTTTGTAAAACATTTTGAAAATATTGCCCCAAATGCAGTATCTGTAAAAGTTACACCACATCATGGTGGCCAAGGGTATGTAACGCCAATAAACACAACTGCTTACAAAGCTGCAAGTAAAGCTTATGAAACCACTTTTGGGAAAACACCAATTCCGCAAAGAAGTGGGGGTAGTATTCCAATTGTGGCCCTCTTTGAAGAATACTTAAAAAGCAAAACTATATTAATGGGTTTTGGTCTAAATTCTGATGCTATTCATTCTCCTAACGAACATTTTGGTGTATGGAATTATTTAAAAGGAATTGAAACAATACCTCACTTTTATAAATATTTTACAGAATTACAATAAAAATATAACTAATTTTACGTTACTGTAAAATAAAAAAATGAAAAGAAACAAAACTCAAATTTTAATAGTATTATTTTTAATTAGTGCATCACTCGTAAATGCACAAAACTCAAGAGATAAATTTGATCATTGGGCTTTAGATTTAGGAATAGGCGTTCATAAAATTGGTGCAAACCTAAGCCCAGGTTATAACCCTGATTTATTTGGCCAAGGAAACCTAGGAATAAGATACATGTTTAATAATCGTTTTGGACTTCGATTAGACTTAGGATATAGCAGTTTTAAAGAGGAAGCACTACTTTCGTTCAAATCAAATTACTATAGAGCTTCTTTAGAAGGTATCGTAAATATAGGTGATGTCTTGCATTTTAATAGTTGGACTAATCGTTTTAATCTTTTAATGCATGGAGGTATTGGTTCTGCTTCTCTAAATATTACTGAACCAACAGACAATGGAGGTGATCAGATGGTAGCTTTAAACTTTGGTATTACACCTCAATATAAAATAAATAACAGAATGTCTTTGTTCTTAAACTTTTCTTCTCTAATTCACTTCAATCAAGAAGATAACTTTGATGGGGGCCCAAATTTAAATCCAAGAGAGTCTAATATTAGTCTTTTTAACACCTCATTAGGAATTAGTGTTGCTCTTGGTAAAAATAAACAATTGGCAGATTCTTATCAGTCTGTAAAAGAAGTCATTAATAATGATCTAGAAGAAATAAAAAATAGATTAGCTGCAGTAGAACAGGAAATTGAAATATTGAAAAACAAAGAAATATCAGCCACTCCTAATCAAGAATTGATAATCACAGAACTAGATGAAAGGTATGTTAAAAGAGATGACAAAGTTATAGGTGCAAATACAATAGTTGGGTCAGATACTAATTTCGTTAAAAATCTTTTAAATGGTGGATTTGTAAGTGTTTTCTTTGATACTAATAAAACTCAAATCCAAGATGGTTCTTTTAATGCCATTAATACACTAAAACAGTTTATGTTAAACAACCCATCCATTAATGCAGAATTAATAGGATATACAGATGAAACTGGAGTTGAAAAAAGAAATATTGCATTATCTCAAGATAGAGCAAAACGAGTTTTTGATGTTTTAGTAGCCGCTGGCATTAGCCCTGCAAGGATAAGTTATTTTGGAGGAGGAGAGGATAAATCTGTAGGTAAAAATGCAAGACAACTTGCAAGAAAAGTTACATTTAATATTAAATAATTATCTATAAAAACTAGGTGTATCCTAAAAGAATACACCTTTGCTATTATTCTTTTAGGATATACGCCTTTTTAATGTAATCTACTTTTGGATATTCAGCTCTTAAAAAAGAGTTTCCAAATTTAGCAATTGAGGCTTGTTTTCGGCCTAAGACCTCTCCATAACCATCGTAAAATTTTAATACATTTTCTTGGCCATCAATTACTTTAGCAATTATTGGAAAACCAGTAACTCCAGAATAAGCAAGTTTATCTAATCTATAATTTTTCTTTAAATTAATAAAGATTTGATTAGACCTTGTTTCTACTCCACCTCTTGCAAAGGCAATTGTCATAGAATCATTTTTTTGTAAAACAGGCTCATCTTTTACACCTCTTTCTCCCCAAGCATTATTTATTAGGGTATCATTATGAATACCAAATTGCGCCACAAATTTGGGTACAACTCTAAAAATGGAAACATCTTCATAATAGTTGTGGGTAATAAGTTGATACAATCTATCTACACCTGCAGGAGACCATTCTCTAACAGCTTCAATATCAAAATTACCTTGAGTAGTTTGAAAACGAGCTTTAAAAGTTGCTGGCGCTTCTTTTTCTAACCATTTTTCTTTAAATTTTTTTGACGCGCAGGAAGCTAAAATCAATACTGCACAAAGCCCAAACAGAATCTTTTTCATAAAAAAGTTTTTATTTTTTAACAAATTTAGTAAATAATAACAGAAACTTTTAACTCTACATTTGTAGAATTAAATATTTTACTCTATGTTTGTAGAGTAAAAATTGATAAATTATGCAATTATCGAAAACAGAAGAACAGTTAATGCAATATTTATGGAAACGTAAAAAAGCATTTTTAAAAGAATTGTTAGAAGATTTTCCTGAACCAAAACCAGCTACAACAACAGTAGCTACCTTATTAAAAAGGATAGCAGATAAAGGTTTTATAGATTACAAGTTGTTTGGTAAATCAAGACAGTATTATCCTTTAATAAAAAAAACAGATTATTTCTCAAATCATGTAAATGGTTTAATAAAAAACTTTTTTAATGATTCTGCTAGTCAGTTTGCTTCATTTTTTACAAAGGAAACTAACTTATCTACTACAGAATTAGAAGAGTTAAAAAAGGTGATAGACAATCAAATTAAAAAACAACAAAAATGATTATTTACTTATTAAAATCAGCTGGCTGTCTAGCATTGTTGTTAGGTTTTTATCATATAGTTTTAGAAAAGGAGAAAATGCACAGCTTCAATAGATTTTTTCTTTTGGGCAGTATTATATTTTCTTTTTTAGCACCTCTTTATACCATTTATACAGAGACAGCGACAGTTACAGAACAGAAAACTCCTATTCTCTTTGAAAGTTTAGATACAGGTTCAATGGAATATATTCCTACAGAGATAATAACAGAGACCCCTATAAATTACACTAATATACTTTTAGCTGTATACCTATTAGTTTCTTTAATTTTATTGATTCGTTTTAGCAGAAATTTCTATAAAATCTTATCAAAAATACATCAAAGTAAAAAAATTATTCATGACAATGCAATCTTAGTTTTAGTTGAAGATAAAATTTTACCACATACCTTTTGGAATTATATTTTCATCAACAAAAAACAATATGAACTAAATGAAATTGAAGATGAATTATTTACACATGAGCTAACTCATGCTACCCAAAAGCACACGTTAGATATTTTAATTCTAGAACTTTTTCAAATTGTATTTTGGATAAATCCGTTGTTTATTTTTCTGAAAAAAGCAATTCAAATAAATCACGAGTTTTTAGCTGACGAAAATGTAATCACACAACATAATAACACCCAAGAATATCAGTACTTATTATTAAATAAAGCTGCTTGGAAAAACGAATATTACTTGGCCAGTAATTTAAATTACTTAGTAACTAAAAAAAGATTAAAAATGATGACAACAACAAGTTCCCCAACTAAAATCTTACTAAAAAAGTTAGCAATTGCTCCTTTATTAGTAGCCTTTACTTTTCTTTTTGCTCAAAGAATAGAAGCCCAAGAAGAAAATGAAATTAAAGAAGAAGCTATAGAAACTATTGTAGAGGAAGTTCCCTTTCAAAAAACGGATTTATCAGATCTTGAAATCTATAAAAATTATTATTACAAGACCTTAACCATTCAAAGAAAAGATAAAAATGGAAAAATAATTGTAAAAAAATATAGTGAATTAAATGAAGAAGAGAAGAAAAGGTTAGCTCCTCCTCCACCTTTAAAATCAAAAAAAATAGTACCTACTAAAGCCCAATTTGAAGCTCTAAAAGATGGTAAAAAATATGCTGTTTGGATTAATGGAAAAGTAGTTAAAAGCACAACTTTAAATAAATATAAGGCTACAGATTTTGCTTCGTATTTTAACAGTCATGTTTATAAAAATGCAAGAAGTAAACGTTTTCCACAAGAGAACCAAGCTCATTTACAAACTACAACTTATTTTAATGCTCAGAATAAAAAGCGAGTAGAAAAATTTATGGACTATCTCAAAGATGAATATAACATTATTGAAATAGAGGAGCTTGAACTTGAAGAAATTAAAGAGCAACCTAAAAAGAGAAAGTACAATTTACCTAGCAGTAATGGTTCTAAACAAAGTATTAACTCAAACTTTAAATTAATTGATAAAGTTCAAAAAGACCCAAAGTTTAATAAAGGTTGGTTCATTACAATTGATAATCAAAAATATTACTACACGTTTGATAAAAATGAAAGAATAGCCAGATATTACAAAAACGGAAAGTTTGTAAACTTAGATATTGTAAAAGAGTATAAGAAGAAAAATAAGTTATTCGAAAGTTTAAAAGCTAAAGGCAAACACTATATTCATAAAAATAAAGTAGATAAAGCAGAAATAGATAGAGAGTTTTCTGATTTAGGAGGCATGTATTTTAGAATGTCTAGAGCAAACAAGAATAAAGTTGCTAGACCTAAAAATCAGATAAAACCATACATTAGATTAATGAAAAACAATGTTGTTTTTTATAAGCTAAGAAAAGATTTAACAGAAGAAGATAAATTATTATTTCCACCTCCACCTGCCCCATGGAACGCTTCTAAAGAAGAAAAACAGAAAGCAAAAATGGAATTCGAAAACTGGAAAAAAAGAACAGGTAATACTTTAAATGAAATTCCTCCTGCTCCTAAAAAAGCGAAGCAAAAACGTGAGCAAAAAGTTGATCAAAAAAATGTTGCTAAATCTTTAAAGGTAAAAGATACCATTCCAAAAAAGAAAAAGGAAACAAAAATTACACTAAAAAATATAGAAACTTTAGAAGAAAAATCCTTCAACTTAGCTTTACAGAATTTAACAGAAGAGGAAAAGAAAAAAAACGGAGAAAATGTAACTTATTACATAGATGGTAAAATTATAAAATACAATGAGCTTAAAAAAATTGATGCTCAAAAAATAAAGTCAATGAATGTTATAAAAAATAAAGACGGTTCAAAAAGTATTTACATAACAAGAAAATAAAAAATGAAAAAACCTCGAAAATTCGAGGTTTTTTTATGTAACAATTTCACTTTAAAAGCGTTGTATTAATACAATAAATACGAAACTGTGCTTAAAAAATTCTTTCTTACCTGTTCTGGAATTGATAAAAACTTAATTAACGAATGTTCTAATGGCGAACAAAATAAATATGCTGGTATTGGAGCTACCGTTTTTTTTACAGCAATTATGGCTACAATTGCTGGTTCTTATGCATTATATACTGTTTTTGATAATTTGTACACTGCCATTTTCTTCGGATTAATTTGGGGTTTACTAATCTTTAATTTAGACAGGTTTATAGTATCTACCATTAAAAAATCTGACTCTAAATGGAAAGAAGTTGCACAGGCAACACCAAGAGTTATTTTGGCAATTATTATAGCTGTTGTAATTTCTAAACCTTTAGAATTAAAATTGTTTGAGAAAGAAATCAATCAAGTTTTATTAACAGAGAAAAACCAAATGACTTTAGATAATAAAACTCAAATTGCACAACAATTCTCTCCAGAAATTAGTAAAATTAATACAGAAATTGAGGCTTTAAAAAACGAAATTCTTACCAAAGAAAATGAAACTAATGCTTTATATCAAACTTATATTTCTGAAGCAGAAGGTACAGCTGGAACTAAAAAATTAGGTAAAGGACCTATTTATGAAGAGAAAAGAGCAAAGCATGATGCTTCTCTACTAACATTACAAACTTTAAAAACGAGTAATCAAGCAAAAATTAACAAAAAAGAAACTGCGATTGCTACTTTACTAGAAAATCAAAAATTAGCAGAAACAAAATCACAACCTATTATCTCAAATTTTGACGGTTTAATGGCTAGAATAAACGCTTTAAGTGAGCTACCATTTTTTACTTCATTTTTTATATTTTTGTTGTTTTTAGCTATAGAAACTTCACCAATTATAGCAAAACTACTAGCCCCAAAAGGTGAATACGACTTTAAACTGGAAGAAAAATTATCTGCTGTCAAAACTTGGGTAACCCAACAAATGCAGCAAAGAGAACAAATGTTAAACGCAGACATTAGTATAGATAACAACGTATATAAAGACATTACAGAAGATAGTGAGTTGTATGATTATAAGCAGAAAATGGCAAGAGAACTCATGAAATTGCAGGCAGATTCATTTTACAAGAAACAGCAAAAAATGCTTTAATTTTCTATTACTTAATTAAAACTCAAATACACTTCAAACAAGTTTAGCCCAGATTGAAATGGCATCCTTTTTAATTGTAGTTCGAAAAATTTGTGAAGAATGAACAAATTTATACTGAGAACAAGATTAAAAAGATAGAATGGAAAGCTGGAAAAGCTTCTAAACAAAGAAAAACAATATTACCATAAAATAAAAAAAGCGTCCCTTTAAAGGGAAGCTTTCCATTGGTTAACAAAACCAAGACACTTTTACGAAAGTGCCAAAACAACACAACTTTATCACTCTAACAAAAAGTGATGCACAAATATACTCAGATTTTGGATATCATAAAATAAATATCCTTTTTTTTACTATTTTCTGAATGCTCTATTAATTGATAGATTGTATCTTTGCACCCATTATTTAACACTAGAAATTTACAAAGCAAATGCAATTATCAGAACAAGAAGTTGTACGTAGAGAAAAGCTCGCAAAATTAAGAGAATTGGGTATAAATCCTTACCCAGCAGATTTATTTCCTATAGATTCTAATTCTAAAGAAATAAAAAATGATTTTGCAGAAGATAAAAAGGTTGTTATTGCTGGTAGATTAATGTCTAGAAGAATACAAGGTAAAGCGTCTTTTGCAGAGTTACAAGATGGTGAAGGTAGAATACAAGTGTATTTTAATCGTGATGAAATTTGTATTGGAGAAGACAAAACATTATACAATGATGTTTATAAAAAATTACTAGATATTGGTGATTTTATTGGTATAGAAGGTACTTTATTCACTACAAAAGTAGGTGAAAAAACAGTAATGGTTAAAAACTTTAAATTACTTTCTAAAGCTTTAAAACCTTTACCATTACCAAAAGTAGATGCAGATGGTAATACTTATGATGCCTTTAACGACCCTGAAATGCGTTACAGACAACGTTATGCAGATTTAGTTGTAAACCCAAATGTAAAAGAAGTGTTTATTAAAAGAACAAAATTGTTTAATGCAATGCGTTCTTTCTTTAATGGTGCAGGATATTTTGAGGTAGAAACCCCTGTTTTACAACCAATTCCTGGAGGTGCAGCTGCAAGACCATTTATTACACATCACAATTCTTTAGACATTCCTTTATACATGAGAATTGCTAATG
>JBDNBB010000121.1:0-5351 GCA_039768135.1 Polaribacter sp.
AAAAGGTAATAATGTACGAACAATGTTGCCATTAATAGCAGGTATTCCTGTAAAGCCATCTAAACCAGAACCTCTTGTTAGGTTTATTAAAAAGGTTTCTAGATTATCATCTGCATGATGTGCAGTTAATACAAAATCAAAATCGTGTTTTTTTACTAACTCTTTAAACCAGTTGTATCTTAATTCTCTAGCTGTAATTTGAGTAGAAGTTTTACGTTGTTCAGTAATTTTTTTTGTATCAAAAGTAAATGTAAAAATCTGATTAGATGTTTTTTGTGATAAATTAATTACAAATTCTTCATCTAAATCACTTTCTTTTTCTCTTAGTTTAAAATTACAATGTGCTAATGCAATAGTAGCGCTATTTAGTTGATTAAAAAGATGAGTTAATACCACAGAATCTAACCCTCCAGAAATAGCAATCAATAGTTTTTTACCCTTTAAAAAAGGAAAATTTATGTTGATATGTTCTTTGAATTTTTGAAGCATTTAATTTTTAAATGTAATGAAATTAAAGTTGAGAATTTAACCAGTCTACAACATCTTGTAGCATCTCTTTTTGGCATAAATCATTATGCAATTCATGATAACCACCTTCATATAATTTTAGTTTTACATGTTTGCTGTTTTTGGCAAACGCTTCTGTGCCTCTATAATCTATAATTCTGTCTTCTGTACCATGAGCTAGCAACATTGGTATAGTAAGTTTATGTGCATTTTCTATAGCCCACTCTCCAGTTTCAATAAATTTTATAGAATAATTTGGGCTTATTTTAGAATGTACTAAAGGATCTTGAATATAGCTTTTTACTTCTTCTTCATCTCTAGAAATAGCATTTACATCAAGCTCATTTCCCATAGTTAAGGAGGGTACAATATTCTGTAGCAATTTACCTACAAATAGTTTTACAGCTGGTGGATCAAAAGCCAATTTTAAAAATGGGCTTGTTGCAACTGCTCCTTTTAAATCATGGGTTTTTCTAAGCACATAATTCACTATGGTATTACCACCCATAGAATGCCCATACAAGAAAATAGGTTTGTTTGGAAAAACACTTTTTGCCTTTTCAATTACTTTTTCTACACTTTCTAAAACAGCGTCAAAACTAGGATTATGACCTCTTTTACCACCAGTTTTTCCATGACCAAAATGATCAAAAGCAACAACTGCAAAACCATTATCTGTTAATTTTTGAGCAACATGTGTATACCTATTAGAATGTTCACCCATTCCATGAGATAAAACAACTACAGCTTTTGTTGTATTACCTTGCCAATATTGGCCATAAAAAATAGTATCATAAAAAGTAAAATTGAATGCTGTGCTGATCATTATTTTGATTTTTTTAACCAAACCCGAATTTCTTTTTTTATTGATTGTTCAGGTTTTGGTAAAGGAATTGTTTTTCCAAATTGTTTACTTCTGTTAAATTTACTAAAATTAATTTTTAGCTGTTTCCAATCTTCAGGATACATTTTAAGAAAACCACTAAACATATTAATTTCATTAGGTTTTTCTTTTATCGATGCAAAAATAGCTTCAAATTTTTCTTCTTTATTTTGTATCATACTTCATTAGAATTTAACAATACATAACGCATTGCTTTTGCTTTTAGTAAACATTCTTCATATTCTCTTTCTGCACTAGATTTTGCAGTGATTGCACTTCCCACAGAATAAGAAATGTACTTCTTTTCTTCATTATAAAGGATACTTCTTATGACTACATTAAAATCAAAATCACCTTTTGGTGTAAAGTAGCCAACTGTGCCAGAATACAATCCACGCTTTGTTTCTTCTAAATTTTCGATAATTTTCATTGCAGATACTTTAGGAGCTCCTGTCATACTTCCCATAGGAAAAGTATCCTTTATAACATCTACTGCATGAATACCTTCTTTTAGTTCAGAAACCACAGTAGATATCATTTGATGTACTTGCTTAAAGCTATATATTTTACATAGCTCTTCAACTTTTACAGAACCTTTTTTAGCAGACTTAGATAAATCATTTCGTACCAAATCTACAATCATCACATTTTCTGAACGTTCTTTGATGTCTTTTGATAAATCTAAGGCAATTTTCTGATCATCAATTACACTTTGTAAACGTTTTGCAGTACCTTTTATAGGTTGTGAAATTATTTTACTACCCTCTTTTTTAATATATCTTTCTGGTGATGCTGAAAGTAAATACTGATGTTCCATTTTTAGAAATACTGCAAAAGGAGGTTCTGAAATGGCGTTTAAATCATTATAAACTTTAAGTGGATTTATGGTTGCATTTTCTGCATAAAACTCTTGGCAAAAATTTGCTTCATAAATATCTCCTCTTTTAATATGATCTAATACTTTCTGAATTTTACTGTAATATTCTTCTTTATGAATTCTGAGTTTTATTTTAATTTCATTTTTAGAATTTTTAATTCCTAAATTTTCAGATTTTTTGATTGCTTCAAAATCACGATCTATTTCATCATCAACCATTTTTAGATAATGGAATTCTATTACATTTCCTTTTATGAAAAACAATTTTTGTGGCTGAAAGAAATACAAATCGGCGAAGTGTAATCCATCAATATTTTTTGAAGAAAGTTGTTCCACATCATTTTTAACATCATAAGAAATATAACCAAAAATGTAGTCTTTTGTAGTACTTTGATATTCTTTAAGTTTATCAAAAGCATTAGAATAATCTGTTATAATAGAAGTGAACTCTTCTGCAGCTAAAGCACAATCAAAACTAGAATATTGTTGTTTGTATTTATTAGAATCTAACCAAATTGCTGTATCAAATTGTTGTGCCCATAGTAATAGGTGCTCTTTAAAATCAGTAACATCATCAACTGTAAAAGACTTTGTGGTTCTTAACATATTCGCTACAAAAATAGTTGAAAGTTTTGGAAACAAAAAAACCCCACCAAAGAGTGAGGTCTTTCAGTATTATTTAATTTTTATGCATTTAAAGCCTTACCATCCCAGGCTGCTTTTGCTGCTTCTTTTACCGCTTCTGAGTAAGTTGGGTGACCATGACAAATTCTTGCTAAATCTTCTGCAGAAGCTCTGTACTCCATAGCTACAGCAGTTTCCATAATTAAGTCAGCAACTCTTGCACCAACCATATGTACACCTAAAACTTCGTCTGTTTTTTTATCTGCTAAAACTTTTACAAAACCATCTAAATCTCCACTAGCTCTAGATCTACCTAATGCTCTCATAGAGAATTTACCAGATTTATATTCAATTTTTGCATCTTTTAATTCTTGTTCAGTTTTACCAACTGCAGCAACTTCTGGCCAAGTGTAAACAATTCCAGGAATTAAATTATAATCTATATGTGGTTTTTCGCCAGCTAAATATTCTGCAACAACAACACCTTCTTCTTCTGCTTTATGAGCTAACATTGCACCCTTAACAACATCACCAATAGCATAAATGTTAGATACATTTGTTTGTAAATGATTGTTTACATCTACTTGTCCTTTTTCATTAACCTTTACACCAGCTTTATCTAAGCCTAAACCTTCTGTGTATGCTTTTCTACCTACAGCAACTAAACAATAATCTCCAGTAAAAGTTACTTCTTCACCTTTTTTGTTGTTTGCTTTTACAATGATTTCATCTCCATTTCTTTCAACAGAAGTAACACCTGTACTTACGTTAAATTTCATACCCTGTTTCTTTAAAACTTTTTGTAGTTCTTTAGAAACATCAGCATCCATAGTTGGTGTAATTTTTGGAGCATATTCTATTACAGTTACATCTGCACCTAATCTTTTGTATACAGAACCTAACTCTAAACCAATAACTCCACCACCAATGACTAATAAATGTTTTGGTACTTCTTTAAGTTTTAAAGCTTCTGTAGAGGTGATAATTCTATCTTTATCTATATTGATAAAAGGTAGTGTAGATGGCTTTGAACCAGTTGCTATAATGATATTTGTACCTTCTATAACTTCTGATGAACCATCATTCTTAGAAATCTTTACGTGAGTAGCATCTTCAAAAGACCCTAAACCTTCGTAAACATCAATGTTATTTTTATCCATTAAATATTTAATTCCACCAGTAGTTGTTTCTACAACTTTAGCTTTACGATCTATCATTTTTGAGAAATCGAAACTTGGTTTTTCAACCGAAATTCCATGCTCTTCAAAATGATGAACTGCATCATAAAAATGATGCGAAGAATCTAATAATGCTTTAGAAGGAATACAACCTACGTTTAAACAAGTTCCTCCTAATGTGCTATATTTTTCTATAATAGCTACCTTTTTACCTAATTGAGATGCTCTAATTGCAGAAATGTATCCTCCAGGTCCAGAACCAATAACTATAATGTCGTATTTCATAATATCTTTTAATAGAAATTTAAAGTACAAAAATACTAATATTTTTAGAGAATACATTCAATTTATGTAGATTTACAGTTCTTAAAATATAAAGTTCCATCTAATGAAAATTCTAAAAAAAGTAGGTCTAATTTTACTATTAATATTGATAATTGCGCAATTTTTTGGCCCAGAAAAGAATGATGGAGATTTGGCTTCTGTAGATGCTTTTATTGCAGAAACAAATCCGCCAGAAGATGTTTTGCAAATTTTAAAAACTACTTGCTTTGATTGTCATTCATCAAAAACTACCTATCCTTGGTATAATAACATAACACCAGTTAATTACTGGTTAGAAGAGCATATAGAAGATGGAAAAAAACATTTAGATTTTTCAAAATGGAGTTCTTATTCATTAAAAAGAAAAGAACACAAAATGGATGAGTTGTATGAAGAAGTAGAAGAAGGAGAAATGCCTTTAAACTCTTATACTTGGACGCATTCAGAAGCCAACTTGACTCAAGAACAGATTGATGTTGTAGTAACTTGGGGTAAAAAAGTTCAAGCAGATTATAAGCAACAAATGGCTAGTAAATAATTGGCTAAAGAAACAATTTTAATTATTGGTGCTGTTTGGGTAGAGCCCAATTCTTCTGCAGCTGGCAGTAGAATGATGCAACTTATTGAATTGTTTTTAAAGAAAAATTATAAGGTAGTTTTTGCATCTGCTTCTCAAAAAAATGAGAATGCTTTAAATTTATCTACTCTGCAAATAGAAGAGGTATCAATTGAATTGAATAATACTTCTTTTGATCTTTTTGTTAAAGATTTAGTACCATCAATTGTCATATTCGATCGTTTTATGACAGAAGAACAATTTGGTTGGAGAGTTGCTGAAAATTGCCCAAACGCTTTACGGGTTTTAGATACCGAAGATTTACATTTCTTAAGAAAAGTTCGTTATCAACAAATAAAAAAAGGAGAAGGTTTTACAAACGAAGCTTTATTAAAATCTGAT
>JBDNBB010000122.1:0-7983 GCA_039768135.1 Polaribacter sp.
TCTCAATAAAAAATTAAACCTTTTTTAAAACATCAACTCAAATCACTCTAAACATGAAACTTATAACACCAAAAAAAAATAAAAAAATGGGAAGAAAATACTAGAGCTAATAATACACATGAAACAAAATGAATATTTTACAAAAAATAGAATACATAAAATAAGAAGAATTACTCAAAAAATAGATTCTAAAGTCGCGAAATAATCTCTATTTCTTATTTCTTTTCATTTTAGAAAACATCAATTTGTATTTTTCTACATCGATATTTGCTTTCTTTTTTAAAATAATATCAGAAAAATCGAAAGTAAGTTTTGTTTTTTTAGTTTCTAAAAGACCATCTCTATATGCTCTTTGTAATATATCTTCTATTAAAAAGTCTTCATTTATATTTTCAGGATCATATTCATCCTTTAAAGAAAGCTTAAAGAGGTTAGCAGTTGTATTATACCAAAAAGCTTTCCAACCACTTCTTAACTCCTTTATATTATTAAAAACAGTTTCTCCTGTTTGACGATAAATCAATTTAATTAAAATACGACCTTCCGTTTTTGTCATTTTTTTAATTTGATCGGTAAATTCACCTTCAATATACTTTTGAACTTGTTTAATGTATTTTCTCTTTTTGCTTTTAGATTCTATTCCATTAAGCCTTAAATTTAATGAATCTAATCTTTTAGATGCTAAAATTGCGTATGGATATGCCTTAAAAACCTTTCTTCTAAACCATAAATAATAACGAATATCATCTTTTGACTGAAATTTTTGTCTTGGTAATAACGTAAACTCATTCAGCTTAAAAGTTACACTATCTCCAGGTTTCACAAAAATATAGTCATCAATATTATGAGGAAGACTATCCAACACCTCTTTCTTTTGGGAAAAAGCTACCAACGAGAAACACGTTATATATATGTATAGTATTTTTCTCAAACTTTTAAATAATAATCATTAATTGGGCCAAAGTATTTTAAGCGATTTTATCTATAAACTCTTCTTCTGAAATAATAGCTATACCTAAAGTTTCTGCTTTTACCAATTTTGAAGGGCCCATATTATCACCAGCAACAATAAAATTTGTTTTCTTAGAAATTGAGGAACTTATTTTACCTCCGTTATCTTCAATTGTTTTTTTAAGCTCTGTTCTGCTCATTTGGTGAAAAACTCCAGAAACTACAAATATTTGACCTTTTAATTTATCTGTTTGATTTTTTAAGCTTTCTTCAGAAACAGATAATTGAATACCTACTTCTTTTAAACGATTTATCAATTGTACGCTAGTTAAATTAGATGAGAAATCGATAATACTTTGTGCGATTCTATCACCAATTTCATCTACAGATATTAGAGTTTCAAAATCTGCTGCCATTAAATTGTCTATAGATTTGAAATGTTTTGCCAATTTTTTAGCTACAGTTTCACCAACAAAACGAATTCCTAAAGCAAATAATACTTTTTCAAACGGAATTTCTTTCGACTTTATAATTCCTTCAATCAAATTTTGTGCAGATTTCTCAGCTATTCTCTCTAAAGGCAAAACTTTCTCCACAGTTAAATCATATAAATCTGCGTAATTCTGAATTAAGCCTTCCTTTCTTAATAAATCTACAGTTTCTCCCCCTAAGCCATCAATATCCATAGCTTTTCTAGATATAAAATGCTGAATTCTACCTGTTATTTGAGGGGCACATCCAAATTCATTAGGACAATAATGTTTTACATCACCTTCTGTTCTTATTAATTGTGTTTTACATTCAGGACAATTAGCTGCATAAACTGTTACCTCAGAGTTTTTAGGACGCTTCGAAAAATCAACTCCTACTATTTTAGGAATGATCTCTCCACCTTTTTCTACAAAAACTGTATCATCTACTCTAATATCTAACTTTTTTATTTGATCTGCATTATGCAAAGAAGCCCTTTTAACGGTTGTACCTGCCAATTGAACTGGCTCTAAATTTGCGACAGGTGTAATTGCACCTGTTCTACCCACTTGATAGGTAATTTCATTTAACAGTGTAGCTTCTTGCTCAGCTTTAAATTTATAAGCAATAGCCCATCTTGGAGCTTTTGATGTATATCCTAATTCTTCTTGATGTTGTAAATTATTTACTTTTATAACAATACCATCTGTTTCATAAGGCAAATCATGTCTTTTTGCATCCCAAAGATTTACAAAGTCGAAAACTTCATCAATAGAGTTTACTAGTTTTATAGTCTCCGGGACTTTAAAACCTACGTTTCTTGCTTGCTCTAAACTTTCAAAATGAGTTTGATATTTTCTTTCTGATGTAACCACCTGATACAATAAACAGTCTAAAGGTCTTTTTGCAACTTCTGTACTGTCTTGTAATTTTAAACTCCCACTTGCTGTATTTCTTGGGTTTCTGTATTCTTCTTCTCCATTAGCAACTCTTTCTATATTCATTTTATTAAAACCATCTAAAGGCAAAATAATTTCTCCACGCATTTGAAAATTGCTAACAAAGTCTTTTTGAATAGTTAAAGGAATTGATAAAATGGTTTTAATATTATTAGTTACTTCATCACCCTGGAAACCATCACCTCTTGTAACTGCTTTTACAAACTGACCATTTTTATAAGTTAAGTTTATTGATGCTCCATCATATTTTAATTCGCAAGTGTAAGATAGTTCTGATGTACCTAATATTTTCTGAATACGTTTTTCCCAATCTAATAAATCTTCTTTTGAATAAGAATTATCTAAAGAATACATTCTATTCTTATGAACAACAGTTTTGAAGTTTTTAGTAATGGTACCTCCTACTCTTTGCGTTGGAGAATTCGCATCAAAAAAGATAGGGTTTTCTTGTTCTAACTTTTCTAGTTCTTTCAATTTTATATCGAACTCAAAATCGGAAATAGTAGCATTATCTAGTACATAATAATTGTAGTTATGTGCATTTAATTCGTTTCGTAATTCTATTATTTTTTCTTGAACATTCATATTCATAAAACTTTATTGCAATACTTTCTTTAATTCTTCAATTATTAGAAGATAAATACGCTATAAAAATACGCAATTTTTCTAAAGCTAACCTCTTACAATTCTTTAAGAATTTATTATCTAAGCCAAGAATTTTATGGAACTTTCGATTTAGATATTTGAAAGTATTGATTTAAAAGAACTAAGAAACTAAAAAAGCAAATTATTCTAAAAGTAAAAACCCAAAACAAATTGTTTTGGGTTTTTACTTTTTATATAATTACTACTAATAATAAGTAAATCTTCTAACTTTTGCAATATGTTTTGCCAAACGCATTACTTGATGAGAATATCCATACTCATTGTCATACCATATATAAATTACAATAGAATCTCCATCTGTAATAGTTGCTTTACTATCAAAAATTGATGGTGCTGTAGAACCAATAATATCTGAAGAAACCAATTCGTTATCTAAAGAGTATTTAATTTGTTCTACTAAATCACCTTCTAAAGCGTTTTGTTTTAAAATTGCATTAATAACATCTGTTGTAACAGGTCTTCTTAATTGTAAATTTAATATTGCTAAAGATCCATTTGGTACAGGAACACGAATTGCATTAGAAGTTAATTTACCTTCTAAAGCTGGTAATGCTTTTGCTACTGCTTTACCTGCACCAGTTTCTGTAATTACCATATTTAATGCTGCAGCTCTACCTCTTCTATACTTAGAGTGCATATTATCTACTAAATTCTGATCATTCGTATAAGCGTGAATTGTTTCTAAATGTCCCTTCTTAATTCCGAAATTGTCTTCTAATACTTTTAAAACAGGTGTTATTGCATTAGTTGTACAAGATGCAGCAGAAAAAATATCTACTTTATCTGGGTCATTTTGTATGTGATTAACTCCATGCACAATATTTGGTATTCCTTTACCAGGTGCAGTTAATAAAACTTTACTAGCTCCTTTTGCTTTTAAATGTCTTGCTAAAGCAACATCATCTCTAAAAGCACCTGTATTATCTATAATTAGAGCGTCGTTAATTTTATACGCTGTATAATCTATATCTTCTGGGTTTTTAGCAGAAATCATATGAACAGTAGTACCATTTATAATTAAAGCTTTGTTTTCTAAATCTGTTTGCACAGTTCCTAAAAAATCTCCATGAACAGAGTCTATGCTTAATAAAGAGGCTCTTTTATCTAAAACTGCCTGAGTAATTTCTCCACGAGTTACAACAGCTCTTAATCTTAATTGAGAACCTTTACCCATTTTTGTCATTAACTCTCTTGCTAATAATCTACCAATTCTACCAAAACCATACAATACGACATCTTTTGGAGTTATATTTTTTGCTTCAGTTACATTCTGTAATTGTTTTTTTACAAAGGCAACTTTGTCTTCACAACCCTTAGGATTTAAATGACATTCGTAAGCCAATTTACCAATATCTAATTTTGATGATGGCAAAGCTATTTTTTGTATAGCTCTTGCAATACTTAACGCATCTTGTATTGTAATTGGTTTGTTTACAAATTCTTTTGCATAATCAATTAGGTTTAAAACCTCACTAGCTCTTTTATCTACTAACGGATTTCTAAAAAGTACAAGTTCAATAGATTTATCATACCATAAATCATTTACAATATTAATAAATTCTACAGTAGCTCTTCTCGTTTGTGCTTGTGAAGAAACTTCTTTTTCATAATCTAAAATTGATGACATAGTTGTATTGCTATTTTAAAATTTTTTGCAAAAGTATTTCTTTTTTTTAAAACACGAAATCGATTTCGTGAAAAGTTTAGTCTAAAAAAAATCCTGATGTTCACATCAGGATTTTTAATTTGATTTTTAAATCTTATCTTAAAACAATCTTCTCTATTTCTCCTTTTGGGTTTATCAACTCTAAAAATAAAGGTGTACCTCTATTTACCTTACTATTTTCTATTTTTCTTGTAGCTTCTGCAGCATCTGCTATTGATTTAGAGTTCACTTTTGTAATGATATAGCCTTCTGTTATTCCATAATAATTTAAAGTTCTATTATTATTTTGAATAATCTTTGCCCCTCCTTTAATATCAAACTTCTTTTTTTCTTTAGCAGTTACATCCTTCAAAGAAATATTTAAAGTTCTTAAATTAAAAGTATCTTTTTTATTTAAGACTACTTTTTTTGTTATTAACTCCCCTTTTCTTTCTATAGTAACATCTACATAATCACCAGGTCTTTTAGCTGTTAACTGCCCTTTTAATTCAGAGAATTTGGAAATTTTTACATTGTTAATGCTTTTAATAATATCACCTTCTTTAAATTGATTGTTATGAGCACCCTCATCATAATATACCTTTCCAATTTTTACGCCTTCATCTTCATATCTATTATCAATACCAATTCCTAAAATTGCTTCTTGCACTGCTCCAAACTCTAATAAATCATCAACAATTTTTTTGGCAATATTAGAAGGAACTGCGAAAGAATATCCTACAAATGAGCCTGTTATAGATGATATTGCAGTATTAACACCTACCAACTCTCCTCTTGTATTTACCAAAGCTCCTCCACTATTACCTGGATTAACTGCTGCATCTGTTTGTATAAAAGATTCAATATTACCATTTCCTTCTAAATCTCTTCCCTTTGCACTTACAATACCTGCAGTTACTGTAGATGTTAAATTATATGGATTACCAACAGCCAAAACCCACTCCCCTATTTTTACACTATCTGAGTTAGTAAAAGGAGTATAAGGCAAGTCTATATCTGCTTCAATTTTTAATAAAGCTATGTCATTAATAGCATCTGAACCTATTAATTCTGCCTCATACTTTTTCTTATTATTTAAAGTAATTTCTATTGCACTTGCATTTTCTATTACGTGATTGTTTGTAACAATATAACCATCTGCAGAAATAATTACACCACTTCCTGTACCAAATTGTTCAAATTTTCTTGTACCATTTCCTGTACCAAAGAAAATATCTAAAGGACTTTGTTGCGTTTTAATCGTGGTATTTTTAACATGCACTACAGCATTTACTGTTTTTTCTGCTGCAATTGTAAAATCAATAGATGCTGTTTCTATTGAAGTCGAATTTGTGCTTAATGATGAATTATAATTTGCCTGTATTGTTGGCAAAGTAGCATCTTGTAAATTATTTTGAACCAATGGCTCATTAAAAAGCATTTTATATCCTCCTAAAGTAAGAGCTCCTCCTAAAAATGCTATTCCTAAAAAACTGAAAAATTTCTTCATAATTTTAAATTTTAATAAAGTAAAAATACAATTTTAACATTTTCAAAAATTCTGTTTAACTTTGTTTTAACTGTTTTTAACCGTGTTTTAACATAACTAATTTTATACGTAAATCATTACCTTTGTTATATGAATTTACCTTTTTTAAAATATCAAGGAACAGGAAATGATTTTGTTATGATTGATAACAGAACAAAAATCTTTCCAAAAAAAAATACTGAAAAAATTTCACAAATTTGCAATAGACACTTTGGAATTGGTGCAGATGGTATTATACTTATAGAAGAAGATAAAGAGTATGATTTTAAAATGATATATTTTAATGCAGATGGTAGTGAAACTTTTTGTGGAAATGGAGCTAGATGTGCTGTAGCTTTTGCAAAACATTTAAAGATGATTACTGACAAAACTACTTTTATTGCAATTGATGGCTCTCATTTTGCTGAAATAAATAATGATCTAATTTCTTTACAAATGATAGATGTTAATGAAATTGAGGTTAAAGAAAATGCAGTATTTACATATACAGGTACACAGCATCATGTAGAACTGGTAGACTCTATAGATAATTATCCAGTATTTGAAAATGGTAAAAAAATAAGGTATTCTTATGCAAACCCGGGAAGCAATGTAAACTTTGTGCAACAAATAAATGAGAATACATTTAGAGTTAGAACTTATGAAAAAGGAGTTGAGAATGAAACTTTAGCTTGCGGAACCGGAGTAACAGCTGTTGCAATTGCCATGCATAAAACCAAGAAAACAAATAGTAATTTAATTTCTTTACCTGTAGAAGGAGGACATTTAAAAGTATCGTTTTCTGAAGAAAATGGTTCATATAAAAATATTTTTCTAAAAGGACCAGCTACATTTGTGTTTAAAGGAGAAATATCAATTTAATGAAAACACTAAAAGGTAATTCGGTTTTTTTAAGAGCTTTAGAGCCTGAAGATTTGGAGTATTTATTTGAAATTGAAAACAACGAAACTTTTTGGGAAGTTAGCCATACACAAACTCCATTTTCTAAATATGTCTTAAAACAATATTTAGAAAATGTGCATTTAGATGTTTTTGCAGCAAAACAGCTGCGTTTAATGATCGTAGATACTTTAACTCGCAAAAATATAGGCTTAATTGATCTGTTTGATTTTAATCCGAAACATAAAAGAGCAGGAATTGGTATATTAATTGACCCAGCATTTCAACACAAAGGCTTTGCAAGTGAATCTTTAGAGTTACTTATCAAGTATACTTTTTCTCATTTAGAACTGCATCAACTTTATGCAAATATTACTACTGACAATACTAAAAGTATCAAGTTGTTTGAAAGTAAAAACTTTACTAAGGTTGGCGTAAAAAAAGACTGGATTTCATCTCAAGGAAATTTTAAAGATGAAATTTTATACCAATTGATAAATGATTAGTTTTGTTAAAATTTAAGATTATTACAATTTGAAAAAGAAAATAGCCATTATAGCTGCAATTACTTTTATAGGTTTAGCTTTAGTTGTATTTACTTACTATCAAAACATTTTTGGTGAAGCTATAAAGAAAAAAACTGTTCTTTTTGTTAATGAAACTGATAACTTAATTGATATAAATAAGAAAATTGCTCCTATTTCTAATAGACCTAATTACTTTTTGTGGTTGGCCTCAAAAAAAAGTTTTACCAAAGTAAAATCTGGTAGATACATATTAAGTAAGGGCATGTCTAATAATGATTTAGTGAATATGCTAAGAATTGGAAATCAAACTGCAGTAAGTGTATCTTTTAATAATCA
>JBDNBB010000123.1:0-12330 GCA_039768135.1 Polaribacter sp.
AAACAGTAGTTCAAGAATACATTAATATCATCTTGTTTGATATTTAAATCAGTAATAAAGAAATCATCTGTATAATGTTTTCTAATTTTTTCTAACATTTTATCTTCATAGGTTAATTTCTTCAGTATTTTTTTTCTTCTATTGCTTCCATTTACAGCACCTATTAAATTTTCTAAATTTATTGCAGCTCCAGATTGAAGACTTACAATACTTTCATCTTTCTTTGTACCTGAATTTGCATAAGGTAAATGAAGTGTTTTAGCATTTACAGTGGGTGGCTTAAGATATTGTTTATCAACATAAAAAATACCAGTAGATCTTTCAAAGGTAATTTCATTCAATTCATTAACCTTTTCTTCTAAATGAATTATAATTGATTTACTTTTAAAAATTTCTTGAGTAATAATAATTTCTTTTTTTTGAAGGTTGATGTGAGATACAATCAAAGTATCATTAATTGAAACAGTAATTTCAAACGTTCCTAAATCATTAGAAGCTGAACCTTGATTTGCGTTTTTGTTGATAATATGCACATCAGTAATTACCTCATTTTGAAACAATATAGTTCCAGATAAAATATTCTGCCTTTGTTGGCTAAAGGAAACAACAGATATAAATAAAAAGTAGAGTAGTAGTTGATTTTTCATTAAAACAAAGAAACCCTAAGACCTCTTAAAATTCTATTAAGACATTTATAAACTTTTGTTAATGGGTTTAAATACATTAGTTTTTTGTGATGATTTTAAGAATTGGAATCCATAAAAAATGACTTATTTTTGAAGTATGAAGAAAATGATTATTGCAAGTACATCTACAATTTATGAAGGCAAGTACCTTGAGTATTTGTTACCAACTTTAAAAACATTTTTTAAAGGAGCAAAAACACTTTTATTTATACCCTATGCAAGGCCAAGTGGAATTACCTATGATACTTATACAGCTATTGTAAAAAAAGCATTTGCCAATATTGGAATTGATGTAAAAGGAATTCATGAATTTAAAAATCCTAAAGAAGCATTAAAAAATGCTAAAGCTATTTTTACAGGAGGTGGGAATACTTTTGAATTGGTAAATCAATTATATGAAAATGATGTTATAGATACTTTAAAAGAAGTTATAGAACTAGGCACACCTTATTTAGGTACAAGTGCTGGTAGCAATATTTGTGGTGTGAACATGAAAAACACAAACGATATGCCAATTGTTTACCCACCAAGTTTTAAAACATTGGGTTGTATTCCCTTTAATATTAATGCGCATTATTTAGATCCAATTGAAGGAAATACACACATGGGTGAAACTCGTGAAACAAGAATTAAAGAGTTTCATATCTTTAATGAAACATCAGTTTTAGGTTTAAGAGAAGGAAGTTGGCTAGAGGTAAACGCTAATGAAATTTGCTTAAAGGGTGATTATACTGCAAGGTTATTTAAAAAGAATAAAAAGCCAATTGAATTAGAAAATGGTAAATTTTTTATAACTTAAAAAAGGAGTTAAGTTAAAACAAGAAAATAAAAAAGAGATAATTTAAATTATCCCTTTTTTACTAATAAGTTATATAATCTACAATTTCTAAACCATAACCAATCATACCCACTCTTTTGGCTTGTTGGTTGTTAGTTAATAGTTTTAATTTGCTGATATTTAAATCGTGTAAAATTTGAGCTCCAATTCCAAAATCTCTTTGATCCATAGTAATTGCTGGTGCTTTCAGTTCACCATTTTTCTGGTTTTCTTTCAGTATATTTAATCGTTTTAACAAGTTTTTGGATTGATTTTGTTGATTGATAAAAAGAATGGCTCCTTTACCTTCATCATTTATAACCTGAAACATCTGGTCTAATTTTTTATCAGCATTATTCGTTAATGTTCCAAGAATATCATTGTTTACTAATGTTGAATTTATTCTCGTTAACACTCCATCATCATTTGTCCAAGATCCTTTTGTTAAAGCAATGTGTATTTGACTATTTGTTGTTTGTTGGTAAGCTCTTAAGCGAAACTTTCCAAAACGTGTTTCAATTTCAAAATCTTCTTTTTTCTCTATTAAAGAGTCGTGCTCCATTCTATAAGCAACTAAATCTTCTATAGAAACTATTTTAATATCAAATTTATCGGCCACTTTTAAAAGCTGTGGTAAACGCGCCATTGTACCATCTTCATTCATAATTTCTACAATAACACCTGCAGGTTGTAAACCTGCTAGTCTTGCAAAATCTATTGCTGCTTCAGTATGCCCTGTTCTTCGTAAAACACCACCTTCTTTTGCTTTTAAAGGAAAAATATGCCCTGGTCTTGCTAAATCAGCAGGTTTGGTTTTTTTATCAATTAATGCGTTAATGGTTAAAGCTCTATCTGATGCAGAAATACCTGTGGTAACACCTTTTCCGCGTAAATCTACTGAAACTGTAAAAGCAGTTTCCATAGGATCTGTGTTGTTGTTAACCATCATTCCTAGTTCAAGTTCTTTGCAGCGTTTTTCAGTTAGTGGAGTACAAATTAAACCTCTACCATGTGTTGCCATAAAATTCACCATTTCTGGTGTAACTTTTTCTGCAGCTGCTAAAAAATCTCCTTCATTTTCTCTATTTTCATCATCTACCACAATTATAACTTTACCATTTCTGATATCATTTATTGCCTCCTCTATGGTGTTTAATTTTGTATTTTGTTTTAGCATGTTTGTTGTTATGTTTAATTCTCTTTTTTAGGTAACATTTTTTTAATTATGTCTGTAATAGGTTTTAAGAAAGAAGTTAAATTAAAAAGGCCTTTGTCTTTAGTAGCTCTATTAGTTAATAGTATAGCAAATGGAATCATTAAAATTGCAGAAACCCATGAACCTAACATTGCTGATATAGAACTTTCTTCAGCTAGATTTTTACCAAATGTATTGGTAAAAAAATAAAGTACATAAACTGCAATTGCTAAAATCATAGGTAAACCAAAACCACCTTTTCTTATAATAGATCCTAATGGAGCACCAATAAAAAATAATATAACACAAGATAATGAAAATGCTATTCTATTATAATATTCAGTATCATAATAATTCACCATTTTTCTGTTCCATTTAATACTATCTGTATTATTATTTAAGGTGCTTAAGACTCTTGTACTTTTTGTTAAAGCTGAGTTTAATATTGTGATTTTTTCTTGAAGCTGGAAATTCGAAATAATATTTGTGTCTAACCCTTTGTTTTTAATAGAGTCTGGATAATTATAAAGATCTTTCGCAGCACTACTGATGTAAATATTTTTAGCACGTAAATTTAAAACCTCATCATAATTATTTTTTAATTTTGGGATGGTATCTTTAATCTGCTGTAGAGAAAGCATCATTGGTATAGTGGCAGAGTTTATAGAATCTAACTTTCCTTCATCTAAAGTGTCTCCAATATCTATATTAAATTTATATTCTTTAAAAGAAGCTTCCGAAGCTGCCATTTTTTGTCTTTTAAGAGTAGTTCTTGCAGATTTTACATGTTCTTCATAATAATTCCCATCATATAAAATAAAGGTCATGTACCTACTGCCTTCTTCTGTAACAATTTTACCACGTTCTGCAGTAATTACTTTTTGGTTACCTCTGTTGCTTGTTAAATCATAAATTAAAACTTTTTTTAATAAGTTTTCCTCTTCGCCATATTTTTCTTCAAACTTAATTTGATATCCAGGTATATCTGAATTAAAACTTCCAGGTACAAGAGCTAATGCTGGTTTTTTCTTTTTTATATTTAAATATAAATTTTTTTGTTTTAAGTTGGCATATGGAAAAACATTATTTAAAAACAAAAAATTAAGCCCACTTAAAGCAATTGCAAGTATTCCAATTGGTCTTACTAACCTTTGTAAAGATACTCCAGCTGACTTTGCAGCAGCAAATTCATAGTTCTCTCCTAAGTTCCCTAAAGCCATTATAGATGATAACAAGACACCAATAGGAAGTGCTTGTGGAATTATCATTAAAGTAGTGTAGTATAAAAACTTTAAAATAAAAATAACGCTTATGCCTTTCCCTGCAATATTTTCAAATGCCTGCCATAAAGCTTGCATAACCAAGACAAATAGTACAATTAAAAATGTAGCTATAAAGGGAACTAAAAAACTCTTTAAGATGTATCTATCTAAAATTTTCATAAAAAACAAAAATAGCATCTTAAACTGTAAGATGCTATTAATTTTCTGTTAATTGAAATAATTAATCAATCGTGTATTTTAGATCTAAATATTTCTGTTTACTAAACTTAAAAAGATCTTCAGAAATTGGTTGATTACTTTTAAAAGTTGTAATGGTAAAACTTGTTTTAGCTCCATTAGAACCTAATTGTATAAGTTTATAGATGTGTTTTGTTTTTGCATCAATACCTAGTTGAACTTTAATAATATCAGAGTCACTATCAATTGGGTTTAAACTTACAAATTGAATTTTTCTTCCGTTTATATTTTCTAATTTTCCCATCTCAAAATTATAACCTTCTTTGTAAAAAGAAAAAAGTTTAGAAGGGTATATAAATCCATCATCTGCACTTAAATCACCTTCAGAAATAGAAATCTCTTTTTCTTCATTATTGATAATATAGAGCTTATTAGCGTCATATATAAACAGATTTCCTAAATACTTTAGGTTATATTTTTCTCCCATTAAATTTATTTCTCCCCTAATTGGTGGTTCATCACCTTCTAATATTCCTGCATCTTCATTAATAAGTACTTGACTAAAGCCAATAAACATATTTTCGTACGCATTCATTTTTGTAGAAACTTCATCTAAGATTGATTTAGCTTCTAAAGAATTTTGCGAAAAAATAAAGCTTGAACTAAGCAAGTAAATACATAAAATTAATATTTTTTTCATTGTAAAATTTTTAGTGTCTTTAGCCTTTATTTTATTTGTTTTTTTCGTTTTCTAAAAGTTGCTCTAATGCTATAAAATCTGGAATTAAAACTTGTCTTGCTTTACTTCCTTCAAATCCTCCAACAATTCCTGCTGCTTCTAATTGATCAATTAATCTTCCAGCTCTATTGTACCCTAGTTTTAATTTTCTTTGTAATAATGATGCAGATCCTTGCTGAGCTGTAATAATTATCTCTGCAGCTTCTTTAAAGAGTTTATCTCTATCTTCAATATCTACATCAATACTTGTGCCATTTTCATCATCTATATATTCTGGCAATAAATGTGCTTCTGAATATGCCTTTTGAGATCCAATAAAATCCGTTATTTTTTCAACTTCTGGTGTATCTACAAATGCACATTGTATTCTTGTAATAGCATTGCCATTTGTATATAGTAAATCTCCACGTCCAATAAGCTGATCTGCACCACCAGCATCTAAAATTGTTCTCGAATCTATTTTTGAGGTTACTCTAAAAGCAATTCGTGCAGGAAAATTAGCTTTTATAATACCTGTAATTACATTTACAGAAGGTCTTTGTGTTGCAACAATTAGATGTATACCAATTGCTCTAGCTAGTTGTGCTAGTCTTGCAATTGGTGTTTCGACTTCTTTACCGGCAGTCATAATTAAATCAGCAAACTCATCAATTACTAATACAATGTAAGGTAAAAATTGATGACCATCATTAGGATTTAATTTTCGTTTTTTAAATTTTTGATTGTATTCCTTTATATTTCTAACCATTGCCGATTTTAATAAATCGTAACGATTGTCCATTTCTATACATAAAGAGTTTAAGGTGTGGACAACCTTGGTTGTATCTGTAATAATTGCATCTTCTGAATCTGGCAGTTTTGCTAAATAATGTCTTTCTATTTTATTAAATAGTGTAAGTTCTACTTTTTTTGGATCTACTAAAACAAATTTCACCTCTGCAGGATGTTTTTTGTATAATAATGATGTTAAAACAGCATTTAAACCAACAGATTTTCCTTGTCCTGTTGCCCCTGCCATTAGCAAGTGAGGCATCTTAGCTAAATCTACTACAAATGTTTCATTCGAGATGGTTTTACCTAATGCAATAGGAAGTTCCATTCGAGATTCTTGGAATTTTTTTGATGAAATAGCAGAATGCATAGAAACAATTGTTGCATTCTTATTAGGAACCTCTATACCAATTGTTCCTTTTCCTGGTATAGGAGCTATAATTCTAATACCAAGTGCAGATAAAGAAAGTGCAATATCATCTTCTAAATTTTTAATTTTAGATATTCGAATTCCTGCTTCAGGTACAATCTCATAAAGCGTAATTGTAGGTCCAACAGTAGCTTTAATTTCTGCAATACCAATTTTATAGTTCTTTAAAGTCTCAACTATTTTGTTCTTATTTGCTTCTAACTCTTCTGGATCTATAGAAATACTTTCGTTGTATTGTTTAAGAAGATTAAAAGTAGGAAAACGAAAATTAGATAACTCTAAAGTAGGATCGAATTCCCCAAAATCTTTTAAAATTTTATCTGATAGGTTTTCTGTAGAGTGTTCTTCCTCTTCATAAACCTCAATGTCTATAGCTACATCACTCTTATCTTTATAAATTTCTTTTGCAGCAGGAATTGGAGTAGTAGTGTCTAGTTCAACAAGTAATTCTAGCTCTTTTTTTTCTTTAACTTCAGAATGGTTTGTAATTGTGGGTTTTAAATCTGCCACAGATAATTCAAATTCAGATTTTGTTTCTTCGATATCGGTTATGCTGTTACTATCAACTTCATTATTTATCGTTGTTTCTATATCTTCTTGTGCTAAGGAGGTATTACTTCTCGTATTTTCCTGTCTTTCGATTCTTTTTGCTTTCCAATTTTCTAAATATGTATCGATACTTAATTTATATCTTATTATAATATATGTAAGAAATAAAAAGAATAGCAAAATACTTAGTCCTGTTTTACCTAAAAAAGTTTGTAAGTAACTATTTACTTCAAAACCTACAACCCCAGAAAATAAAGCGTATTCTTTTCTTAAAAAACCAAGCGTTATAGTAAACCATAGCATAGCAATTAAACCCCAATTCCAAGAAATAACAATCTTAGAAAGTTTTCTTTTTATAATAATGTAAGCACCAGTAATAAATATTTGATACGCTATAACAAAAGCGGCAAGTCCAAATCCTTTATAAATAAAAAAGTGACTAAGGTTAGCACCTATTTTTCCTAAAAGATTTTTACTCTTTACTGTTTTGTCTGTAAAGTGTTGCAGCGTACTTTGATCTGTTTGCCAATTAAAAAAGAAAGAAACAAAAGCAATACATAAAAACAATGAAAATAAAACTAAAAACAAACCTAATATGTTTTGTGATTGTCTAGTAATTAAGAAATAAAAAAAAGGTTTTTTACCTTCTTTTAAGTTGTTTTTTTTTGAAGTGTTAGATTTTATTTTTGGCATTAAAAATTCATAATAATTAAAAAGTAAATATACATATTTGCTTAAAATAATATTAGCACTTTAGGAACATAAATAATACCTGCAATTATTAGTGATATTATTGCAGCAAATGTTGGAGTCCCTGCAGCAATATCTTTTATTTTTCCTATTTTCTCATTGAATTCTGGATGTATAAAGTCTGAAACTTCTTCTATAGCAGAATTAGCAGCTTCTGCTACTAGAACTAATCCAATCGCTAAAAACTGTATAGCCCATTCTATAAGTGATATTTGAAATACAACACCTAAAATAAAAGCAATTAAAGAAACAAATAGCTGTACTTTTATGCTGTCTTCTGTTGTAACTAATATCCATAAACCTTTAAAAGCAAACTTTAAACTTTTTAATCGGCCTAAAAAAAAACCATCATTTGGATCCTTCATTTTAAAGTACTTTAAGGGGGCCATCATAATTTGGTTCATTACCAATCTCAGATACTTGTTCTGAGTAAATTACAATACCATTTGCATCTATAACAACAATAGCCCTTGAGTGTAGCCCTTTAAAGGCACTATCTAAAATTGTTGCTCCGTAATCTTTTCCAAAAGCTCCATTTTCAAAATCCGACAGCATTTCTACATTTTCGATACCTTCAGCTCCACAAAAACGAGCTTGTGCAAAAGGTAAATCTCTAGAGATACAAAGCACTACAGTATTTTTTAATTCTGAGGCTTTTTTATTAAATTCTCTTACTGATTGTGCACAAACGCCTGTATCTACACTAGGAAAAATATTTAGAATGATGTTTTTACCAGCATAATCTGCTAAAGATTTTTCTTTTAGCTCAACTGTTTTTAATTTAAAATCTAATGCTTTCTCACTAACTTTTGGTAAATTTCCTACTGTATTTATAGGATTTCCTCCTAATGTTATTTCTGCCATTTTTGTAAATTTATTTTATTCAAAAGTAATTAATTTTATTGATACTATTATTTTAAAACTGTGAAGTTCTCCTTAAAAAAATGCATTTCTAATATGTATCTTCGCAAACTAAAATAGAATTTTTTTAGTGAATTTAGCTCAATATACATCAGAATTTAAATATAATTGGAAGCTTGCAGCACCTGTAATGTTAGGAATGTTAGGTCATACATTTGTAGCTTTTATAGATAATATTATGGTTGGGCAATTAGGAACTGCAGAATTGGCTGCTGTGTCTTTAGGAAATAGCTTTATGTTTATTGCTATGTCTATTGGAATAGGTTTTTCTACAGCAATTACTCCATTAATTGCAGAAGCTGATTCTTCTAATAACTTGCAGCAAGCTAGATCTACTTTTAAAAATGGATTATTCTTATGTACTGTTCTTGGAATATTACTATTTCTTATGGTGTTTTTTGCTAAACCATTAATGTATTTAATGCAGCAGCCAGAAGAAGTAGTTGCTTTAGCTATACCTTATTTAGATTTAGTTGCATTCTCTTTAATTCCATTGATTATTTTCCAAGCAATAAAGCAATTTAGTGATGGTATGTCTATGACTAAATATCCAATGTATGCTACTTTAATTGCAAATATTGTAAATGTAGTTTTAAATTATTTATTCATTTTTGGAAAGTTTAGTTTTCCAGAATTAGGTATTGTTGGTGCAGCTTATGGAACATTAGCCTCAAGAATTATTATGGTTATTTATTTGTGGCTGTTATTAAGTTATAAGAAAAGATCAAAACGAATTATGAATAACCTAAAATTCTTTGTTTTAGATATTCTTATGATTAAGAAAATAATAAATTTGGGTACTTTAAGTGCAATGCAAATGTTTTTTGAAGTAGCCATATTTACTGGAGCTATTTGGCTTAGTGGTCTTTTAGGTAAAAATCCACAAGCAGCAAATCAAATTGCATTGAATTTATCATCTATGACATTTATGGTGGCTATGGGTTTAAGTGTTGCATCTATGATAAGAGTAGGTAATCAAAAAGGATTGCAAAATTTCAAGGAGTTAAGAAGAATAGCATTCTCAATCTTTTTACTAGGGATGATTTTTGCAACCGTCTTTGCAATTCTATTTTTTATCTTTCATAAAGTTATGCCAACTATTTATGTAGATTTGGGAGATGAGCTAAACTATGCAGACAATATGGAAGTAATTTCTATTGCATCTAAGCTTTTAATTGCAGCAGCATTTTTTCAAATTTCAGATAGTATCCAAGTAGTGGTTTTAGGTGCTTTACGTGGTTTACAAGATGTAAAAATTCCAACTATATTAACCTTTATTTCTTATTGGTGTGTTGGTTTTCCTGTTTCTTACTATTTAGGATCTGAAGAAATGTATGGTAGTTTTGGTATTTGGTTAGGTTTGTTAGCAGGCTTAACTACAGCTTCAATTTTACTATTTATTAGATTTAATAGGTTAACTCTAAAGTTGATAGCTACTAAAGTTGAATTAACTAATTAGAGTAGTTTCATTTTGTTTGTTCTTCAAGCTGTTAAAATCATACAGTGCTGTATCTAATAAATGAGAAGGAGAAACATTTTGTAGAGCATTCATCATAATTGCATTTCTATTAGGGAATTCTTGTTCCCAGTTAGAAATCATTTCTTTAACTTTTTTACGTTGTAAGTTTTCTTGAGAACCGCATAAATTACATGGAATTATTGGATAATTTCTATGATAAGAAAACTCTTCTATATCAGTTTCATTACAAAAGGCTAGTGGTCTTAAAATTACTAAATCCCCAGCATCATTTTTAAATTTAGGAGGCATTGTTTCTAACTTTCCAGAAAAGAAAAAGTTAAGAAAGAATGTTTCTAAAATATCGTTTTTATGATGACCTAAAGCTAACTTATTACAACCTAAATCTTTGGCTGCTTCGTATAAGGTTCCTCTTCGTAATCTAGAGCAAAGACTGCAAGTAGTTTTGCCTTCAGGAGTTTTATCCATAACCACTTTGTAGGTGTTTTTTTCAATAATTTTATAGGCTACTTGAAGTTCACTTAAATAATTAGGCAAGACTTCTTCAGGAAAACCTGGTTGTTTCTGATCTAAATTAACAGCAATTAAATCAAAATGAACAGGAGCTACTTTTTGAAAGTAAAGGAGCATATCTAACATGGTATAGCTATCTTTTCCACCTGATAAACAAACCATAATTTTATCTCCATTTTCAATCATGGAGTATTGTTTTATAGCCTGAGCTACAGATTTCTGAAGTTTTTTGGTGTTTTGTTGCTGTTGATTCATTTTACAAAAATAAAAGAATCAGAAAGATTTAAAAGCTACTTTTTATTTAAATGCATTCTTCTATTGTATCAACTATAATTTGGCAACCTTTTATTAATTCTTCATCTGAAATAGTTAGAGGTGGAGTTATTCTCATTGCTCTACCTTCAAATAATAAGAAAAATAGAATAAGACCTTTATCTAAACATTTCAAAATAATTTTTGCTGCTAATTCTGGAGTTTCAATAATTGCAGCTAACATTAAACCTTTACCTCTAATTTCTAAAATAGCTGAATGTAGCAAGTGGTTTCTTATAATTTTTTCTTTACGTAAGCATTCTGAAACTAAATCATCTTCTAAAATAACGTCTAGAGTAGCATTAGCAGCTGCAGCAATTACTGGATGACCTGCAAATGTAGATATATGTCCTAATTTAGGGTTGTCTTTTAGCAAACTCATTCTATCTTGAGAAGCAATAAAAGCACCAATAGGCATACCACCTCCTAAACCTTTTCCTGTAATAATAATATCTGGAGTAACATTGTAATTTTCAAAACCCCAAAATTTACCTGTTCTACCAATTCCTGTTTGAATTTCATCTAGAATTAAAAGTGCTCCAACTTCATCACATTTAGTTTTTACATTCGTCAAATAATTAGAGTAAGGCTCAATGAAGCCAGCACCACCTTGAATAGTTTCTAAAATGACAGCTGCAGTTTTGTTTGTGATTTGTTCTAAACAAAAATTGCAGTTAAAAGCGATAAATTTTGTGCCTGGTATTAATGGTCTAAAAGCAGCATTTTGTTTTTCTACGCCAGAAACACTCATAGAACCTTGTGTATTTCCATGATAAGAATTTTTAGCAGCAATTATTTCTGATCTTCCTGTTACTCTTTTAGCGAGTTTTAGAGCACCTTCTGTAGCTTCAGTTCCAGAATTGGTAACATATACAGACTGCAATGATTCAGGCAGAGTAGAGGCTATTTTTTTGCATAATGAGACTTGTGGCTGTTGAATAAATTCTCCATAAACCATAACATGTGCGTATGCATCTAACTGATTTTTAATTGCATCAGTAACTTTAGGATGATTATGACCTAAACTATTTGCAGAAACTCCTGCAACAAAATCTAAATGAGCTTTATTATTGTTATCATATATGTAAGAACCATTTGCATGAGAAATTTCTATTGCTAATGGGTGAGGAGTTGTTTGTGCTTGATATTTGTAAAAATCTGATTTCAAATTATTGACCAATGATAGATATTGCAGTTTTCTTTTTTCCCTTCTTTTTATCCTTTGTTTTTTCATCAATGAACAAAGAGGGTTTTTCTAAAACTTTCTTTTTAATAGGCAGTTTATTAGAAGTAATATCTTTAATAAAAATATCTTCTTTTTTCTTAGGCTGTTCATCTTCTCTCCATACAAAACCTTTTATAATTCTCCCTTCAGGATCTAATTGAGAAGGAGGGTATGTTTTACCGTCTGTACTTTTAAGATACTTGATTGTTTGTATTTCTCCATTAACAAGTGTAAATTCTATATTACTAGAAACTTCTTTGGTAATTGTTTCTAGTTTTTGAGTTTCTGCATTTCTATTAAAATAAATTGATTCTGCATTCCCTTTTACTAAAAGTAATTTAAGTTTATTAGCCTCAAATTTACCAAACATATTTCTCCCTTTTATCTGATTATAGTCTTTATTCACAATAGAATCTTTAGAAATAATAAAAGCATTATTGTAAACTTTTAAAGAGTCTAACTTCTCTGTCTCTATATTAGATTGT